>JAJZNE010000108.1 GCA_021847995.1 Pseudomonadota bacterium | reverse complement strand
TTCCCGCCCGCCGCAAGCCGCGCCGGACCAGGCCGCCCGCGCCGCCGAAACCGGCGCCGGAGACGGCGGAAGAGAAACCGGTAGCGGCGACCGGAAGGCCGGACGGCCCGTTTCCCGCCTTCGTGCCCCGCAAGCGCAAGCGCAGGCGGCGGCCGTTCCGCCTGTTTCCGCTGCCGGCCGGAACCGGCCCGCCCTGGCCGGGTTGAGGCCATCGGCAGAACCCCACTGCCGTTGCGCCGCCGCGTCGGCGGCTTGCCATCCTGCGGCCGATGTCCGAGACTCCCGCCCATGACCGATCCTGATCCATCGCGACCGGACTGGCGCAGCGCGGGTGTGCGCGTCATCCGCGGCGACCAGCTCGACCCCAACACGGCGCAGACCCCGGGCATGGAGCGCGCCGCCGCGATCAATGCCGCGCGCGTCGGCGCGCAGAAGCTGTGGGCCGGCACCGTGCGCATCCACCCCGACGCCAAGACCGGCGCCCACCATCACGGCGCGCTGGAAAGCGTGATCTATGTGGTGCGCGGGCGCGCCCGCATGCGCTGGGGCGACCATCTGGAATTTGTGGCGGAGGCCGGGCCGGGCGACTTCATCTATGTCCCGCCCTACGTTCCCCATCAGGAAATCAACGCCAGCGCGGACGAGGCGCTGGAATGCGTCCTGGTGCGCAGCGACAACGAGGCCGTGGTGGTCAACCTCGACATCGCGCCGGTGGAGACGCCGCACACCGTCCATTGGGTCGATCCGATCCACCGGCATCCCTGATCCGCATCCGCTGCACCCTGGCTTGGCAACCGCGCCGGCCCGGCGCACCCTGGCGCCCACAGGACGGGAGGACACGGCATGGCCAGGGTCGCCATCATCGGAACCGGCTTCATCGGCCGCGCCTGGGCGATCAGCTACGCCCGCGCCGGCCACGAGGTGGTGCTGTGGGACGGGCGGCAGGACGCGCCGGCCGATGCGCTCAGCTATATCGAGGCGCTGCTGCCCGACCTCGCCGCCCACGGCCTGCTCGATGACGGCGCGGCAACGGTGCGCGGCCGCATGCACCGCGCCGCGACGCTGGAGGCGGCACTGGCCGGCGCCGACCACGTGCAGGAAAGCACGTTCGAGGATGTCGCGGTGAAGCGCGAAATCTTCAGCCGGCTCGACCGCCTCGCCCCCCCCGGTGCGGTGCTGGCGAGTTCGACCTCGGCGATCATGCCCTCCCTGTTCACCGAACACCTCGCGGGACGCGGACGCTGCCTCGTCGTCCACCCGATCAACCCGCCCTATCTCATTCCGGCGGCCGAGGTGGTGCCGGCGCCATGGACCGATCCCGCCGTGATCGACCGCACCGCCGCCTTCCTGCGCGCGGCCGGGCACGCGCCGATCGTGATGAAGCGCGAACTCGACGGTTTCGTGATGAACCGTCTCCAGGGCGCGCTGCTGGAGGAGGCGTTCCGCCTCGTCGCCGACGGCTATGCCAGCATCGAGGATGTCGATATCGGCATCCGCGAGGGTCTGGCGCTGCGCTGGAGCTTCATGGGGCCGTTCGAGACCATCGACCTCAACGCCCCCGGCGGCGTGCGCGACTATGTGGAACGGTATGAGCCGGTCTATCAGCGTCTCCATCCCACCATGCAGCGCCGTGCCGACTGGCGCGCCGCCCTGGCGGAGATCGAGGCGGCGCGGCGGCGGGCCGTGCCGGCCGAAAAGCTGGCCGAACGGCAGGCGTGGCGCGACCGGCGGCTGATGGCGCTCGCCGCCCACAAGCGCCGCGCGGCGCGCGAGATCGGTTCGTAACGGCAGGCAGCGGAGGAAACAGGACGTGGCAAGCAGCAAGCCGGGCAGCAAGAAAGTCATCATCACCTGCGCCGTGACCGGCGCGATCCATACGCCGACCATGTCGCCCCACCTGCCGGTGACACCGGAGGAGATCGCCTCGGCCGCAGTCGGCGCGGCGCAAGCCGGTGCCGCGATCGTGCATCTGCATGCGCGCGACCCCAATGACGGCCGGCCCGACCAGTCGCCCGAAGCCTTCGCCCGCTTCCTGCCGCGCATCAAGCAGCAGACCGACGCGGTGGTGAACCTCACCACCGGTGGCGCGCCGTTCATGACGGTGGCGGAGCGGGTGCGCCCGGCCGCGACGTTCAAGCCGGAGGTGGCGTCGCTCAATATGGGGTCGATGAATTTCGGCCTCTTTCCGATGCTCGGCCGCTACCGGGAATGGAAGCACGAGTGGGAGCCGAAGGCGCTGGAGGCGTCACGGGATCTCGTGTTCCGCAACACCTACAAGGACATCGAGTTCGTGCTGACCACGCTCGGCGATTCCGGCACGCGGTTCGAGTTCGAATGCTACGACACCTCGCATCTCTACAACCTCGCCCATTTCCTCGACCGCGGCCTCGTCAGGCCGCCGCTGTTCGTGCAGACGGTGTTCGGCATCCTCGGCGGCATCGGCCCGCACCCGGACGACGTGATGCACATGAAGCGCACCGCCGACCGGCTGTTCGGCCATCACTACCGATGGTCGGTGCTGGGGGCGGGGCGCAACCAGTTGCCGATCGCGGCGATGGCGGCGGCGATGGGCGGCAATGTCCGCGTCGGGCTGGAGGACAGCCTGTGGGCCGGCCCCGGCCGCCTCGCCGAATCGAACGCCCAGCAGGTCCGCCTCGTCCGCCAGATCATCGAAGGACTCGGCCTGGACATCGCGACCCCGGACGAGGCGCGCAGCATTCTGGAACTGAAGGGCGGGGACAGGGTGGCGTTCTGATGCCAGGTCGCGGAAAAACCGACCCTTCCGGTCTTTCGGCGGCCCGCTAACCCGCGGCCGGCATCGCGCGGAAGGCGGCGGCGGCGGCGGCGATCAGGCGCAGCGCCGTCACCGTTCCGTCCGCCTCGCCCTTCTCGAAATCGTTGCCATCGGCCTGGCCCATGGTGTTGGTGACATGGGCGAAGCACACCAGCTTCGCCCCGCGCGCCGCGGCAAAGGCATGCAGCGCCGCCGCCTCCATCTCCACCGCCAGCACGCCGAGCGCGCGGGCCGCGGCGATCGCCGTCTCGGTCTCGCGGTACGGCGCATCGGTGGTCCAGGTGGCGCCGCGATGCACCATGGTCCCCTCCGCCGCCGGCAGCGCCGCCCGCACCGCCGCCTCCACCCGCGCCAGCAGCGCCATGTCCGGATTGGCGACGAAGGGGCCGGCCTCCGCCGGCAGGTAGCGGGCACTGGTGCCCTCGTCGCGCAGCGCGCGATCGATCACGACGACCGCAGGCAGCGTCGGCAGGTCGCCGACCTGGCCGGCGGAGGTGATGCTGACCAGCAGCCGGCAGCCGGAGACGAACAACTGCTCGGCGATCAGCACCGCGAACGGCGCACCGACCGCGCAGCCGACGATGCCGGCGGCGCTGCCGTCGGGCAGCGTGAACTCGCTCAGTTCGGTGTGGTAGCAGGCCCAGCCGGCACCCGGCCGGGCGCGCCCGGCGTGGCGCAGCGCCCGCACGACGTCGCCGTCGGGGTCGAGCACGCACACCTCCGGCACCGACAGCTCCGGCAGCCGACGCTGCCGCCGCGCCTCGCGCAGCAGGTGCTCGGGGCGGAACACCGACGGCGCATCGTGATCGGCCGGACGCCAGCCCGCCCCGCTCATGGTCCGGCGCCGGTCACGCATGCCGCCGCGTCGGTTGCCCGCAAGGCGCCGCCGCGCGACACTGCGGCGCCTTCAGCCGCGGGAGCGACCGGCATGACCGACTTTCCCTTCACGCGCGCCGATCTCGATGCGCTGCGCCAGTGGGACACGCCGACCATCTGCAACGGCCTCGAACTGGTGGCACCCGAGCGCCGCGCGCTGGGCTTCACGGTCGAGCCGATGGTGGCGGCGGATCGCGCGCTGCCGCCGATGGTGGGCCTCGCCCGCACCGGCCTGATCCGTGCGAGAGAGGCGCCGCGGGGCGTCATCCCGCCGCGCGAGGACTGGTACGACTACGTCGCCGCCGCCGGCCTGCCGACCGTCGCCGTGTTGCAGGACATCGACGACCGGCCCGGCTACGGCGCCTTCTGGGGTGAGGTGCAATCGACGGTGCATCACGCGCTCGGCGTCGCCGGCTGCGTCACCAACGGTTCGTTCCGCGATCTCGATGCGCTGGCGAAGGGTTTCCAGATCGTCGGCGGGCGTGTCGGACCGAGCCATGCGCATGTGCATCTGGTGCAGATGCGCTGCATGGTGAACGTGTTCGGCATGGTCTGCAACCACGACGATGTGATTCATGCCGACCATCACGGCGCCGTGGTCGTGCCCGCCGCCGCGGTGCGCCGTCTGCCCGAGGCGATCGCGCTGATCGCGCGGCGCGAGAAGGTGATCCTCGACCTCGCCCGTGCCCCCGGCTTCACCGCTGCGACGATGCGCGAGGCGCTGCGGCGGGCGGGCGAAATCCACTGAACCCCGGCCCGGCCTGCGCCCATCACGGCCGCGTGGCGGTGAGCGTGCTGGCATCGCGCAGCTTCGCGCCGACCAGATAGAGCGTGATGCGGCCGAGATGATGCGTGGTCGCGGTGAACCGCACCGGCATCGGCGGCAGGTTGGGCAGCACGGTTCCCATCCAGATCGTGTCGGTGTAATCGCGCTCCTCCGGCTTCTCGTCGCGGAAGAAGCCGCCCACGACATGCGAGCGCAGATCGCAGCGCAGCGTCGGCCCGTACCAGGAGGAACGGCCGGTGGGCGGCAGATACTCGCTGCCGACCGAGCGCAGTGTCAGCCGCTCCGCCTGGCGTCCGTCGAACGCCGTGACCTCGCCCTCGCAATGGCCGAGCGTGGCGAACTGATGGATCACCAGGGTGGTGACGCTGAGGCTGTCGATCGCGTGCGCCGCCAGGCCGGGCGCGAGCGGCAGATGCTCCCCGTCATCGGGCGGTTCCTCGGCGCGCAGTTCGGGATCGCCGCGCACGAAGTCCATGGCGATATGGCGCGGCTGGCCGCCGAAGGTGCCGGTGTTGTCGAAATGCACCGGCGCCACGTCGGCGCCGTCCCACTTCCCTTCGGCCGAGCTGCGCCAGTTGGCGTGATAGAGCAGCCCCACCATGCCGGCGGTGCGGCCGGAGAGCACGATGCGATAGCCGCCCGGCGCCAGCAGCAACTCGCTTTCCATCGTCAGCACACGGAAGCGCGAGGCATAGCCGTCATAGGTCAGTTCCGCGACCGCGGGCGGCGGGTCGGCCGTCGCGGGCAGGGGAAGGGCCAGCAGCAGCAGGGCAAGGGTCCGGCGCATCACCCGATCATGGCATGGTTTGGCGCCGAAGCAACCGGGCGCCGGCCGGGCGCTATTCCACCCGCAGCCACGGATGCCGCAGCGTCAGTTGCACGGCAAGGCTTTGCCGCCGGCCGCGATGCTCGGTGTGCAGCATGGAGTGCTCATGCACGCGATAGCGGCACAGCGCCTCCGGCACGAAGCCGGCGGTCAGGCCGTGATCGATGAACTTGCACCAGAAATCGTAATCCTCCCACCCGCCGTCGATCGGCGTGTAGCCGCCGACCAGCTGCCAGGCGCGCCGCGCCACCAGTGCCATCGCATCGACGTAATTCTCATGCAGAAAATTCTCCCGCCGCCAGATGTCGGCATAGCCGAGGCGCTGTTCGGCGCCGAAGAATTCGAGCTGGGTGTACGCGGCATCGAACGGCTCGTCCGCCATCGCGGCAAACAGCCGGGCGATCGCGCGCGGATAGAGCAGGTTGTCGGCGTCGAGCACGAACACGAGCCCGCTGCGCGCAGCGGCGAAGCCGGTATTGCGCGCCGCGGCAACGCCCTGGTTGCGCAGGTGCCGCAACACCACGGCGCGGGCGAAGCGCCGAGCATTGTCCGCCAGCCACGCCACCGCGGCCGCCGCCCCCTCATCGGCGTCGGAGGCATCATCGACCACGATCAGGTCGAGCGCACGATGCGTCTGTGCCATCACCGAGTCGAGACAGGCGGGCAGGAAGCGCGCATAATTGTGCAGGCTGACGGTAACACTGATCAGATCCGCGTCCGCCGGCGCGCTTTCGTGGACGAACAGCGTTTCGGCCCGCGCCGCCGGATAGGGCGCGCCGCTCATGCCGTGCGGGCGCCATCGAGCAGGAATTGCAGCAGCCGCGCACCGTTGCGTGCCGGCGCAAAGGTCTGCCCGAGCGTCCGCCGCGCCGCCTCCTGCGCCGCCGCGGCGGCACGCCGGCCATCCGGCGTGCGCAGCAGCCATTCGATCAGCTCCGGAATCTGCCGCGATGGCGCCTCGAAGAAATGCACGCCGGCGTGCAGAGCCGGATGCGGCTGGCTGGGCTCGGAGACCACCACGCTGCCCATCGAGAGACCGAGTCGGACGACGCGGTGCCACTCGAAATAGCCGAACTCGTCGCGATGCAGATTGAGGGTGATGCGCGCATGTCCGCCGACATGGCGCGCAATGCGCGACAGCGCGCCGTCGGCGCCGTCGCCGCGGATCGGCCCGCGCGCCTGCGGACGGCAGTAGAGGAAGCTTTCGCAGCCGGCGAAAAATCCCGCGTGGCGGGCAAAGAATGCGGACCGCTGCGCGGTGGCGGCGCCGAAGAAGGCGATGTCGAGCGGCCGGTCGGCGAATGGCGCTGCCGGATCGGGATCGCGCCGCGCCGCTGCCGGCAGCACACGGAACAGCGGATGCCTGCGGTCCGCGGCATCGAGCACGGCGCCGGCATGCGGTGAGGCCGGGGTGATTTGCAGTGCGGGCAGGCCGGCGGCGGCGAACAGGCCGCACATCTGGGCATTGAGGTCGATGACACCGCGCGCGGCGAGCATGAACGGGAGTGCGAGCGCGAACCACCGCGTCTGCGCCTGCTCGGTGTTCAGCATCACTGCCTCTGTCAACACATCGGCGCGGATCCAGCCGCGCCCGGCACCGAGGACGAAGAATTCGTGCGGGGCGACGACGATCGAGAGCGGCGGTCGGCAATGCGGTGCCGCATGTTCGTCCATCCGCTCCACCGCGATTCCGGTTGCGGCCAGGTCGGCGGCGAGATCGTCGGCAATATCCTGCATGAACACGTTGCCGTGCGAACTGACCAGGATGCCGACCCGCCCGGCGCGGGCGCACAATGCGGCAAGGTCCGCCGGCGGTTCGCCGACCGCGGCAGGTGCCCGCACCTCCCCGAGCGCACGGGCGAGCCGCTCCGGCCGGAACAGCGTCCGCCCGGCACAGGCGCCATGGAACAGGGCGTGGGACGCGGGGTTGCGTACCAGCCAGCGCAGATCGGGATTGAGCGTGACATAGGCGCTGCCGCTGAAACCCGGAAAGCGGCGCAGGCGCGCCACTGCCTCCCTCCGGCGGCGGCGCGGGAGGCCGTGGCGCAGCCGCCCGCGCAACGCCAGCGCCCGCCCCACCGGCACACCGCCGCCGGCATCGCCCGGCGGCGGTGCGAGCAGACGCAGCCGCACGGCAAGCCGCAGGGCGAGCGGCCAGATCAGCCGGCGCAGCACCAGCCCGGCCCGCAGGGGCATCGCCGTCAGGGAGGCATCGCGGAGAGGGGAAACGGCATCGGGCATGTCGCGCTCAGGCTGCCCTGCACCAGGGGCGCAGGTGCAGAATTCCGGATGGTGGAAACCACTCTCACGCTAGAGCCGAGCGGACGCGCACGCCAGCGCGATTGCACGCTCCCTGCCCGATGCCTGCCTCGCGCCCGGGGGGGCTGGTGCTGCTGGACAGGATTGAACTGTCGGCCTCCCCCTTACCAAGGGGGTGCTCTACCACTGAGCTACAGCAGCATGCCGCCCTGGACTAGCGTTTCGTGTGGCGCGGCGCAACCCCGCATGGCGGCGGACGCAGCGGGCGGTGTCGGGACGTAGTCGAGCCGTCATCCGCCGCGCGCCATACCAGGACCAGGCGCCCGCGCGCCGGCCGGGGGGCGCAGCAAAGGCCGTCCAGGGCCCGGCGTATCGCGGCCACGTCGTTGCCGGCGGCTGCGTTGATGCAGCAGCCGACCCATTCTGCGTAGGGCTTCCGCGACCGGCATTGCGCTGCTCAGGAACCTGCCGCAGCCGCCGATCCGTTCCCGCAACCCTGCGGGCCGCGAAGTGCGGCAACCACCGCCTGGGCGCAGGTGAGCGTTCCCGCATCGCCGCCCAGATCGCGCGTTCGCGCATGGGGATTCTCCAGCGCACGATCGACTGCCTCGCGGATGTCGCGAGCCATCGCAGCGAGACCCTGCATCGGCGGGTTCCGCGCCAGCCACTCCAGCATCATCGCGCCGCTCAGGATGGTTGCGACAGGATTCGCCTCATCCCGGCCGGCGATCGTGGGCGCGGACCCGTGCGATGGCTGGAACACCGCGTGGCGGTCGCCGATGTCGCCGGACGGAGCGAGGCCAAGCCCGCCGACGATGCCGGCGGCAAGGTCGGAGATGATGTCGCCGAACATGTTCTCGGCGACGGCGACATGGATGGAGGCGGGACGCAGCACCATCTGGGCGCAAAACGCATCGACATAGGCCCGCTCGGACCGCACGCGCGGCGCGTAGCCCCTGGCCAGTGCGTCGAAGCGCGAACGGAAGAACGCGTAACTGCGCAGCACGTTCGACTTATCCACGCAGGTGACGAGCGGCGCGCCGGCAACCGGGGGGGAGGCGAGCGCATGGTCGAACGCGAAGCGGATGATGCGGTCGGCACCGGCCGCGGTGATGATCAGCGTGTCGGTGGCAACCTTGTCCGCGATGACCGCGCCGCCGCCGCGCGAGGCATAGAGTCCTTCGGTATTCTCCCGGATGATCGTGAAGGCGAAGGCGTCGCGACCGGCCAGCGGACCGGGCGCAAAAGCGTAGCGTCGCACCGGCCGCACCCCGGCGTAGAGATCGAGATCGAAGCGCAGGCGGAATTGCAGGTCGGGGCCTGCCTCGGTGCCGTCTCGGTGCACGACGTCCGGCAGGCCGAGCGCCCCCAGCAGAATTGCGTCGGCAGCGCGGCAGAGTTCGAAGTCCTGCTCGCTATAGACCACGCCGCTGCGCGCAAAGCGCGCCGCGCCCGCGTCAACGGGCTCGATCACGAAATCAACGTCCCACAACCTGCCGGCCGACCTCAGGACGAACAGCGTCGCCTCGATCACCTCGCGGCCGATTCCGTCGCCGGGCAAGCTGACCAGCTTCACCTCCGTCATTGCCGCCATTCTCCCCCACCAACGGACCCCGCGTAAGCCCGCAGCCGCCGTGAGCGATCTGCGGCCAGCACTGACAACATCGCCGTCGGTGACGAACCGTCCGGTCGGGCGTGCAGCGATGCGCTGTTGACAATGAAAAAAGAGCGAGTAGGCTGTGTCAAGTGGTCTGATGGCCGGAGGAGCAGATGCGTCGGCCCGCCTCATTGCCGCATGCGGTCATGAGTGAGATCCCGGAACTGTTTGCCCGCCTTGGGTTCAAGGCGGGTGACCGTCTGCCGGCGGAGCGCGACTTGGCCAAACAGCTGTCGGTGGGACGATCGTCGCTGCGCGAGGCCATTCAGGGTCTGGCGGCGATGGGGGTGGTCGAGCGCCGCCAGGGTGTCGGCACCTTCTTTCTCGCCGAGCCCGGCACCTGGTCGACCGCGCCCCTGAAGGTGCCGGCCCGCTCGCCGGTCACGCTCTTCGAGGAGCTCATTGAGACCAGGATTCTCCTTGAGGTGCGCCTCGCCTCGCTGGCCGCGGAGCGGGCGACTGCCGCCGATCTGACGCAAATCCGGTCCGCTGCCGGCAAGCGCGCCCGCGCGGCGGATGGGGAATATGCCCAGCTCGGTCTTGATTTTCATGCCGCCATTGCCGCGGCGGCCCATCAGTCGGTCCTGTCGGAAATGCTGAACGCCGTGCGTGTCCTCTACAGCGACACCTGGAACTCGCTCGATGCCGCCGCGCGGCATGCCGTCCTGGCGTTTCGCGCCCGCCAGCAGGCCGGCCACATGCGCATATTGCGTGCGATCGAGGCCAGGAACGCGGCCGGCGCGGCACGCGCCATGCGGCGACACCTCATCGAATTGCAAAACGAATTCTCGTCCATCCATGAACCGTCAAAATCGACCCACTGAACGAAAGGCAAAGCCATGAACGGGGCCGAACGACGCATGCTGATGAAGGTCGCCCTGCTGACCGGTGCGGCAGCGGGTGCGCAAATGCTCTGGCCCCGCCGCGCTTCGGCGGCCCCGGGCAAGCCCATCGACACCAAGGGCATGAAGGTCGGGGTGGTGCTGGAAACGCTGTCCCACCCGCTGATCAAATACTGGGGCGACGAATGCGCCCGGCAGGGCGCGGGCTTCGGCATGCTGGTCAGTGTCCAGGACGGCGAGCGCAACGTCCAGAAGCAGACCAGCCAGGTCGAGGCTTTCATCAGCCAGCGCGTGAACTTCATCGTGCTGCAGGCCACCGATGCGGCCGGGCTGTCCCCGGCGGTGAAGAATGCCGAGCAGAACGGGATTCCGGTGATCACCCTCAATCAGGACGTGGCGGTGCGCCATACTGGCTTCGTCGGCATGGGGCATTATGCGATGGGCGTGCAGGTCGCGCAGGGAATCGCCGAACAACTCGACGGCAAGGGTAAGATCGTCGTCCTCGAAGGCGTGCAGGGAACCGGTGCCAACATCCAGCGCATGGCCGGCTTCAACGACGAGCTGAAGAAGCACCCGGGCCTCGTCGTGATCGCCAACCAGAGTGCCGCCTTCGACCGCAAAAAGGGCCACGATGTCTTCCAGACGATCCTGCAGGGCCAGCCGGAGATCAATGCGGTCTTCGGCGTCAACGACGAGATGGCGCTCGGTGCCGCCCAGGCTGCCGTAGAGGCCAATCGCCGCAAGGGCATCCGGTTCTGGGGAGCGGACGGGGAGCTCGATATGTTCAAGGGAATCCAGTCGGGCCTTGTGGACGGCGTGTCGGCGATTGCGGCGAACGCGGTGCCGGACACCGTGATGAATCTCGGCAGTTGGCTGATGACGGCGGGCGTGGAGGGTGGCAAATTCTCCGGCAGGGTCGAACTCCCTCCTTACAACGTGACTTCAACCAACATCAACTCGGTTCCCTGGCCGGCGGCGTAAATCGTAGTCGGGGTGCCGATGCATGATGCGCGAATGTCTGTGGCGTCCGTCAGCAGACCTCCGCGGACGTTCCTCCCTGGTATTGATGGCGGGCTTGCCCGTGCCCGGGGGCTGGCGATTGCGCTGACGGTGCTGATCGCCGCCTTCTCCGCGGCGGCGCCGGGGTTCGCGACACCCTACAACTTCAACGAAACGCTGCGCGACCTCTCGATCCTCGGCATGCTTGCGGTGGGCGAGGCGTTCGTCATGATCGGCGGCGGCATCGACCTGTCGGTCGGCTCTGTGCTGCTGATCGCCGGAATCGTCGTCGATGATCTCATCCGTCTCCACGGGTGGAATGCAGCGGCGGCGGTGCCGGCAGCGCTTGCGGTCGGCGGGATGGCGGGGCTGATCAACGGCCTCGCCGTGACGCGCCTGCGCATCTCGGCATTCATCGTCACGCTGGCGAGCCTTTATGTCTTCCGCGGCATCGGCCTCTCGCTCTATCGATCCGATGTCCACGATCTGCAGGCGGCGCTGATCGACGACGACAGTTTCCTGGTGCTTGGGCAGGGAAACATCCTCGGCATCCCGATCTCGTTCGTGATCTTCGGTGCTCTCGTGCTGTGCGGTGCCTTCGTCCTGCGGCGGACCCGGTTTGGGGTGCATCTCTATGCGGTGGGCGGCAACGAGCTGGCCACCCGGCTGACGCGCATCGGCGTCGGCAGGGTGCAGCTGAGCGCCTACGTCATCGGCGGACTGTGCTCGGCTCTCGCCGGCATCGTGCTTGCGTCGCGGCTCCAGACCGGCGCGCCCGAAGCCGGTCTTGGCGAGGAATTCGACGTGATCGCTGCCGCCGTCATCGGCGGCGCCAGCCTGTTCGGTGGCCGCGGAACCATGTTCGGCACCTTTGCCGGCGCGACACTGATTGCAGTCCTGGCCAAAGGCCAGACATTGATCGGCGTTCCCTCCAACTACCAGTCGCTTACCCGCGGCGTGGTGATCCTGATCGCGGTCGCGTTCGACGCGCTTGGCCACCGCGGCGCCGAGGTGGTGCGGCTGCGCGGCGCGCGCATGGCGCAGGCGCGACCGGCGGCAGAGCGGCAGCCGCATCCCGCGGCCGACGCGCCGCTGCCGGTGACCGACCCGACACCGCCGCCGGCGCTCGAAGCTGTCGGCATCGGAAAGTCGTTCCTGGAGATCCGCGCCGTCGCCGATGTCGATTTTGCTGTGTATGCCGGCGAAGTTCACGCCATCGTGGGGGAGAACGGCGCCGGCAAAAGCACCCTGATCCGGATGCTGTCCGGCGTGCTGCAGCCCGACGCCGGCGAAATCCGCATCGACGGCGCCCGCATGGTGATCGACGATGTCGCCAAAGGGCAGCAGCTGGGCATCGCAGTGATCCACCAGGAACGGGCGGTGGTGCCGGAATTGACGGTGGCCCAGAACATCATGCTGGGCTACGAACCGGTCACCCGCCTTCCCGGCGTCATCGACCGGAACAGTCTGTTGCGCAAGGCGGAGGAGGTATGGGACCGCCTCGGCGCACCTGCGCCGATCGGCGCCGTCGCACGCAGTCTCGGCCCGTCGGTGCAGCAGGTGATCGACATCGCCCGGGCGCTCGCGTTCCAGGCGCGGATCGTGATCATGGACGAACCGACGGCAACCCTGACCCATCAGGAAACCGCCCGCCTGTTCGAGATCATCGGCGGCCTCAGACAACGGGGTGTCGCCGTGATCTACATCTCCCATGATCTCGAAGAGATTTTCGAGGTCGCCTCCCGTGTCACGGTGCTCCGGGATGGCAGGCGGGTGGGAACACTGGCGGTCAGGGACGTGGACCGGCAGACGCTGATCCGAATGATGATCGGGCGGGAGATCGACGCTCAGGCGAGACCCTTCATCAACGAGGGCGGACGGGAAATCCTGGCGGTGCGCAATCTGCGGCGCGGCGTGACGCTGCAGGGGGTCGATCTGACCGTGCGGGCGGGCGAGGTGGTGGGCATTGCCGGTCTCGTCGGGTCGGGGCGCAGCGAGCTGCTGCGTGCGATCTTCGGTGCCGACCGGCGCGAGTCCGGCGAGATGACGCTGTACGGCAAGCCCTATGCGCCGGCCTCCCCCACCGATGCGGCGCAAGCCGGCATCGGCTTCATCCCCGAGGACCGCAAGCGGGACGGTCTGGTGCCGGGGTTCTCGACAAGCCAGAATCTGACCCTGCCGAGCCTTCGTGCGGTATCCAGGTGGGGCTTCTGGCTTGACCGCAAGCGGGAGGGAACGCTGGCGCTGACCATGATCGGCAATCTCCGGATCGAACCCGCGGTGCCGGGATGGCTGGTCAGCCATCTCAGCGGCGGTAACCAGCAGAAGGTGGTGCTCGGCAAGTGGCTGGCGCGGAGCCCGGAGCTGCTGCTGGTGGACGAGCCGACCCACGGCGTCGATGTCGGCGCGCGCGAGGAAATCTATCGCGTGATCGACGAGCTTGCGCGCCAGGGAGCCGGGGTGCTGGTGGTATCCTCCTATCTTCCGGAAGTTCTGCGCATCAGCGACCGCATCCTGGTGATGCGCGACGGACGCATCGTGCTGGAGGTTCCCCGTACCGCCGCCACCGAGGAAATCCTGCTGCACGCGGCGACCCAGGGATGAGCATGAGCACCGTCCAACGTCCCGGCGGCCGGTTGCAGCGCGGTCGTTTGACGCCCCTGGTCTTCCTTGCGCGCTATGGCCTCTATGTCGCCCTGCTGATCCAGGTGGCGGCCTTCGCGGCGCAGTCGCCGAACTTTCTCACGGCTGCCAATCTCCTGAATATCCTGCAACAGACTTCGACGATCGGCATCATGGCGATCGGCCAGACGTTGGTCATCCTTGCCGGGGGCATCGACGTGTCGGTCGGATCGACCCTCGGACTCGGAGGCATGATCGCAGCGATGGCGATCCGGTCTGGTGCCAGTCCGGCCATTGCCCTGATTGCCGGCACCGCGGCGGGATTCGCCGTCGGTGTGGTGAACGGCGCTGTCATATTCGGGCTGGGCGTCGATGCGTTCATCACCACGCTTGCGACGCTCAACATCGGCCGTGGCCTCGTCTACGTGCTGTCCAACCAGTACAATGTCAATGTTCCGGACGGTTCGCCTTTCTTCGCCCTCGGGCGCGGTCATATCGGCCCGCTGCCGGTATCAGTCGTGATCTTCCTGCTGCTGTTCGCCCTCGCGCATGTCGTGGAACGGCACACCGCTTTCGGCCGCTCCGTGCATGCCGTGGGCGGAAACCGGGCGGCGGCACTGCTCTCCGGACTGCGGATCGGCCGGATACGGCTCGCGGCCTACGGCATCTCGGGCGCGTGCGCGGCGCTTTCCGGCGTGATCATCGTCTCCCAGGTCGGCCTGGCCGTTCCCTATCTCGGCTCGGGCTACGAGCTCGATACGATTGCGGCGGCCGTGGTCGGCGGAGTGGCCCTGACCGGTGGCGTCGGCAGCGTTCTCGTCGGCGCCGTCGGTTCAATTTTCATTGGCGTGTTCCTCAACGGAATGGCGTTGATCGACGTTCCGTCCATCTGGCAGATGGTGGCCCAGGGTGTCGTCATCATCTCCGCCGTTGGGCTCTACGGGGCAGCACGCGCACGGATGCAGTGAGGTGTGACCATGCGAACGCTGAGGACATTGCTTGACGCGGGGAGGATTGTCGCCGCTCCCGGGGTATATGATGCGCTGTCGGCGCTGATTGCAGAGCAGAGCGGGTTCGGCGCGCTTTACCTGACCGGCAACGGACAGGCGTCGTCGATGATCGGGATGCCGGATGTCGGCCTGATCACGCTGACCGAAATGGCCGACCGCGTCCGCGCCATTCGCGCCGTCACCACTGCGGCGCTGATCGCCGACGCGGATGTCGGCTACGGCAGTCTTCTCAATGTCCGCCGGGCGGTGCGGGAGCTGGAAAGCGCGGGGGCAAGTGCAATCCAGATCGAAGACCAGGCGAGCCCGAAGAAGTGCGGGCATGAGCCGGGCCGTGTCGTGGTTGCGATCAGCGACATGGCGCAGCGCCTGAAGGCCGCCTGCGAGGGGCGGCAGAACCCCAAGACCCTCATCATCGCCCGCACAGATTCCCGCACCACGATGGGACTTGCCGAGGCGATCACCCGCGGAAATGCTTACGCCGAGGCCGGCGCCGACATCATTTTCGTCGAGTCGCCGGAATCGGAGGAGGAGTTGCGCACCGTCGCCTCGTCGGTGCGGGCGCCGACGCTGGCCAATATGGTCGAGACGGGGCGCACGCCGTATCTGTCTGCCGCCAGCCTGGAGAGCATGGGATTTGCCGTCGCCATCTATCCGGCCAGCGGGTTCCTTGCCGCTACCTATGCCGTCCGGGATGTCATGGCCCAGATCAAGCGTTTCGGCCGGGTTGAGGACATGGCGCGGCTCGCCTCCCTCGCGGATTACCACGCCGTCCTCGGTTTCGATCGCTACGCGGCGCTGGAGGCAAGTCTGAGCCACGCGCGCGGATGAGCAATTTTCCTGTGAACGATGGAGGAGGGCACGATGCTCGACGTTGTTGTCCGCGGCGGGACGGTGGTGACACCCTCGACCAGCGAACGGTTCGACATCGGCGTCAAGGATGGGCGGATTGTCGCTTTCGCCGAGGAGAACTCGCTGGAGCTTCGTGCGGCCCGCACCATCGACGCCAGCGGGAAGTTCGTCATCCCGGGAGGGATCGACGCGCATGTCCATTTCAACGTGGCGCTGAGCCCGGTGATGCGGGCGCAATCCGCCAGCGCCGGGGGACGCGCGGCGGCCTTCGGCGGCACCACAACCTTCATCGACTTCGCGCTGCAGAGCGGTGACTCCAGCCTGGTCCGTGCGATCGAGGACAAGCAGGCCGAATTGAAGGGCGACAGACCGGATATCGACTACGCCCTGCACGCGATGATCACGGGCAAGGCGACGCTGGACGTGCTCGATGAAATTGCGGTCGCGATCTCCGGCGGCGTGTCGTCGTTCAAGATGTTCACCACGTTCTCCGGTGCATCCGCCTCAGGTTCCATGTACACCGACGACGGGCGCATCTGGGGCGTAATGCAGCAGACCGCCAGGCATGGCGGCATCGCGATGGTGCATTGCGAGGATGACTGCATCATAGAACATTGCGTCCACCGGCTTTATCGCGAAGGTCGGCAGCAGGCGCTCAACATCCGCGAGGCCCGGCCGACGCTCTGTGAGGAGGCGGCGGTCAGCCGCATGCTCCTGCTGTCGCGGCGCACCGGGTCACCGCTCTATATCGTGCATGTGTCGAGCACCGAAGGCGTGGAGGCAATCGCGGAGGCGCAGGGCCGGCGGGTGCCCGTGTACGGCGAGGCCCTGCACAACTACCTCGCATTCTGTGACGAGGATTATGCGCGCCCGAATGGCATGATCTACCACAACTACCCGTCCCTCAAATCGTCGAAGGACCGATCCGCGCTGTGGGAGGGCCTGCGGGCGGGCGTGCTCGATGTCGCCAGTTCCGATGACTTCACCATTCCCTTCGCGAGCAAGATTTCCGGCACGCAGGTGGACAATGCGCTCGGCGGGCACAACGGGATCGAGACGCGGATGGGCTTCCTGTTCTCCGAGGGCGTGCGGAAGGGTCGCATCAGCCTCAACCGCTTCGTCGACGTCTCCTCCACCTCGGTCGCCAGGCTGTTCGGACTCTACCCGCGGAAGGGCGCCATCGCCATCGGGAGCGACGCCGATATCGTCGTCCTCGACCCGCAACGCAGGCAGAAGGCCGCGCTCGCCGACCTGCATTCGGACTGCGATTACAGCATCTGGGACGGTTGGGAGTTTGAGGGAATCCCGACGCTCACCATGTTGCGCGGCAACATTCTGGTCGAGAATGGTCAGTGGACCGGTGCGGGCGGCCTCGGTCAGTTCATCCCGGCACGTTCGCCGGCGGCGCCATGACCAGCCTGCTGCCGGTGCAACTTGAGCGAGTTGCGGTGGGAACGCAGCGTCTGGCCTATGAACGCCGGCCGCCCGTCGGCGAGCCGTCGGGCGAACCGATCGTGCTTCTGCATCCGTGGTTCGGTTGCACACGGTTCTGGGACCGGACGGTGGAGGCGATTCCGGAGCGCGAGACCTTTGTCGTCGATCTCTACTCGCTCGGGGCGCAACCGGGCTGGGAGGAGTTCGCCGCGCCGCCGGCGCTGTCACGCGCCATTGAACACTTCGCGAATGTGCTGGCGCTGGAAAAATTCTGCCTGGTCGGCAACTCGATGGGTGGGATCGTGGCGCAGGAGCTTGCCGCACGGCTGAACGGCCGGATTTCCCGCCTGCTTCTCATTGGCACAGGGGCGCGCACCGCTGGCGTGCAGGCGGAATGGCGCGAGGCGATAAAGGCCTGGGTGGCGGGCGCCGCGGACCGCGGGTTCAGCGAGCGGATGGTTGCGGCGCTCCTGGCCCGCCGTCCCGCCGATCCTGATGAGTTCACGCGCTTCGTGGATGCGGTCGACGCGGCCAACAAGCTCTTCATGGGGGCTGTGCTTGGTGCGGCGTTCAGCCTCGATCTGCGGCCGATGCTGCCGAAGATCACGGCGCCGACCCTGGTCGTCCGCGGCACGTTCGACGCCGCGCGCACGCGCCAGCATGTCGCAGAATTGCTGGAGGGCATTCCCGACTCCCGCGCGCACGAGATCGCCAATGCCGGGCACTCGCCGCAGGTGGACAGCCCGCAGGCATTCTGCCCTGTGGCGCGCGACTTCCTGACCCGCGGCTGACGGTGCCACCGGGAAGGTGCCGCGGGCGGCGGCCGTGCCGTTCCCGCCGTGCGCCGCGGCCCTGTCGGCGCGACCGCCCGACAACCCACCTTGACCGCGGGGCCGGCCTGATCCTACCATTGGTCCGACCAGGACGAGAGGTGGGACGGTGGCTGCGGGCGCGGGGGGAGCATCGCGATGATCGGCATGACGCCGGTGCTGGAGGCGCGCGCGATCAGCAAGCGGTACGGCGCGACCGTAGCCCTGAGCGACGTATCCTTCTCCCTCGGCGCCGGTGAAGTCTGCGGATTGCTGGGCGAGAATGGTGCCGGCAAATCGACGCTGGTGAAGGCGCTGAGCGGGGTGGTGCCGCCGGACAGCGGGGCGATGCACCTGTCCGGCGCGCCCTATCGGCCGAGCGACATCAACGACGCGCATCGCCAGGGGGTGGCCACCGCGTTTCAGGAACTGAGCCTGATCCCGACCCTTTCGGTGGCGATCAATCTGTTCCTGCCGCACCCGATCGTCAATTTTGCCGGAACCGTTGCGTGGCGCAGGCTGGAGCAGGATGCTGCCGATCTGCTCGGCAAATACGGCATCTCCGCGATCGATCCGCTGGCGCCGGTGGCGGATCTGCCGCTCGGCCAGCGCCAGCGCATCGAGATCGTGCGCGCCATCGCCCGTCGCCCGCGGCTTCTGCTGCTGGATGAACCGACCGCCGCACTCGCCGACCGCGAGTGGCTGTTCCAACTGATCGCGCGCATCGTCGCCGAGGGTACCTCGATCCTCTACATCAGCCACAAGCTCGACGAAATTCGCCGTCTCTGCTCGCGCTGCATCATTCTGCGCAACGGGCACAAGGTGCTCGACCGCGCTGTCGCCGCGATGAGCGACGAGGAAATCTTCCGCAACATGGCAGGACGCTCGGCGGTCGATCGCTTTGTCGTCGTGCCGTCGTCGGTGCGTGCCGAAGCGCCGCCCGCCCTGCGTGTCACGCATCTGGTCGGCGAGGGCGTCGATGACATCAGCTTCTCCCTCCAGCCGGGGGAAATCCTCGGCGTCGCTGGCCTGGAGGGGCAGGGCCAGTCGCGCCTGTTCAAGTCGCTGGTCGGGCTGCACCCGCTGCGCGATGGCCAGATCGAGGTCGCCGGTACACCCCGCATCCTCCGTTCACCGCGCGCGGCGCGGGCGTTGGGTGTCGTGCTGGTGCCGGAGGAGCGCAAGAGCGAAGGCATCTTCAAGGATCTGACGACGGTTGCCAACATCTCGCTGCCGGCGATCGAAGGGGCCAGCGTGTGGGGACTTCTGAACCACCGGCGCGAGCGGACGCTGGTCAGGCCCGTCGCCGCCGCGGTCGATCTGCCGGAGCAATTCCTGCCGCGCGGCATCACCGCACTTTCCGGCGGCAACCAGCAGAAGGCCATGCTGGGGCGTGCCCTGATCGCGGCGGCACGCTGCCTGCTGCTGTTCGATCCGACCCGCGGCGTCGATGTCGGCGCCAAGCAGAGCATCTATCGCATGATGCGCGATTTCGTCCGCGACGGCGGCGCGATCCTGTTCTATTCGACGGAGCTCGACGAACTCGTGCATCTGTGCGATCGCTGCCTGGTGCTCTACCGCAACCGGGTGGTCGGCGAGGTTCCGCGCGCCGCGCTGACGCAGGAGCAGATTCTCTCGCTCGCCGCCGGACACGCGGCACCGCCGGTGCCGGCCGCCGCGGTGCCGGCATGACCGCGCCTCTCCTCCGGGCGGCAGCGGCTTCTTGGCGCAGGTGGCGCCGGCCGACTTCCTCCGCACGCTCAAAGGTGCAGCCGTGAGCCTGCCGGGGCGCCTGTCGCGCTTCGCACCTGCGGTCGGGCCGACGGTCGCGGTGGTGCTCTATCTCGTGATGTATTCCGTCTATGCCGCCAATGAATCCGGCGCTCTGTCGCTGTTCGGCATCGGCAACCTGCTCAACGACACCGTGGTGCTGGCGGTCGCCGCGGCCGGTCTGACGCTTACGGTGCTGACCGCCGAGTTCGACCTTTCCGGCATCGGCGTGATCGCGATCGCCAACGTGGTGGTGGCGACGACCAGCGGTGGCACGGCCGGCTGGCTGGTCTCACTGATCGCGGTGCTGGCGGTCGGTGCTGCCGTCGGGCTGCTGAACGGCTGGCTGGTCGGCGTCGTGCGGCTGCAATCGCTGGCCGTCACCATCGGGACGATGATCGCCTGCGAAGGCGTCGCCCTGATGATCCTGGCCGCACCCGGCGGCGAGGTCGCCGGCTCGATCGTCAACGGGCTGACCGGCAATGTGGCCGGCATTCCGGTCGCCGCCCTCGTCATCGTCGGGATCCTGGGGCTGTGGTTCGTGCTTGCCTCCACGCGCTTCGGCATCGCCCTCTATGCCGTCGGCACCGACGAGAATGCGGCGCAGCTGTCGGGACTGGCGGTGCGGCGGACCCGGCTGCTCGCCTTCGTGCTGGCTGGGGCTGCCTATGGCTTCGCCGGCTACATGCTGAGTGCGCAGACCGGCAGCGGCGATCCGCGCGCGAGCGATAGCTTCCTGCTGTTCATGTATGCGTCCGCGGCGATCGGCGGCACCTCTCTCATGGGCGGCCGCGGCGGGGTCTTCGGCAGCGTGATCGGCGCCGGCATTCTGACGGTGATGCAGAAGATGCTGTTCGCGCTCGGTGCCGCATCGTTCTACACCAACGTGTTCAGCGGCATCATCATGCTGGTGTCCATCCTGATCGGCACCCTGCCGACGCTGCTTGCGCGGCTGCGGCCGCCGCGGACGGCCTGAATGACGCGCCGCTCCGCCGCTCCCGGCGAGACCGCAGCGGCAATGCCGGACGCACCGGGCCGCCTGCGCCGCCTGCGCAATCCCGCACTGCTGCCGCCCGTCATCGTCCTTGCCTGCGCCATCCTGCTGATCATCGCCACCAAGCTGATGAACCCCGGCGCCGGCTTCGGCCAGCAACTGGCGGCGGTGCTGGTTACCTCCGTTTTCCTGGTGGTCGCCGCCTTCGGGCAGGGTCTCACCATCCTGATCGGCGGGATCGATCTTTCGATCGGCATCGTCATCGGCATCGCTGCGATGATGATCTCGGTGCTGACCGACGGGCGCGATGCAGCGCTGCCCTGGGCGGTGCCGCTGACGCTGGCGACGGGGGGCGCGATCGGCGGTGTCAACGGCGCCGGGATCGCGCTGGCCGGGGTGCCTCCGTTCATCATGACGCTCGCCTCCGGCATCACCTTCTTCGGCGTCGGACTCGGCTTCACCTCGGGTCTCGCGCAGGAGCCGGTGGCCCCGGCACTCGGTCTGCTGATGAGCGGCCATTGCTACGGGGTGCCGATCCCGATCCTGCTGATCATCGCCTTCGCCGTCGCGGCGAGCGTGTTTCAGAACGGCACCGCGGTCGGGCGCAAACTGTATGCGATCGGCAGCAGCGCGGGGGCGGCCCGCGTGCTCGGGCTGCCGATCGCCGGCCTGACCATCCTGGTCTATACGCTGAGCGGCCTCTGTGCCGCCATCGCGGGCCTGCTGCTGGCAGGATATTCGTCGGCGGCAACGCTCGACATGGGCACGCCGCTGCTGCTGCCGACGATTGCGGCGGTGGTGATCGGCGGTGCCTCGGTGGTGGGGGGATCGGGTACCTATTTCGGCACCTTCGCCGGAGCCGTGTTCCTGAGCGCACTCGGCACCGTGATCACGGTGCTCAGCCTGTCGCAGGGTCTGCGCAATGTCATCGAAGGCGCCATCATCGTCGTCGCCCTGCTGTCGCAGGGTGACCGCTGGCGCCAGCTGTGGACCTGGCTGCAACCGCAAAAGAGAGGACGAACATGAAGCCCGCAAGCCTGAAGAATCTGCTGCGCCGGCTGCTGCCCGCCGCGGCCTGCCTCGGAACCGGCGCCATGCTGGCCGGGCCGGCCGCGGCCGACGGCGCCCGCTACAAGGTGTTTCTCGACCTCAGCTACAGCGGCAACGTCTGGCAGACCGCTGCGGCCAACGGGGTCAAGGCGCTCGCCGAGACACCGCCCTACAATACCCAGGTGACGTTCAAGACGGTGATCTCCGGCACCGACGTGCAGCGCCAGATCTCCGACCTGCAGAGCATGATCGCGTCGGGCGCCAATGCGATCCTGTTCTATCCGCTGTCCGGCACCGGCCTGAACCGGGTGATCGAGCAGGGCTGCCAGCGGCATGTGCTGATGGTTGCGTACGACAGCAGCGTCACCGCCCCGTGCGCCTACAACGTCAACAGTCTCGGCGGCCGCTACGGCGCCAACTCGGCGCAGTGGATG
>JAJZNE010000058.1 GCA_021847995.1 Pseudomonadota bacterium | reverse complement strand
AATCGCCGCAAACGCCGCGTCTGTCAGCCAATATTCCCCAGCCATCCCTGTGCCACTCCCACCCCACGAGGACTCCTGTGAATCAGAAAGCGCCGCCGATTCCTAGAGGCTGATTGGGTTTGGAGCCCAATCATGCCGTCAACCGGCACGCAGCATCACGCCGGCTGAACAGCCTTGAATGAATGTGGGAGAGAAACGCATGTGCCCTCCAAGCTGTCTCCATGCCCTCTACGGTAGCAATGGCCGGCGCGGATTCCTGCGACAGGGCGTAACGGCCGCGGCGGCCGCCGCCCTCGGCACCCAGGCAGTCCCGGCACGTGCCGCGCCAGCCCCGGCGCAGCCGCGTAGCTTCTCGGACGTGGTGGATCTCACGCATCCGCTGTTCGAGGGGTTTCCCACCTATGGCGGCGATAAGTGGTTCAGTATGGAACCGATGTTCAAATTCGCCAAGGATGGGCTGAACATCAACCGCTGGACGCTGGTTGAGCACACCGGCACGCACATGGACGCGCCGTTGCATTTCTCCGCCGACGGGCACAGCGTCGCCGACCTGCCGATCGGCGATCTTGTCGTGCCGCTCGCCGTCATCGACATCTCGCGCCGCGCGCAGGACGATCCGGATGCCTCGCTCACGCCCGATGACGTGAAGACGTGGGAGGCGGCGCACGGTCCGCTACCGGACGGATGCTGCGTGGTGATGAACTCCGGATGGTACAAGCTGCTGAATTCGCCGAAATTCACCGGCAGCGATGGCGCCGGCAACAACCACACCCCAGGCTTTCACGGCGAGACGGCGCATATGCTGCTCGGCGAGCGCAACGCGAAGGGCATCGGGGTCGATACGCTGTCGCTCGATACCGGCATGCAGACCCGCGGCGGGGCCTTTCCAGTGCACTATGCCTGGCTCGGCAGCGGGCGCTGGGGTGTGGAGGGGCTGACCAACCTCGACCAGCTCCCGCCGCGGGGCGCGACGCTGGTGCTGGCCGGCCCGAAAGTCCGCGGCGGCACCGGTGGACCAAGCCGCGTCATCGCGCTGGTCTGACCCGTCCGGTAGGAAGTTGCCGCACAACGGCGGGGCGGACTCGCCAGCCGCCGCGGTGCGGCCTATTCTCCGGCCGATATGGAACGGCTGGATCGGACAGGGACGCCACGGGCTTGGACATGAGCGAAGCCGAGGCACGCCCGGCTCCGCGGCGTGCGCGCGACGCGGAGCGAACCCGCGCCGACATTCTGGCGGTGGCACAGGCGGAGTTCGCCGAGCACGGCCTATCTGGTGCGCGGGTCGATGCCATCGCCGCGCGCACGCATACGACCAAGCGCATGATCTACTACTATTTCGGCAGCAAGGAGGGACTTTACCTCGCGGTGCTGGAACGCGCCTACGGCGCCATCCGCCACGCCGAGCAGGCGCTCGATCTCGCCGCCCTGCCGGCGGAGACGGCGATGCGCCGGCTGGTCGAATTCACCTTCGACTATGATGAGGCGAACCCCGATTTCGTGCGTCTGGTCAGCATCGAGAACATCCATCGCGCCCGCTTCATCGGCCAGTCGCCCGATCTGCGCGCCGTCAACGCCACGGCGCTCGACACGCTCGGCGCGATTCTCGCGCGCGGCCAGGCCGAAGGCGTCTTCCGCACCGACCTGGAGCCGCTCGACGTGCATATGCTGATCAGCGCATTCTGCATCTTCCGTGTCGCCAACCGGCACACGTTCGGCAGGCTGTTCGAAATGGATCTGTCGGCGGCGCCGCTGCGCTCCCGGCATCGCCGGGTCATTGCCGACGCAGTGGTCGCCTTGATCGCCTCCTCCGCGCGCCGCTGCGCCGACCAGAATTCGGTAACGCCTCAAGCCGGATAGCGGCGGCGCGCGGGGAAGGGCGCGGACCGGCGCCTCAGCCGGTCCTGATCCACACCGCCTTCACGTTCAGATATTCCTCGACATGCTGCTTGCCGCCCTCGCGGCCATAGCCGCTCATCTTGTAGCCGCCGAACGGCACCGCCGGGTCCATCGCCTGGTAGCAGTTGATCCACACCGAGCCGGCGCGGATGCCGCGGGCCAGCGTGTGCGCCTTGGTGACATCGCGCGTCCACAGGCCGCTGCCGAGACCATAGCTGGTCCGGTTGGCGCGCTCGATCACCTCCGCGATGTCGGTGAACGGAATGGCCGAGATGACGGGGCCGAAAATCTCCTCCTGCGCGATCCGCATGTCGTCCCTGACATCGGCGAACACCGTCGGCGGGACGAAAAAGCCCTTCGCCAGATCGCCTTCGGTCAGCCGCTCGCCGCCGGCGAGCGGGCGCGCCCCCTCCTGCCGGCCGATCGCGAGATAGCCGGTGACGCGGTCGAGCTGTTCGGCGGACACCAGCGGTCCCACCTGCGTCGCCGGGTCGCGGCCGTCGCCGATGCGCAGGCCGCGGCCGAAGGCGGCGACGCGCGCGGTGAATTCCTCGTAGATCTTCCGCTCCACGAACAGCCGCGTGCCGGCGCTGCAAATCTGTCCGGAATTGGCGAACACCGCCATCGCCGCGCCCGGCACCGCGGCATCGAGATCGGCATCGGCGAACACCACGTCCGGCGATTTGCCGCCGAGTTCGAGCGACACCCGCTTGAGGTTGCCGGCCGAGGCGGCGACGATCTTCTGTCCGGTCAGGTGCGAGCCGGTGAAGGCGACCTTGTCCACGTCCAGATGCGATGCCAGCGCCGCCCCCGCCGTCTCGCCGTAACCCGGCACGACATTGACGACGCCGGGCGGAATCCCGGCCTCCTGGCACAGTTCGGCAAGACGCAGCGGCGTCAGCGGCGCTTCCTCGGCCGGCTTGAGCACGATGGTGCAGCCGGTCGCGAGCGCCGGGCCGAGCTTCCAGATCGAGGAACTCAGCGGCGCGTTCCACGGGATGATCGCGCCCACCACGCCCACCGGCTCCTTCAGCGTGAAGCTGGCATACTCGCCGGGCAGCGAGTTCTCGATCGTCTCGCCATGGATCGCGACCGCCTGGCCGGCGTAGTAGCGCAGCATGCCGACGGCGCGCTGGCGGTTGGCGCCGGTGCGGCTGATCGGCGCGCCCATGTCGAGCGTGTCGAGTGCGGCCAGTTCCTCGAAATGCCGTTCGACCAGATCGCCCAGTTTCAAAAGCAGGATCTGCCGCTCATACGGCTTGACCCGGCGCCACGGGCCGTCGAAGGCGCGGCGCGCAGCGGCGACCGCACGGTCGATGTCCTCGGCATCGCCCTCGGCGACCTCCGCCAGCACCTCGCCGGTTGCCGGGTTGATGCTGCTGAACGTGCGGCCGGACGCCGCCTCCACCCATTTGCCGCCGATCAGCATACGCTTCGCCTTGCCGTCCAGGAACGGGTGGCGCGTGGTGAAAACGTCAACAGTCATGGGCAACTCCTGTTCGCTTGCCGGTGCTCCGTCGGATCGACAGGCGGTTGAGCGGCGTGTTCGGCCCCTGCACGATGTCCCCGACCCGCCGGCGCACGCCCGGCGCGGCGACGCCGTCCGGCGCGGTCGCTCTGTCATCGCCCTCGCCCGTGATCGGGTCAAGGTGTTCCGCCTGCCGCCCGCGGGCGTCGGCCGCCGTTCCGCGCTATTCGTCACGCAGCGGACGGGCCAGAAGTGCCGCGATCGCCTGATCGAGGGTGATGCGTCCGGCGAGCACCGCGGCGACCGCGGCCGCGATCGGAACGGCGACGCCGCGCGCCAGGGCGCGCGCGAGCAGGGCCGGCGCCGTCGCAACACCCTCCGTCACCGCGCTGCGTCCCGCCAGGATCGCCGCCGGCGCCTCGCCCCGCCCCAGGGCGAGGCCGAAGGCGTAATTGCGGCTCTGGGCGGAGGTGCAGGTCAGCAGCAGGTCGCCGAGGCCGGACAGGCCGCTCACGGTCTCCGCCCGCCCGCCCAGGGCCGCGGCCAGCCGGCCGAGTTCGGCGAGGCCGCGGGTGATCAGGCCGGCGCGCGCATTCTCGCCCAGTCCCGCGCCGATGACGGCGCCGGCGGCGATCGCGATCACATTCTTGGCAGCGCCGCCGACCTGTGCGCCCACCGGATCGTCGTTGCCGTAAAGGCGGAATGCCGGCGTCGCCAGCGCGGCGATGGCCTCGGCGCGCACCGCTTCCTGCCCGGCCGCCAGCACCACCGCGGCCGGCAGTCCGGCCGCGACCTCGGCGGCGAAGCTCGGCCCGGTCAGCACGCCGGCGGCCCGCCCCGGCTGCACGTCGGCAAGCAGTTCCAGCGGCAGCGCCAGGGTGCCGGCCTCGATGCCCTTGGCGCAGCAGATCAGCGGCCCCCCCGGCGGCAGCCGTGCCGCGATGGCGCGCAGATGTTGCAGCGGCACCGCCAGCAGCACCAGGCCGGCGGTGGGCAGCGTGCCGGTCACGGCAATGTCTGCCGGCAGGGTGACGCCGGGCAGCCGCGCGCCGATCCGTGCCGGGGTGCGCGCCCACAGCGTTACCGGCCGCCCGGCTCGCCGCGCCTGCATCGCCAGGGCCAGTCCCCAGGCGCCGGCACCGATCACGGCGACGGTGGGCGCGGACGCGGCGGATGGATTGGTTTCAGCCATCGGGACAACCGGGCGTCCCGTGCCGGCGGCCGAGGGTCATGGCGGCACGATCGTGCGCATGCCGGTGCCTTCCCCCGGTTCACCGTCGCCCAGCCGTGCCAGCAGCGCCGACAGCAATGGCCCTGTCTCGACCGCGAAGCGGAATGGGGGGTTGACCACCAGCAGGCCGCACCCGTTCAGACGCGACGGGTCGAGCGGGGCACGCAGGGCCAGTTCCGCGGCCAGCACCGGACGGCGCACGCCGTTGGCGACCGCGGCGTGCAGCGCCCGCACCGGCGCCAGATGCTTCACCGGATACCAGGCGGCGAACAGGCCGGTCGGGAATCTCGCCACCGCCCGCACCAGGCCCGCGGCAAGCCGGGCGGATTCGTCCGGCGCCTCATAGGGCGGATCGATCAGGACCAGGGCGCGGCTTCTGTCGCGCGGCGGCAGCAGCGCCCCCAGCGCCTCCCACCCGTCGCGCCAATGCACGCCCACCTGCCGGTCGCCGGCGAAACGGGCGCGCAGGGCGGCGTGCTCCTCCGGATGCAGTTCACAGCACACCAAGCGATCCTGCGCCCGCAGCCGCGCCCGCGCCAGCACCGGGGAGCCGGGATAGCCGCCGAGCGTACGCACCAGCCCGACATAGCCGGCAAGCGGCGGCGGCGGATCGTCGAGCAGCCGGAGGATTCCGCGCGCTGCCTCGCCGGTGCGGATGGCCGGATCGGCGGTGAGATCGTAGGCGCCGGCGCCGGCATGCGTGTCCAGCACCATGATGCCGCCGGCCTTGCGTTGCAGCGCCGCAATCAGGTGCAGCAGCAGCGCATGCTTGAAACAGTCGGCGAAATTGCCGGCGTGATAGGCATGGCGGTAGTTCACCGTGCCAGGCTCTCCAGCGGCCAGCGCGGACGCGGTGCGGTGGCGAGCGGATCGCTGAGGCCGCGGCGGAGCCGCTCGATCCCGGCCCACGCCACCATCACCGCATTGTCTCCGCACAGGCGCGGCGGCGGCGCGCGCAGGGTGAAACCGCGCCGGGCCGCCGCCGCGGCCAGCGCCGTGCGCAGCGTCGCGTTGGCCGCCACGCCGCCGGCGACGACCAGGGTGCGCCCGGCCAGCCGCGCGGCGAAAGCCGCCATCGCATGATCCGCCCGGTCGCCCAGCACGTCGGCGACCGCCTGCTGGAAGCTCGCGGCGATGTCGGCGGCGGCGGCGTCCGGCTGCGCCGCGATCAGATGGGCGACTGCGGTCTTGAGGCCGGAGAAGCTGAAATCGCAGCCCGGCCGGCCACGCAGCGGGCGGGGCAGGGCAAAGCGCTGCGGATCGCCGCCCGCCGCCAGCCGCTCCAGCGCCGGCCCGCCGGGCCAGGCGAGGCCGAGCAGCTTCGCCACCTTGTCGAACGCCTCCCCCACCGCGTCATCGATGGTGCCGCCGAGCCGCTGATGGTGCCCGACGCCGAGCACCGCGACGCACTGGCAATGCCCGCCGGAGATCAGCAGCGCCAGATAGGGGAACGCCACCTCCGCCGCTTCCAGCCCGGGCAGCCGGATGGTCAGGGCATGCGCCTCCAGATGGTTGACGGCGACGAACGGCAGGCGATGGGCGAGGGCGAGGCCCTTGGCGAAACTGCTGCCGACGATCAGCCCGCCGATCAGCCCCGGCCCGGCCGTCGCCGCAACCCCGCCGAGCGCGGCGCAGCCCAGCCCGGCCCGGTCGAGCACACCGGCCACGAGACGTGGCAGGTGATCAAGATGCGCCCGCGCCGCGACTTCCGGCACCACGCCGCCGAAGCGCCCATGCTCGGGCTGGCTCAGCACCGCCTCCCCCAGCACGCGCCCCTCCGGCGCCAGCACCGCGGCGGCGGTTTCGTCGCAGGACGTTTCGATTCCAAGAACGGGGCCGGCGGGCAGTGACATGGGCGACTTCATCTTTGCCGACAGGTGTTCTAGCCTCGCGCGATGGACGCTGCCCAGCACCGGCTTCTGCGCTTCGGCACCCGCGGATCCCCGCTGGCACTGGTGCAGGTGCGCGCGGTGCTCGCCGCCGTGCGGGCGGCGCGGCCCGACCTGACCTTTGCCGAGCAGGTGATCACCACCACCGGCGACCGAGTGCAGGACCGCCCGCTCGCGGAACTCGGCGGCAAGGGGCTGTTCGCCAAGGAGATCCACGAGGCACTGGCGGATCGCCGGATCGATGCGGCGGTGCATTCGCTCAAGGATCTGGAAACCACGCTGCCGCCCGGCATTGTACTCGCGGCGACCCTGCCGCGCGAGGATGCGCGCGATGCGCTGATCCTCGGTCCCGGCTGCGCCGCGCCCGACCCGGCCGACCCGCTGGCGGCGCTGCCGCGGGGGAGCGTGATCGGCACCAGTTCGGTGCGGCGGCAGGCCCAGTTGCTGCACGCGCGGCCCGACCTGCGCGTGGTGCTGCTGCGTGGCAACGTCCAGACCCGGCTTGCCCGCCTGCGGGAGGGGACGGTCGCGGCGACGCTGCTTGCGCTCGCCGGCCTGCGCCGGCTCGGTCTGGCCGATGCGGCCGGCGCGGTGCTGGAGCCGGCGGTGATGCTGCCGGCGGCGTGCCAGGGCATCATCGGCATCACCGCCCGCGCCGACGATGCGCCGCTGCTGGCGCTGCTCGCGGGCATCGCCGACCCGGCCGCAGGCGTGGCGGCGACGGCCGAGCGGGCCCTGCTCGGCGCGCTGGACGGTTCCTGCCGCACCCCGATCGGCGCCCATGCGGTGCCGGCGACGGGTGGCACGCTGCACCTGACCGGGCTGGTGGCGCGGGCAGACGGCTCGTTCCTGCTCCGCCGCAGCATTCAGGGCGCGGCGGAAGCCGCCGCCGATCTGGGGACGGCGCTGGGCGCCGCGCTGCGCACCGCCAGTCCATCCGACGTGCTTGGCTGACGGCGTGCTGGTGACCCGGCCGGACCCCGGCGCGCAGGAGACTGCGCAGCGCCTGATCGCACTCGGTCACCGCCCGCTGCTGGCGCCGGTGCTGACCATCGTGCCGCGGCCCTTCGCCGTTGCCGGCCGGCCGCAGGCGGTGCTGGTGACCAGCGGCAATGCCCTCGCTGCACTGCCCGGCGCCCTGCGTGACCTGCCGCTGCTGGCCGTCGGGGATGCGACGGCGGCGCGCGCGCGGGCGGCGGGATTCGCCATTGTCCACAGCGCCGGGCGCGATGCCGCCGCACTGGCGGCGCTGGTGGCGCGCCTGTGCCGACCGGCCGACGGCGCGCTGCTGCTGCCGAGCGGGGCAGGGCAGGGCGGCGCCCTGGCCGCCACGCTGCGCGCAGGCGGCTTTCGCGTCCAGCGCCGTACCGCCTATGCGGCGGTTGCGGTCGCATGTCTCCCGGAGGTGGCGTCAACCTCTCTGGACAACGGGGGGGTTTCGGCGGCATTGTTCTTCTCGGCCGAAACCGCTCGCGTGTTCGTGACCCTGCTGCGGCGTGCACGGCCCGATGCCACCGTGCGCAACGTGGCGGCGTTGGCTCTTTCCGCCGGCACGGCGCGCGCACTTGCTCCCTTGCCGTGGCGCGTCATCCGTGTTGCATCGCACCCGACCCAGGACGAACTGTTGAGTCTTTTGCCATGAACGAGCCCGAGAGCACCGACGCCGCCGCCGCGGCGGCGCCCACCGACCAGCCGGAGGCCGAGGCGCCGCCGCCTGCCACGGCGGCACCCGCCACCCCGCCGCCGCGGCGAGGCGGGCGTGGGCGGGGGATGCTCGCGGCGCTGCTGTTCATCGTGCTGTTCGCGGCGGTGGGCTGGCTTGCCATGCAGCAGCAGCAACTGGCGGAGCGGCAGGCGGCGGCAGCCAAATCGCCGCCGCCTGCCGCTTCGGTTTCGCCGGACCAACTGGCGGCGTTGTCGCAGCGCGTCGATGCGCTGCAACAGCAGCTCGATCAGGTGCGCGCCGCCGCCCAGCAGAAGCCGTCGCAGGACGCGGCGCCGCCGGTCGATCTGGCGCCGCTGGAGGCGCGCATCGCGGCGCTGGAACAGCGTGCGCCGGCGCCCGCCCAGGCACAGGCACCGGCACCGCCCGCGCCGGATCTCGGCCCGATCCAGCAGAAGCTCGACGACGTCGCCGCCGAGGCGCAGGCGGCGAAGGCAGCGCAGGCGGCGCTTGCCGGCAAGCTCGGCGATCTTCAGCAGCAGCTTGCCGCTGCCGAGGCGAAGGCCGGGCAGCTTGCCGGCAAGGCCACCTCGGCGGAACGGCTGGCGCAGATGCGCGTGGCGCTCGATGACGGCCAGCCGCTCGGCGCCCTTCCCGACGCGCCGCCGGCGCTCGCCCGATTCGCCACCGAGCCGCCGCCGACGGAGGCGGGGCTGCGCCTGTCATTCCCGCAGGCCGCCGCCGCCGCCGTGCATGCCAGTGAGCCGGGCAGCAGCGGCAAATCGCTCGGCGAACGGATGTGGCTGCGGGCCAAGTCGCTGGTCACTGTCAAGCAGGGTGACCGGGTGCTGGTGGGCAGTCCGACCGCGGAGATTCTCGGTGCGGCGCAGACGCGGCTGGATGCCGGCGATCTGGCCGGGACACTGAAGGTGCTCGACCGGCTCGATGGACCGGCGGCGCAGGCGATGGCGCCGTGGCGCGCGCAGGCGCAGGCGCTGCTCGATGCCCGCGGCGCACTCGATCAGATGGCGCGCAGCTGATGCGCCGCGCCCTGTTCTGGATCGTGCTCGCCGCCATCGCCGTGGCGGTGGCGTGGTGGGTGGCCGGGCTGCCGGGAGCAGTTTCGGTCGGCGTCTATGGCTATACGGTGCAGATTGCGACGTCGCTCGCGATTCTGGCGCTCGCCCTGCTGCTCGTCGTGTTCGCGCTGGCGGTGCGGGTGCTGGCATGGTTGATGGGAACCGGCAGCCGGTTCGCGGCGCGGCGGGCGCGGCGGCGGCGGCGCGCCGGTGAGGAGGCGGTGACGCGCACCCTGGTCGCGCTTGCCGCCGGCGATGACGGGACGGCGCAGCGCGAGGCGGGACGGGCACGGCGCCTGCTCGGCGACACGCCGCAGACGCTGCTGCTGGCCGCCGAGGCCAATCGGCTCGCCCAGCGCGAGGATGAGGCGACGGTGCTCTACCGGCAACTGGCGGGACGCAAGGATGCCGCCCTGCTCGGCCTGCGCGGCCTGTTCCGACAGGCGATGAACCGCGAGGCCTGGGATGATGCCGCCGCGATTGCCCAGCAGGCGGAAACCGTGCATCCCCGCGGCGCCTGGCTGCGCGAGGAGCGGGCGCAGCTTGCCGTGCGCACCGGCAACTGGGCGCAGGCGCTGCAGCTCGCGCCGCCGGAGGCGCCGCGCGCCGCCTATGCCGCTGCGGCGGCGGAGGCGGAGGCGGATAGCGGAGTGGCCCTGCGGATGGCCAGGCGGGCCTGGCAGGACAATCCGGGATTTGCCCCTGCCGCCCTGATCTATGCGCGGCGGCTGCGCGCGGCGGGGCGGGAGGTGCAGGCCCTGCAGGTGATCCGGCAGGCGTGGAAGACGGCCCCGGTGCCGGATCTGGCGGCGTTCGCGCTGGAGCCGATCGCCGATCCGCAGGCGCGGCTGCGCGAGGCCGGGCGCATAGCCGGCGGCGCCCCGGCAAGCGCGGAGAGCCATCTGCTGCTCGCCCGCGCGGCTCTGGAGGCAGGGCAGTACGAAGCGGCGCGACGGAGCCTGGACGCAGCGCAGGCGGCCGGGTTGACGCAGCGGCGGGTCTGGCTGCTGAAGGCCGACCTGGAAGCGGCGGAGCGGGGAGAAACCGAGGAGGGACGGCAGGCGCAGCGGGACGCCCTGCGCTATGCCGCCGCTGCCGATCCCGATCCGGCCTGGCGCTGCGAGGCATGCGGCGCGGAACAGCCGCACTGGGCGCCGGTCTGCCCGGTCTGCCATGCTCCCGGCCGCATCACCTGGAGCACGCCGCGGCTCGCCCTGCCGGCGGCGTAGCGGGGACCGCGCGCACATCGCCTGGCGGATCGTTCGTCTGCCCAAGTCAAGCGGAACCCGCTGCGCCGGCCGACTTTGTCGGCACGGCGCAGCGGCGCCCAACAGACAGGCAGGCCACGATGAAAGCTCTCGTCTACCGCGCTCCCCGCGATGTGAGGATCGAGCATGTCGCTGACCCGCGCATCGAGCGTCCGACGGACGCGCTGGTGCGCATCACCAGTACCAATATCTGCGGCTCAGACCTGCATATGTACGAGGGACGCACCAGCGTCGAGCAGGGCAAGGTGCTGGGCCACGAGAATCTCGGCCGTGTCGAGGCGGTCGGCAGCGCCGTCGATCGGGTCAAAGTCGGCGATTGGGTTTGCCTTCCATTCAATATCGGCTGCGGCTTCTGCGAGAACTGCGAGCGCGGGCTGACCGGGTTCTGCCTGACCTGCAATCCGGGATTTGCCGGTGCTGCCTATGGCTATGCCGATATGGGGCCCTACAACGGCGGGCAGGCTGAGTATCTGCGCGTTCCCTATGCGGACTTCAACTGCCTCGTCCTGCCGTCGGATGCCGGCGAAAAGGAGAGCGATTATGTCATGCTCTCCGACATCTGGCCGACCGGGTGGCATGCGACGGAACTGGCCGGCGTGCGGCCGGGCGAATCGGTCGTCGTGTACGGCGCCGGTCCGGTCGGCTTGCTTGCCGCCTATTCGGCGCTGCTCAAGGGTGCGCACCGGGTAATGGTGGTCGATCGTCACCCCGACCGGTTGAAGCTCGCTGAGCAGATCGGCGCCATTCCGATCGACGATAGCAAGGACGACCCGGTGGAGGCGGTGATGAAGCTGACCAGGGGCGTTGGCGCGGACCGTGGCTGCGAATGCGTCGGCTGGCAGGCGCACGACCCAGAGGGGCATGAGCATCCCGAGATCACGCTGAACCGGTTGGTGGCCTCGGTGCGCGCCACCGGCGGCATCGGCACGGTCGGTGTGTTCGTCCCGAAGGATCCGAAATCCGCCGACACGCTGATGCAGCAGGGCAAGCTTGCCTTTGACTTCGGGGCCTTCTTCACCAAGGGCCAGTTCATGGGCACCGGCCAGTGCAACGTGAAGGCGTACAACCGCCAACTCGCGCGGATGATCCATGTCGGGCGGGCAAAGCCGTCATTCCTGGTTTCCCACCATCTGACTCTGGACGAGGCGCCGGATGCCTACCGGCACTTCGATGCCCGCGAGCGGGGCTGGACGAAGGTGGTCCTGCGGCCAGCCGCGGCGTAGCGGCGGCGCGCCGCGCCCTACAGCGACAGGCGCAGGCGCGCCGCCAATTCGCCGATCAGGCCGCGGCGGAAGGCGAGCACGCAGGCGACGAAGATGGCACCCTGCGTCACCGTCACCCAGTCGCCGAACGGGGCCAAATAGGTCTCCAGCGCGCCGAACAGCAGTGCGCCGACCGCCGGGCCGAACACGGTGCCGATGCCGCCGATCAGCGTGATCAGCACCACTTCGCCCGACATCGATGAATGCACGTCGGTGAGCGTGGCGATGCCGAATACCTGTGACTTGGTTGCGCCGGCGATGCCGGCCAGCGCCGCCGACAGCACGAAGGCGAGGAGCTTGTACTGATCGACGCGGTAGCCGAGCGAGACGGCGCGCGGTTCGTTCTCCCGGATCGCCTGGAGCACGAGGCCGAACGGCGAATGGATGATGCGGTGGATCAGGAGGAACCCGACGAGGAAGACGAAGGCGACCAGCCAGTAGAGCGACATGTCCGCCTGCATGGAGAACATGCCGAGCAGCCTGGCGCGCGGCACCTGCTGGATGCCGTCCTCGCCGCCGGTGAAGGACGCTTCCGTGCAAAAGAAATAGACCATTTCCGCCAGCGCGAGCGTGATCATGGCGAAGTAGATGCCCTGGCGGCGGATGGCGAGCCAGCCGAACACGAGCCCGAGCGCGCCGGCCGCGGCGCCCCCGATCAGGATCGCGATTTCGGCGTCGATGCCCCAGTATTTCGCAGTCCAGGCAGCGAGATAGCTGCCCATGCCGAAATAGGCGGCATGACCGAACGACAGCAGGCCGACATAGCCGGGCAGCAGGTTGAAGGCGCTCGCGAACAGGGCGAAGCACAGCACCTTCATCAGGAACACGGGATAGAGCACCGCGGGGCCCAGGATGATCGCGGCGACAAGGATGATGAGGGCGGTCGCCTGTGCGCCGGTGAACCCGAACGCCAGCGCACGCAGGCCGGACCGACGGGTGATCCCGCTGGTGTCGGAGACGGAAGCGCCGCGCATCGCCCCTCAGCTCTTCACGAAGTAGCAGCCGCCTTCGGAGAGCGGGCGCCATGCCTCCTCGGCCGGCGTGACCTGCGCCGTCTTGTAGTAATCCCACTTGCCGCGGCTCTCCGCCGGCGTCTTCACCTGGAACAGGTAGCTCGGCACGATCAGCAGCCCGTCCTCGCGGATATGGGCGTGTCCGAAGCAGTCGTCGTCGGTCGGCATCGCCTTCATGCGGCTGACGATGGCGCTGCCGCTCTGCTTCGCCGCAGGAACGCCCATATCGGCCACCGCCTTGAGGAAATGCAGTGTCGCGGCGTAGCAGCCGGCATGGATCATGTTCGGCCAGTTATCCGGTGTTTTCGGTCGCACACGGTCGGTGAAGGCACGGGTGCGGTCGTTGAGATCCCAGTAGAAGCTTTCCGTCAGCGTCAGCCCCTGGGCCGTTTGCAGGCCGAGCGCATGCACGTCGGTAATGAACATGAGCATGGCGGCGATGCGCGCCTGGAGGCCGAATTCCTTGGCCTGCTTGATGCTGTTCACGGTGTCGGCGCCGGCATTGCACAGGCCGAGCACCTTCGCGCCGCTGGCCTGCGCCTGGAGCAGGAAAGCGGAGAAATCCGAGGTGCCGGGGAACGGATAGGCCGATGCGCCGAGCACCTTGCCGCCGGCCGACTCGATGAAGGTGGTGGCATCGCGCTGTAGTTGATGGCCGAACACGTAGTCGGCGGTGACGAAATACCAGGTGGTGCCGCCGGCACGGACGGTGGCGCCGCCGGTCGATTTGGCCAGCATGTAGGTGTCGTAGGACCAGTGGACGATCGACGGCGCGCACTGCTTGCCGGTCAGGTCGGCGGTGGCGGCACCGATGTTGAGATAGGCTTTGTCCTTCTCCTTCGCCACCGCGCCGACGGCGAGGCCGACGGAGGAGGTGGGGACATCGAGGATCATGTCCACGCCGTCGCGGTCGTACCACTGCCGCGCGATCCCGGCGCCGAGATCAGGCTTGTTCTGATGATCAGCGTAGATGACATCGATGTCGAACCCGTGAGCGCCGAACTCCTGCACCGCCTGCTTGCAGCAGATGACCGAGGTCGGGCCACCGGTGTTGCGGTACGGGCCGGATTGGTCGTTGAGCACGCCGATGCGGATCTTCGCGCCCTGGGCGCGGGCGCGAACGGACGGGAGGACCGCAGCTGCCGCCACACCGCCGAGCGCCGCGCGCCGGGAAATTCGTGCAGTCATCCTGTCCTCCATTCAGCTCTTCACGAGCGGGCAGCCGCCGTCCTTCAGCGGGCGGAACGCTTCATCGGCCGGGATGGTGGCGCGCAGCGTGTAGTAGTCCCACGGCTGCCGGCTTTCCGCGGGCTTCTTCACCTGGAAGAGGTAGGCCGGATGGATCTTGCGTCCATCCTCGCGGATGGTGCCGGTGCCGAAGCAGTCATCGTCGATCGGCATCGCCTTCATGCGTGCGACCGTCGCCGCTCCGTCCTGCTTCGCCGCAGCGACGCCCATCGCCTGCGCCACCTTGAGGTAGGCGAGCGCCGCGGAGTAGCAGCCCGCCTGGCCCATGCCGGCGCGCACGTTCGGCGCCATCGCCCACAGGCGCTGGGAGAAGGCGCGCGTGCGGTCGTTGAGATCCCAGTAGAACGAGGAGGAGATCACCAGCCCCTGCGCGGTCTCCAGCCCCATGCTGTGCACGTCGGAGATGAACACGAGCAGCCCGGCGAGTGTCTGTTTCAGGCCGAACTCCTTGGCCTGCTTGATGGAGTTGATCGTGTCGGCGCCCGCATTGGCGAACGCGACGACGTTGGCGCCGCTGGATTGCGCCTGCAACAGGAAGCCGGAGAAGTCGCTGGTGCCGGGGAACGGGTAGCGCGCGGCGCCCAGCACCTTGCCGCCGGCACCGGTGACGAACTCGCTGGTGTCGCGTTGCAGGGCATGGCCGAACGCATAGTCAGCGGTGATGAAGTACCAGGCGTTGCCGCCGTTCCTGACCAGCGCGCTGCCGGTCGCGTGCGCCAGCATCCAGGTATCATAGGCCCAATGGATGGTGTTGGCATTGCACAGCTTGCCGGTCAGGTCGGAGGTGCCGGGATTGCTCGGCAGGAAGACCTTGTTCTTCTCCTTCGCGACCCCGGCGACGGCGAGCGCGACGCCGGAATTGGGCACGTCGAGGATGACATCGACGCCATCGCGGTCGAACCATTGGCGCGCGATGCCGGCGCCGACATCCGGCTTGTTCTGGTGGTCGGCGGTCAGGATCTCGACCGTCATGCCCTTGGCCGCGGCGCCGAAATCGCTGATCGCGAGGCGCGTCGCCGCGGCCGACAGTGGGCCGCCGATGTCCTTGTACGGTCCGGAAAGGTCGTTCAGTACGCCGAACCGGATCACCGGCGCCTGCGCGCCCGCCCGGCGCAGCGGCACCGAAGCCGCGACCGCCGCCTGCGCCGCGGCAGCGATCAACTCTCTGCGGGTCACGTTCATCCCAACCTCCCCTTCTCGTGCCTTCGGCGCGTGTCAGACGCCCAGGTATTCGTGCAGCTTGCCCATGCTGCTCTCCAGTTCCGCGTTGCGGATCATATCGACGACGCGGCCGTTCTCGATGACGTAATGGCGGTCGGCGACGGTGGCGGCGAAGCGGAAATTCTGCTCGACCAGCAGCACGGTGAAGCCGCGCGCCTTGATCTCGCGGATGGTGCGGCCGATCTGCTGCACGATCACCGGCGCCAGCCCTTCCGTCGGCTCGTCCAGCATCAGCAGCCGCGCGCCGGTGCGCAGGATGCGCGCGATCGCCAGCATCTGCTGTTCGCCGCCCGACAGGCGCGTGCCCTGGCTGCGCGACCGTTCCCTGAGATTGGGAAACAGCGTGTGCAGCGTCGGCACATCGAGGCCGCCGGGGGCGATCACCGGCGGCAGCACCAGATTCTCGGCCACCGAGAGCGAGGCGAAGATGCCGCGCTCCTCCGGGCAAAAGGCGATGCCGGCACGGGCGATCGCGTCGGGGCGGAGATTGACGAGCTCGCGGTCGCGGAACCGCACGCTGCCGGTGCGGCGGCCGACCAGGCCGATGATCGACTTCAGCGTCGTCGTCTTGCCGGCGCCGTTGCGGCCGAGCAGCGTCACCACCTCGCCCTCGGCCACGTCGAAATCGACGCCCTGCAGGATGTGGCTCTCGCCATACCAGGCGTTGAGGTCGCGCACGCAGAGCATCGGCGCGGTGCCACCGGACGCATGTGCGTCAGGCAGGGGGACGTCAGGCATGCGCCGCATCTCCTGCCTCGCTGCCAAGATAGGCGGCGATCACGTCGGGGTTGCGGGAGACGGTGGCGTAGTCGCCCTCCGCCAGCACGCGGCCGCGGGTAAGCACGGTGATGCGGTCGCACAGCCCTTCGACCACCGAGAGGTTGTGCTCCACCATCAGAATGGTGCGGCCCTGGCGGATGCGGCTGACCAGGGCGACGATGCGGTCCACGTCGGCATGCGCCATGCCGGCGGTGGGTTCGTCGAGCAGCAGCATTTCGGGGTCGAGGGCGAGCGTGGTGGCGATCTCCAGCGCCCGCTTGCGGCCATAGGCAAGCTGCCCGGCCGGCACATCGGCGAACTCGTGCAGCCCGACCTGGTCCAGCAGATCGAGGGCGCGGCCGTTGTAGCGGTCCAGCACGGTATCGCTGCGCCAGAAGTCAAAGCTGCCGCCCCGCTCGCGCTGCAACGCGACGCGCACGTTCTGCAACGCCGTCAGATGGGCGAACACGGCCGAGATCTGGAAGCTGCGCACGAGGCCGAGCCGCGCCACGTCGGCCGGCTTGAGCCCGGTGATGTCGCGGCCCTTGAAGCGGATAGTGCCGCGCGTCGGGGGCAGGAATTTGGTGAGCAGGTTGAAGCAGGTGGTCTTGCCGGCGCCATTGGGGCCGATCAGCGCGTGGATCGTTCCGGAATCGACCGAAAGATCGACGCCGTTGACCGCGACGAAACCGCGGAATTCCTTTGTCAAGCCGGTGGTTTGCAAGATGGGTTCGGACACCCAGGCCGTCTCCCCCGCGCGAGATGTCGTTATGGTGGTGCTTTTGCACATGCCGGCTGCCGGCACAAGGCCGCCCTGCGCCACGGGCAGGGGTCCGGCCCGCTTCAGCTGGCGGCGCGGGTGCCGATCGGGCCGCCGTCGTGCAGCGCGAGCGCCGTTCCGATCAGGGCCACGTGGCTGAATGCCTGCGGAAAATTGCCGACCATGCAGCCCTGGCGCGGATCGTATTCCTCGGCCAGCAGGCCGACATCATTACGCAGCGCGAGCAGACGCTCGAACAACGCCTCCGCCTCCCTCTGCCGGCCCTGCAGGGCGTAGTTGTCGGCGAGCCAGAAGCTGCATGCCAGGAACGCGCCTTCACCGGCCGGCAGCCCGTCCGACCCGGTGCGCGTGTCATAGCGCAGGACGAAGCCGTCCGCCATCAGCCCGCGTTCGACGGCGGCGACGGTGGCAAGCACGCGCGGGTCGTCGGGGGGGAGAAAATTGACCAGCGGAATCAGCAACGTGCTGGCGTCGAGCGCCTTCGAGCCGAAGCTCTGGGTAAAGCAGTTGCGCTCGGCATCGACGCCTTCGCGGCAGATCGTCTCGTGCATCTCCCGCCGCAGCCGGCGCCACTGGTCGAGCGGAGCGGACAGGCCGAAATTCTCGGCGCTGGTGATGGCGCGGTCGAAGGCGACCCAGGCCATGACGCGCGAGAGGGTGAATTTCTGCCGCCCGCCCCGCGTTTCCCAAATGCCCTCGTCGGGATCCTGCCAAATCTGCTCCAGATGCTCGATCAGGCTGCGCTGGAGATCCCAGCTCGCCGGCGGCGCGGCGAGACCGCCCTGCCGGGCGTGATGGAGGGCGTCCATCACCTCACCATAGACATCGAGCTGCAACTGCGCGTGCGCGGCGTTGCCGACCCGCACCGGGCGGGCGCCGCGGTAGCCGGGCAGCCAGTCCGCCTCCCACTCCCGCAGATGACGTTCGCCGCCGAGGCCATACATGATCTGGATCTGGTCGGGCCGGCCGGCCACGGCGCGGTGCAGCCAGTCCCGCCAGGCCTGCGCTTCCTCGAAATAGCCGGCGTGCATGAAGGCGAGCAGGGTCAGCGTGGCATCGCGCAGCCAGCAGAAGCGGTAGTCCCAGTTGCGCTCCCCGCCGAGCTGCTCCGGCAGGCTGGTGGTGGGCGCGGCGACGATGCCGCCGGTGGGATGGTAGGTCAGTGCCTTCAGCGTGATCAGGCTGCGCTGCACCGCCTCGTGATGGCGGCCGCGATAGCTGCCGCGCCGCGACCAGCGGGTCCAGAACCGCAGCGTCTCGGCGAGCGCCGCGCGGGCATCGATCGGTTTGGGCGGCTTCAGGTGGCTCGGCCCATGCGCCAGCACGAACGGGATGGTCTGGCCCTCATGGACGGTGAAGTGGGCGGAGGTGGTGAACCCCTCGCTCTCCAGCGGCACCGGCGTGCGCAGGACGGTCATGTCCGGTCCGGCGATGGCGAGCCGTCCGTCGCCTTCCGGCAGGCGTGTCATCCAGGGGACGGTGGCGCCGTAGTCGAAGCGCAGCGCCAGCGCCATGCGCATATCGACGCGCCCGCGCCGCCCCTCCAGCAACCGCACGACGGCGGAGAGGTGATTGCCGACCGGCATGAAGTCGGTCAGTGCAACCTCCCCTTCCGCCGTCTCGAACACCGTCTCCAGCACCACCGAGCCGTCGAGATAGCGGCGGCGGATGCGGGGGGCAGGGTCGTCCGGGGCGATGCGCCAGGTGCCGTTGTGTGGCGTGCCGAGCAGGGCGGCAAAGCAGGCCGGGCTGTCGAAGCGCGGCCAGCACAGCCAGTCGATCGCGCCGGCGCGGCTGACCAGGGCGGCGGTGATGCAATCCCCGATCAGCGCATAATCGGCGATCGGCGCCGGACCGGCGCCGAGAAAGCCATCCTCCTCCGCCATGCCGGTCAGCCGGACAGCGGCGGGGTGGGAGTGGCGGTACCGTGCAGCCCGCTGGCCGGCGCGGTCGTCCCGCCGGCGGGGGGGGCGAGCGGCGCTGAGGTGACAGGCGGTGACGGCGCGGCGGCGGGCGGCGGTGCGGCGGCGCCGGACGGTGGATAGCCGGACGGTGGATAGCCGGGGGGCGCGTAGCCGGGCGGCGGCGCATAGGCGGGCGGTGCCGCGTAGGCGGGCGGCGGGTAGTAGGCGGGCGGCGGATAATAGGCCGGTGGAGCGGCATAGACCGGCGGTGCGGCATAGACCACGGGGGGCGGAAAGTAGAACGGCACGATGGCCGGTCCGCCGAAAAAGAAACCGCCGCGCCACCACGCCTGTGCCGGCACCGGCACCGCCAGGGCCGCGAGCAGCGTCCCGAGCGCGACGGCACCGGCCGGCAGCGGAGAAGTGAGCATGTATCTCGGTATCATGGCGGCAGCATCCCAAGCGGGTTGCGGAAAGCCAGCGGACGGTCGGCCGCGGCGGCTGCCGAACGGCACCACCGCCCAACCTTGACTCCCGCCCGGCATTTCAGGATATGGGCGGCGCGGCGCGCCGGCAAGGCGCGCGGCCGATGCGCTGTCGTGGCGCCCCGGCCGCTGGTCCGCAGGGAAAGCACACCCGATTTGACCGATACGATCCCGTTGCCTGACACCACGGAGGCTGCCCCGGCGGAGCCGCAGGCGTTTGCCGCTCTTCCATCCGGGCCGGAGGCCGACCCGCCCGCCGAGGGGTTCGCCGCGCTCGGCCTGTCCGAGCCGATCCTGCGCGCGATTGCCGAGAAGGGCTATCGTGCGCCGACGCCGATTCAGGCACAGGCGATTCCGGTCGTGCTGATGGGGCGCGACGTGCTCGGCGTCGCCCAGACCGGCACCGGCAAGACCGCCGGGTTCACATTGCCGATGCTGGATATCCTGTCCGGCTCGCGCGCCCGCGCCCGCATGCCGCGCAGCCTGATCCTGGAGCCGACGCGCGAGCTCGCCCTCCAGGTCGCCGAGAATTTCGTGCAGTACGGCAAGTATCTGCGGCTGTCGCATGCGCTCATTATCGGCGGCGAGAGCATGTCGGACCAGCGCGACGTGCTCACCCGCGGCGTCGATGTCCTGATCGCGACGCCGGGCCGCCTGCTCGACATGTTCGAGCGCGGGGCGATCCTGCTGAGCGACGCGAAACTGCTGGTGATCGACGAGGCGGACCGGATGCTGGACATGGGGTTCATCCCCGATGTCGAGCGGATCGTCGGCCTGCTGCCGGCCAACCGGCAGACGCTGTTCTTTTCCGCGACGATGGCGCCGGAGATCAGCCGCCTCGCCGATGCATTCCTGCGCAACCCGAAGCAGATTTCGGTGACGCGCTCGGCCAGCGTCGCGACCACCATCATCCAGAAACTGACCCTGGTCGCCGAGCAGGACAAGCGCGAGGCGCTGCGCCGACTGATCCGCAGCGAGGATGTGCAGAACGCGCTGATCTTCTGCAACCGCAAGCGTGACGTTGACGTGCTCTACAAATCGCTGACCCGGCACAAATTCAGCGTCGGCGCCCTGCACGGGGACATGGCCCAGCCGGTGCGCTTCGCGACCCTGGAGCGGTTCAAGGCCGGCGAGATCAGGCTGCTCTGTTGCAGCGACGTGGCGGCACGCGGCCTCGACATCGGCGGGCTTTCGCATGTCTTCAACTTCGACGTGCCGGTGCATGCCGAGGATTACGTCCACCGCATCGGCCGCACCGGGCGGGCCGGGCGGGAAGGGCGCGCCTTTACGCTCGCGACCCCGGACGACCGGCTGGCGGTGGAGGCGATCGAGAAGCTGATCGGCAGCCCGATCGAACGCATCCAGGTCGAGGGGCTGGACCCGGTCGTGTGGGCCGAGGGATCGGGGCGACGCGGACGGGGCCGGGGTCGTGCCGGGGCTGCACGGCCGGCGGCGAAGCAGGACACCAAGTCCTCCAGGCGCCCCGCGCCGAGGGCGGAGGCGACCACTGATGCGAGGCCGGCGACGCCGCGCCCGGCAAGACCGCCGCGCGCGGAGCCGCCCAGGCCGAGCGCACCGCCGCGCGCGGAGCCGCCCAGGCCGAGCGCACCGCCGCGCGGCGAGCGGCGGCGCGAGGAGGAACCGGCTGCCGCCGTCATCGGATTCGGCGACGACGTGCCCGCCTTCATGCTGGTACCTGCCCGGCCGCGCCGCGGTGCCGCGACAGCGCCGGCCAACCCGGAGACCGACCGATGAACAAGGGCGGCAAGCGCGGCCTCGCGGCGTTCGACTGGGCCGATCCGATGCGCCTCGATGCGCAGCTCGACGAGGATGAGCGGGCGATCCGCGACGCAGCACATGATTACTGCCAGGAAAAACTGCTCCCGCGCGTCCTTCTCGCCCACCGGCATGAGCGGTTCGACCGCGAGATCATGACCGAGATGGGCGCACTCGGCTTCCTCGGCGCGACGCTCGACAGCCATGGCTGCGCCGGCGCCAACTACGTCAGCTACGGGCTGATCGCGCGCGAGATCGAGCGTGTCGATTCCGGCTATCGCAGCGCCTTCTCGGTGCAGTCGTCGCTGGTGATGTATCCGATCTGGGCGTTCGGATCGCCGGCGCAGAAGGACCGCTATCTGCCGCGCCTGCGCAGCGGCGAATGGGTCGGCTGCTTCGGGCTGACCGAGCCGGATGCCGGCTCCGACCCTGGCGCGATGCGCACGCGGGCAAAGGCGGTCGATGGCGGGTTCGTGCTCAACGGGTCGAAGACCTGGATCAGCAATTCGCCGATCGCCGACGTGTTCGTGGTGTGGGCAAAGGACGATGCCGGCGCGATCCGCGGCTTCGTGCTGGAGCGCGGCATGGCCGGCCTAACCGCACCGAAGATCGAGGGGAAATTCAGCCTGCGCGCCAGCATCACCGGCATGGTGATGATGCAGGACGTGTTCGTGCCGGCCGACAATCTGCTGCCCGGCGTCACCGGCCTGCGCGGTCCCTTCTCCTGCCTCAACAACGCGCGTTACGGCATTGCCTGGGGCGCGCTGGGGGCCGCGGAATTCTGCTGGCATGCCGCCCGCGACTACACCATGCAGCGCATGATGTTCGGCCGGCCGCTGGCGGCGACGCAGCTGATCCAGAAGAAGCTCGCCGACATGCAGACGGAGATCGCGATCGGCCTGCAATCGGTGCTACGGCTCGGCCGGCTGCTCGACGAGGGGCAGGCGGCGCCGGAGATCATCAGCCTGTGCAAGCGCAATTCCTGCGGCAAGGCGCTGGAGATCGCGCGCGCCGCACGCGACATGCACGGCGGCAACGGCATTGCCGACGAATACCACGTGATCCGCCACGTCCTGAACCTGGAGGCGGTCAACACCTATGAGGGCACGCACGACGTGCATGCGCTGATCCTCGGCCGCGCGCAGACCGGGCTTTCCGCGTTCGGCGCCTGAGCGTTCCCGGTTGCGTGCGGCGCGATTTGCGCTATGCCGGCATCCGGCTGCGTATCCGTGCTGCGGGAGGGAAGAAGTGGCTGCCCTGATCGAAATTGCGGGCCTGACCAAGCGGTTCGGCGCGTTCACCGCCGTCGATGACGTGAGCTTCTCCGTCGCGCGTGGCGAGGTGCTGGGCTTCCTGGGCCCCAACGGCGCCGGCAAATCGACGACGATGCGCATGCTGGCCGGCTTCATGACGCCGACCGCCGGCACCGCGCGCATCTGCGGCCACGACGTGCAGGAGGATGCGATCGCGGCGCGCCGCGCGCTGGGCTTCCTGCCGGAGGGTGCGCCGACCTATCCGGAAATGACGGTGGAGGGCTTTCTGCGTTTCGTCGCGCGTGTGCGCGGCTATGGCGGGGCCGATCTGGCCGCGCGCGTCGAGCACGCGATCGGCCTCACCACGCTCGCCGGGGTGCGGCTGCAACCGGTGGAGACGCTGTCCAAGGGGTTCAAGCGGCGCGTCGGACTGGCGCAGGCGCTGCTGCACGATCCGCCGGTGCTGGTGCTCGACGAACCCACCGACGGCCTCGATCCCAACCAGAAGCATGAAGTGCGGACGCTGATCGCGCGCATGGCGCCGGAAAAGGCGATCGTCATCAGCACGCATATCCTGGAGGAGGTGGAGGCGGTGTGCACGCGCGCCATCATCATCGCCCGCGGCCGCGTGGTGGCGGACGCAACGCCCGCCGAACTGGCACGCCGCCATCCCTCCGGCCGGCTGGAGCAGGTGTTCCGCGAGATCACGGCCGACCGCCCGCTCGCCGCGTGAGGCGTGGCGGCCGGTCCGCCTTCGGTCAGGCGAACGCCTCCTCCCAGGTGCCGATAGTGGAGGCGCGGCTGTATTCGGTGGCCCGGTTCTCGAAGAAATTGGTGTGCTCGACGGCATTCAGCATGTCGTCGAGCCAGGGCAGCGGGTTGCGCCCGACATCATAGCGCGGATCGAGGCCGAGCTGTGTCAGCCGCCGGTCGGCGATGTAGCGGATGTAGTTCTTCACTTCCGCCGCCGTCAGCCCTTCGATCGGGCCAAGCTCGAAGGCAAGGTCGATGAAGGCATCCTCGTGCTCGACGATGGTGGCGCAGGTGCCGGCGATCTCGCGCCGCAGATCCTCGGTCCAGATTTCCTGGTTTTCCTGCACGAAGGTACGGAACAGGCGGATCACGGAATTGCAGTGCAGCGTTTCGTCGCGCACCGACCAGGAGATGATCTGGCCCATGCCCTTCATCTTGCCGAAGCGCGGGAAGTTCAGCAGGATCGCGAAGGATGCGAACAGTTGCAGCCCTTCGGTGAAGGCGCCGAAGGCGGCGAGGGTTTTCGCGATGTCCCGCCGGCTCTCGACCGAGAAGCCCTGCATGTAGTCGTATTTGTCCTTCATCTCCTTGTAGCGAAGGAACGCCTGGTACTCGGCCTCCGGCATGCCGACCGTATCGAGCAGGTGGCTGTAGGCGGCGATGTGGACGGTTTCGATGTTGGAGAAGGCCGACAGCATCATGAGCACTTCGGTCGGCTTGAACACCCGGCTGTAGTGCTTCATGTAGCAGTTGTTCACCTCGACATCCGCCTGCGTGAAGAAGCGGAAGATCTGGGTGAGCAGGTTGCGCTCCGCCTGGGTCAGGTTCCGGTGCCAGTCCTTCACGTCATCGGCGAGAGGCACTTCCTCCGGCAGCCAGTGGACGCGCTGCTGCGTCAGCCAGGCTTCGTAGGCCCAGGGGTAGCGAAACGGCTTGTACACCGGGTTCTCGGTGAGCAGGTCGAACTGGCGGGCGGGATCGTCTGGCATGGCAACGGTATCCAATGGTGTGAGAGCAGCCAGCGTAGGGCGGATAAGCGAAGCACCATCCACCGACCTTCCGAACCCGAAGGCGCGCACGGCGGAAGGCGCTGCGCTTTTCCGCCCTAGGGTCGCGGGGCATCTATTGGCACGCCAGACACTCCTCATAATCCACCGCCTTCGCGACCGTCAGCGGCAGCTCCGGTTCGCTTGCCTCCACCGGCGTGAACGCCGCCGGGCGCACCGCCTTCTCGCCCACGTTGTCGGCGCGCGCGATCGAGAGACTCCGGCAGTAGTACAACGACTTCAGCCCGCGCTTCCAGGCGAGGAAATGGATCTGGTGCAGGTCGCGCTTGTGGACGTTGGCGGGAAGAAAGACATTCACCGACTGGCTCTGACAGACATACTGCGTGCGGTCGGCGGCGTGCTCGATCACCCAGCGCTGGTCAAGTTCGAACGCGGTCTTGAACACCGCCTTCTCCTCGTCGGTGAGGAAATCGAGATGCTGCACGCTGCCCTGCGTGCGCGTGATGGAGGACCACGTCTCCTCATCGTCACGGCCGCGCCCGGCTAGCAGCGCCTGCAACGGGCGGTTGCGCACCGAGAAGCTGCCGGAGAGGGTCTTTTGCAGGAACACGTTGGCCGCGATCGGCTCGATCCCCGGCGAGGCGTTGCCCGCGATGATCGAGATCGACGCCGTGGGCGCGATCGCGAGCTTGTTGGAGAAGCGTTCGTTGATGCCGTACTCGGCGGCGTCCGGGCAGGCGCCACGCTCCTGCGCCAGGGTGTGGGATGCGGCGTCGGCCTGGGTGCGGATGTGGGCGAACATCCGCTTGTTCCACACCTTCGCCATCACGCTCTCGAACGGCACGCCCTGCGATTGCAGGAAGCCGTGGAAGCCCATCACCCCCAGCCCCACGGACCGTTCGCGCATCGCCGAATACCGTGCCCGCTCCATCCCCTCCGGCGCGCGGTCGATGAAATCCTGCAACACGTTATCGAGGAAGCGCATCACGTCCTCGATGAACAGCGGATGCCGCTCCCATTCGAACCAGGTCTCCAGGTTCAGCGACGACAGGCAGCACACCGCGGTGCGCTGCCGGCCGTGCTGGTCGATGCCGGTGGGCAGGGTGATCTCACTGCAAAGATTGGAGGTTTTCACCTCCAGCCCAGCGAGTTTCTGGTGCTGCGGGCGGGCGCGGTTGACGTGGTCGGAGAACACCAGATACGGCTCCCCGGTCTCGATCCGTGCCGTCAGGATGCGAATCCACAGGGCACGCGCGCCGATCTTGCGCACGATGCTGCCGTCCTTGGGCGACACCAGCGCCCAGTCCTCGTCCGCCGCGACCGCGCGCATGAACGCATCGGGCACCAGCACGCCGTGATGCAGATTGAGCGCCTTGCGGTTCGGGTCGCCGCCGGTCGGGCGGCGGATTTCGACGAATTCCTCGATCTCGGGGTGGCTCACCGGCAGATAGACGGCGGCCGAGCCGCGGCGCAGGCTGCCCTGGCTGATCGCGAGCGTGAGGCTGTCCATCACGCGGATGAACGGGATGACGCCGGAGGTCTTGCCGTTCTGCCCGACGCGCTCGCCGATCGAGCGCAGATTGCCCCAGTAGCTGCCGATGCCGCCGCCCTTCGAGGCGAGCCAGACATTCTCGTTCCACAGGCCGACGATGCCCTCCAGGCTGTCGGAGGCTTCGTTGAGGAAGCAGGAAATGGGCAGGCCGCGGTTGGTGCCGCCATTGGACAGTACCGGCGTCGCCGGCATGAACCACAGCCGGCTGATGTAGTCATAGAGCCGCTGTGCGTGCGCCGCATCGTCGCCGTAGTAGCTGGCGACGCGCGCAAACAGATCCTGGAACGCTTCGCCCGGCAGCAGGTAGCGGTCGCGCAGCGTCGCCCGGCCGAAATCGGTCAGCAGCGCATCGCGCGACCGATCGACCCGGACCTGATGGCGACCCTGCAACTGGACGGCGTCGAGCACGGCAGACTCCTCGGGTGAAACGGATTGGCCGCTCATTCCGGCCCACGGGCCTGGCGACGTCAATCGAAATCTGACTAGATGTGGCGGTCTTGCAGCATGTCGGCCACAATATGAGGTTTTCGGCGGCCGCTCAATGGCGGTACTTCTTGGAACAATAAGAGAACAAAATCCGGCCGCCACGCAAAAAGGCGGCGCGACTCGCTCAGGGGTCGCGCCGTCTGGATGGCCTCAATCGGCCGCGTCGGTCAATAGGGCGCGACCACCACCGGAGGTTGATAAGCGTAGGGATAAGTGTAGCCGTAGGGATAAGTGTAAGGATAGGCGTAGGGCACCACCGGGGCGATGCCGATGCCGAGACCGCCCCAGCCCCAGCCACCCCATTCCCCCCAGCCACCCCATCCCCAGCCCGGTCCCCAACCGCCCCATCCGCGGCCCCAGCCACCCCAGCCGCCACCCCAGCCGCCGGCCCAGCCGCGCCCGCCCCACCCGCCGCCCCAGCCGCCGCCGCCCCATCCGCGGCCGGCCCAGCCGCCACCGCCCCAGCCGCCGCCGCCCCAGCCGCGGCCATAGGCGCCGCCGCCATGAAACCCGCCGCCGCCACCGTGGAACCCGCCACCGCCGCCGCCCCAGCCGCCACCGCCGCCGCCGCCCCAGGCGAGAGCCGCCGCCGGGACCGCCAGCACCATTGCGGTGGCAACGCCGCAGGCGGCCAGCCTTCGCATCGGCCCGATTCTTGACGCGCGCATGATGAGGTTCTCCCTTCCCGGTCAACGTTGGCGGGGCGGTACGGTGGCGCAAGGGCCTGCCGGCGCTTTTATCCCCGGCCAAACGGCCGGCTTCGGCTCAGGGAGCGGCGGCGCGGCCTTCGCTCGCCCGCCAGCGGGCGACGTTGCGGTCGTGTTCCTCCAGCGTGCGGGCAAAGACGTGACCGCCCGTGCCGTCGGCGACGAAATAGAGGTCGTCGCTCGCCGCCGGATGCGCCGCCGCTTCCAGCGAGGCGAGGCCGGGACTGTCGATCGGGCCGGGCGGCAGGCCGGTGATGCGATAGGTATTGTAGGGGTTGGGCAGCGCCAGCGCGCTGCGCGTCAGGTCGCGTTCGGCCGTGCTGGCGCCGCCGGTCGCGGCATAGGCGACGGTGGGATCGGATTGCAGGCGCATGCCGCGGCGCAGCCGGTTGACGAACACCGCCGCGATATGCGCCCGCTCCTCCGGCCGCGCCGTCTCGCGCTCGATCAGGCTTGCCAGCGTCAGCAATTGCTGCGGATCGTCGAGCGGCAGGTCCGCCGCCCGCCCGTCCCAGGCCCGCGCCAGTGCCACGCGCATCGCCACCTCCGCCCGCGCGAGCAGCGCGGCGCGGGGGCTGGCGTAGTCATAGGCATAGGTTTGCGGCAGCACCGCCCCCTCCTGCGGCAGCGGGGTCTCTCCCGTCAGGGCCTCGGTGCGGTCGAGCAGGCGGGCGATCTGGGCGGCGGTCAGCCCCTCCGGGATCGTCAGGCGGTGGGTGACCGGCCGTCCCTGCCGCAGCACCGCGAGCACGGTGCGCAGGCTGGCATGGGCGGGGAAGGCCAGTTCGGCGGCCTGGAGATGCGCCGCCGCGCCGGTCAGCAGCGCCGCGGCGCGAAAGATGATCGGCGCGCGGATCACGCCGGCGCCGGCGAGCGCTGCGGCAACCTGCGAGGGCGCGCCATGCGGGATCACCACCGCCCGCGACTCGGCCAGCGGGCCGGGCGCGTCGAGGGTGCGCCGCACCTGCCACGCGCCGGCCGCAGCGGCCGCGACGAGGGTGGCGAGCAGCAGCAGGGCAGGCGGCAGGCGGCGCAGGGTGTCAGGCCGCCTGCTTGAAGATGATGCTGGCGTTGGTGCCGCCGAAGCCGAAGCTGTTGGACAGCGCCGCCCGGATCGGCCGTTGCTGCGCCGTGTGCGCGACCCGGTCGATGACGCTCCTGCGGCTCGGCGTGTCGAGGTTGAGCGTCGGCGGCGCAATGCCGTCGCGCACCGCAAGGATCGAAAAAATCGCCTCCACCGCGCCCGCCGCCCCCAGCAGATGCCCGATTGCCGATTTGGTCGAGGACATCGCGAGGCCGCGGGCGGCATTGCCGAACAGGCGCTCCACCGCCTCCAGCTCCAGGTCGTCGCCGGCGGGCGTGGAGGTGCCGTGGGCGTTCACGTACTGCACATCCGCCGGCGTCATCCCGCCGTTGCGCAGCGCCGCCCGCATGGCGCGGAACGCCCCCTCATGCCCCTCGGCCGGCGCCGTGATGTGGTGCGCGTCGCCGGACATGCCGTAGCCGCCGATCTCGGCATAGATGCGTGCCCCGCGGGCGCGCGCGTGCTCGTATTCCTCAAGCACCAGCACCCCGGCGCCCTCGCCCATCACGAACCCGTCGCGGTCGCTGTCCCAGGGGCGGGAGGCGCGGGCCGGGTCGTCGTTGAAGCCGGTCGAGAGGGCGCGGCTGGCGCAGAATCCGGCGATGCCGAGACGGTTGACCGTTGCCTCGGCGCCACCGGCCACCATCACCTCGGCGTCGCCGAGGCCGATCAGCCGCGCGGCGTCGCCGATCGCATGCACGCCGGTGGCACAGGCGGTGACGACGGAATGGTTCGGCCCCTTGAAGCCATGCGCGATCGAGACATGGCCGGAAGCCAGGTTGATCAGCGCCGAGGGGATGAAGAACGGCGACAGGCGCCGTGCCCGCCCCTCATGCACCATGATCGCGCCTTCATAGATCGTCTCCAGCCCGCCGATGCCGGAGCCGATCATGACGCCGGTGGCGCAGCGCTCGTCCTCGGTCGTCGGCTGCCAGCCGGAATCGGCCACCGCCTCCGCCGCCGCCGCCATCGCGAAGAGGATGAAACGGTCCATCTTCTTCACGTCCTTGGGTGCCACCCATTCCGTCGGATCGAAGCCGCCGTCGCTGCGGCTGCCGAGCGGCACCTGGCCGGCCACCTTGCAGGGCAGATCGCTCACGTCGAAGGACTGGATGGCGCCGATGCCCGATTCGCCGGCCACCAGCCGGCGCCAGACATGTTCCAGGCCGACGCCGAGGGGACTCACCACCCCCATGCCCGTCACGACCACACGGCGCATCCGCTCCATCCCTGTCCAGTGGCTGCCGGCCCACCCGCCGCCGTGGCGGGTTCAGGCCGCCTTCTGCTTCTCGATGTAATCGACCGCGTCCCGCACGGTGCTGATCTTTTCCGCCGCATCCTCGGGGATCTCGACCCCGAAAGCCTCCTCGAAGGCCATCACCAGCTCGACCGTGTCGAGGCTGTCGGCGCCGAGGTCATCGATGAACGATGCCTCCGGCGTCACCTTGCTCTCCTCCACGCCGAGATGCTCGACGACGATCTTCTTCACGCGATCCGCAATGTCGCTCATGGGAAAGTCCGCTCCTGCTGCCTCACCTGGGTCAACGTCTCGTCCATCCGGGTTACGCCCGGTTGCTGCCGCCGGCAGTCCGGGCCGCCGCCGAAACGCCCCGGACGAGGCCCGGCCGGCGCTTAGCACGGTTCCGTGACAGGGCCAATCCGGCGCCTCTGCCGATTACGTCATCGCCATGCCGCCGTTGACGCTGAGCGTCGCCCCGGTGATCCACGCCGCCTCATCGCTGGCGAGGAACACCGCGGCGGCGGCGATGTCGGCGGGCTGGCCGAGTCGGCCGAGCGGGATCGCCGCGGCCAGCTTCTGGCGCTGCGCCTCGCCGAGTGCGTCGGTCATGGCGGTGGCGACGAAACCGGGCGCGATCAGGTTCACGGTGATGCCGCGGCTTGCCACTTCCTGTGCCAGTGCCCGCGTCATGCCGGCAAGCCCCGCCTTGGCCGCGGCGTAGTTGGCCTGGCCGGGATTGCCGGTGGTGCCGACGATCGAGCCGATGCCGATGATCCGGCCGCCGCGCCGGCGCAGCATGCCGCGCAGGGCGGCGCGGGCGAGGCGGAACGGCGCCGTCAAATCCACGTCCAGCACCGTCTGCCAGTCCTCGTCCTTCATGCGGATGGCGAGGCCGTCGCGCGTCATGCCGGCATTGTTGACCAGGATCGCAAGCGGTCCCCCGGCGCGCTCCGCTTCCGCCACCAGGGCATCGGCGGCGTCAGGGTCGCGCAGATCGGCGGGGCAGGCATATGCCCGCTGCCCCAGTTCCGCCGCCAGCGCATCCAGCGCATCGCGGCGCGTGCCGGAGAGCACGACCACGGCACCCCGGGCATGCAGGGCACGGGCGATCGCCGCGCCGATGCCGCCGCTGGCGCCGGTGATGAGGGCGGTCCTGCCGTCCAGTCGGAACATGGCGCCGCGCCTCGGCTCAGAGGGTTTTCAGGAAGGCTTCGATGTCGGCCGGCGTGCCGACCGCGATTGCCGAAACGTCGGGCGCGATGCGGCGGGCGAGGCCGGTCAGCACCTTGCCCGACCCGATTTCGACAAAGCTGTCGGCGCCGAGGGCGACCATCGTCTCCACGCTCTCGCGCCAGCGCACCGTACGCGTCACCTGTTCGACCAGCAGCCGGGCGATCTCCGCCGGGTCGGTCGCCTTGGCCGCGGTGACATTGGCGACCAGCGGCACGACCGGCGCGGCCGGCGGGGTTTCGCCGAGGGCTGCCGCCATGTCCTCGGCCGCAGGTGCCATCAGCCGGCAATGGAACGGCGCGGAGACCGGCAGCAGCATGGCGCGCCGCACGCCGCGGGTGCGGGCAATCTCGATCGCCCGCTCGACGGCCGCGCGGGTGCCGGACACGACCACCTGGCCGCCGCCATTGTCGTTGGCGGGGTCGATCACCTCCCGCCCACCCTCCGGCGCCTCCGCCGCCGTCTCGCAGATTGCGGCGGCGAGCGGCAGGTCGGCGCCGAGCAGCGCCGCCATCGCGCCCGCGCCCGCCGGCACCGCCCGCTGCATCGCCTCGCCACGGCGGCGCAGCAGCCGCGCCGCATCGCCGAGGGTGAAGGCCCCGGCGGCGGCGAGGGCGGCATATTCGCCGAGCGAATGGCCGGCCACCACGATCGCCCGGTCGGCCAGCCGGACCCCGCCCTCCCGCTCCATCACTCGCAGCACGGCGAGGGAATGCGCCATCAGCGCCGGCTGCGCGTTCCCGGTCAGCGTGAGGTCGTCGGCCGGCCCCTCGAACATCAGGGTGGAAAGCTTCTGACGCAGCGTCTCGTCCACCTCCTCGAACACTTCGCGGGCGGCGGGGAAGGCCAGCGCGAGGTCGCGGCCCATGCCGACGGCCTGACTGCCCTGGCCGGGGAAGACGAAGGCGTGGACGGCCATGTAGGAGGAGTTCCGGTTGCGACGGCGTGAATGGCGCGGCGGCGTAGTCCGCGCCGGATGCCCTGTCAAGGAAGCCGGGATCAAGGAGGCCGGCGCCGTGCCATGCCGTGCGCGGCGAAACCCCGCGAGGATGGAAAGATCCCCGCATGAGAGGGGCCTCGGCGGCGCACCGGAACGCTTCCGGCACGCAGGGCATTCGCGTCTCGCTTCGCCCGGGCGGGGCGACTTGCCTCCCGCGTCCGCCCGTGCTTAATCCCGCGCCTTCCCTGCCGGGGCCGTCGGCCGTCCCCGGCTATGCTCGCGCGCCATCGGGGCGCGGTGGTTCCATCCGGACCTGTGGGCAGAGACAAGCCAGAGGGAGCGCACATGCCGCTTTACGAATGCGTGCTGATCGCGCGCAGCGAGGTCACGCAGCAGCAGGTCGAGGGCATCGCCGATGCGATCGCCCTCCAGCTCGATAACGACAACGGGGTCGAGCCGGGCAATTCGGTGAAGAAGCGGGAATACTGGGGGCTGCGCAGCCTCGCCTACCGCATCAAGAAGAACCGCAAGGGCCACTACATGCTGCTGGGGCTGGAGACGAAGCCCGCGCCGCTGAACGAGATGGAGCGGCAGTTGCGGCTGAACGAGGACGTCCTGCGCTTCCTGACCATCCGCGTCGAGGCGATCGAGGAAGCGCCGAGTGCGATCCTGGCGCGCAAGTCCGACGACCGGGAGCGCGGGTTCCGCGGTCCGAAGCCGGCCGGACGCTTCGATTCGGGGCGCAAGCGCGGCTATGACGACCGCGAGGAGTTCCGCGCCCGCGACGAAACCGAACGCGACCGCGAACCCGGATTCCGCAGCCGCGAACTGGCCCACGAGGAGTAGGCGCCATGTCCGACACCGCCGAGATCAACCCGGCCGCCCGCCGCGCCGCCGTCGGCGCCCGCCGCCCGTTCTATCGCCGCAAGAAGTCCTGCCCGTTCTCCGGCCCGCACGCGCCGAAGATCGACTATAAGGACGTGCGCCTGCTGTCGCGCTTCCTGTCCGAGCGCGGCAAGATCGTGCCGAGCCGCATCACCGCGGTTTCCGCCCGCAAGCAGCGCGAACTGGCGCAGGCGATCAAGCGCGCGCGCTACCTCGCCCTGCTGCCCTACATCCTGACCTGAGCCGGAGCGCACGGACATGGCCGCCGTCGAAGTCATCCTGATGCAGCGTGTGGAGAAGCTCGGGCAGATGGGCGAGGTGGTGAAGGTGAAGCCCGGCTTCGCCCGCAACTTCCTGCTGCCCACCCGCCGCGCCATCCGCGCCAGCAAGGACAACCTCGCCCGTTTCGAGCGCGAGCGGGCGCAACTGGAAGCGCAGAACCTCAAGCGTCGCGAGGAGGCCGAGCGCGTCGCCGAGCGGGTGCACGGGCTCGGCGTCGTCATCATCCGCCAGGCCGGCGAATCGGGCAGCCTCTACGGCTCCGTCTCCGCCCGCGACATCGCCGAGGCGGCGACGGCGGCGGGGCTGACCATCGACCGCGGGCAGGTGGTGCTCGATCATCCGATCAAGACGCTCGGCATGCGCATGGTGCGCGTCGCCCTGCACCCGGAAGTCGCGATCGGCATCGGCGTGAACGTGGCGCGCAGCCCGGAGGAGGCCGAGAAGCAGGCGCGCGGCGAGGCGATCGCCGCGCCGGACGAGGAACCCGAACCGGAACTGACCGGCGAGGCGATCTTCGAGGGCGACCTGCCGCTGCCGACCGCCTGAGCGACCCGGCCCTCTGCCCCGCGCGATCGCGCCGCCGCTGCCGCAGGGTGGGCGGTGCAGGGTGGGGGGTGCGCGGCCGGCGGGGGGCGCGGCCGGCGGAGGGCGCGGCCGGCGGGGGGCGCGATGGTGCCCTCGCCCTGAACCGGCCCGGCCGGCATTGACCGGGGGCCGGCGCTGCCGGACACTTGGCCGGCGAGGCGGAGGGGGCAGGAATGCGGTGCGCCGTGCGGATGGCATGCGGGATGCTGGCGGCGTTTGCGGCCGGCGGGGCGCAGGCGGCGACGCTGGTGGTGTGCAGCGAGGCCAATCCCGATGCGCTGAACGCGGCGCTCAGCGATGCCAATACCAGTTTTGACGTGACCGAGCAGATCGCCGACCGGCTGGTGGAGATGCAGCCGGGCACGTCGAACGTGGTGCCGGCGCTGGCCGAGTCCTGGACCGTCTCGGCGGACGGCCTGCGCTATGTCTTCAGGCTGCGGCATGGCGTGAAGTTCCAGTCCAACGCCCGCTTCTCGCCGACGCGCGAGATGAATGCCGACGACGTCGTGTTCAGCTTTGCGCGCATGGCGGACAAGACCAACCCTTATCACGCCGTCGATGGCGGCACCTACGCGATGTTCGACGACTTCATCGCGCCGGCGCTGAAATCGGTGAGCCGGCTTGCCGATGACGAGGTTGCCTTTGACCTGCGCGCACCCTCCGCCTCGCTTCTCAGCGCGCTGACGGTGCAGTCCTTCTCGATCTGGTCGGCGGAATATGCGGCGGCGATGGCGAAGGCGGGCACGCCGGGCGAGATCGACCGGGCACCGCTCGGCACCGGGCCGTTCCAGCTCGTGGAGTACCGCAAGGACACCTCGATCCGCTTCCGCGCCTTCCCGCAGTTCTGGGGCGCGCAGGGTGGGGCGCAGGGTGTGGCGGGGCAGGACGGCACGCCGGCGGCGCGGGTGGAAAATCTTGTCTTTTCCATCACGCCCGACCCGGAGGTGCGCTTCGCCCGCCTGCGCGCCGGCGAATGCCAGATCGCGCGCTATCCGAGTCCGTCCGACCTCGATGCGATGCGCGCCGCGCCGGGCATCGTCGTGCAGCAGGCGCCGATCGCGGCCGAGAGCATGCTGTCGTTCCGCACGGATATCAAGCCCCTGAGCGACCTGCGCGTCCGCCGCGCGCTGGTGATGGCGATCGACCATGACAGCCTGGTGCAGGCGGTGTTCCGCGGCAGCGGCGTGCCGACCAGCGCGCTGGTGCCGTCGGCGCTGTGGGGGCACAACGCCGGCCTGCCGCCCTATCCCTACGATCCGGCCGGGGCACGCGCGCTGCTGGCCGAGGCCGGGTATCCGGACGGGTTCGCGATCGATCTGTGGGCGATTCCGGTGGCGCGCGCCTACATGCCGAACGGCCGGCGCGCGGCCGAGATGATCCAGGCTGACTGGGCGAAGATCGGTGTTGCGGCGCGCATCGTGACGTTCGAGTGGGGCGAGTTCCTCCGCCGCCGCCGCGCCGGGGAGGCGCCGGTGGCGATGAATGGCGGCACCTGGGACTATCCCGACCCGAGCGAACTGACCGCGACGCAGACCTGCGAGGCGATCGCCGGCGGCACCAACGTCTCGCACTGGTGCAACCGCGTCTATTCCGACCTGATCCGCCGCGCCGACATCGTCACCGATCAGGCGGCGCGCGCGCAGCTTTACGAGGCGGCGCAGCGCGTGTTCCGCGACGACATGCCGTCGATGATGTTCGCCGACGTGCAGGGCTTCATCGGCGTGCGCAACGAAGTGCGCGGGTTCCGCCTGCATTTCCTAGGCGGCCAGCCGTTCCGCGGCGTGGCGTTGGCACAGTAGCGCCGGCACAGCAGCAGGAGACCCGACGATGCAACTGGCACTCTCGACCTGGCAGGAGGTGGAGGAATATCTCCGCCGCTCCGACGGCATCGTCGTCCCGATCGGGTCGGTCGAGCAGCACGGGCCGAACGGGCTGATCGGCACGGACCATCTGTGCGCCGAAGTGGTCGCGCGCGGCCTGGGCGATGCCGTCGGCTGCGCCGTCGCACCCACGCTCGCCTATGGCATGTCGCAGCATCATCTGGGTTTTGCCGGCTCGGTGACACTGCGGCCGGCGACGCTGATGCTGGTGGTGCGCGACGTGGTGCAGTCGCTGGCGCTGCACGGGTTCCGGCGGTTCTTCTTCATCAACGGCCATGGCGGCAATATCGCCACCGTCACCGCCGCGTTCGACGAGATCTTCGCCGCCGCCTCGCTCGGTCAGGGGCCTTCGGTGCGCTGCCGCATGGTGTTCTGGTCGGGTCCGCGCTGCAAGGCGATCAGCGACGAGCTTTATCCCGGCGTGGAGGGACGGCACGCGACGGCGAGCGAGGTGTCGCTCGCGCAGCATTATCAACCGGGGCACATCAAGCACGCGCAGATGTCGCCGAAGGTGGCGGCGAACGCACCGCATTTCTTCGATGCGGCGGATTACCGGCAGCGCTACCCCGACGGCCGCATCGGCTCCGACCCGTCGCTGTCCTCGCCCGAGCACGGCAAGCGGCTGTATGAAGCGGCGGTGCTGGACATGACCGACGCCTATCGGGCGTTCATGGAGTACTGAGGGGCGGGCGAGCGCCGCGCTACAGGCGCGGCGCGAGCCTTGTCCCGATAATCGGCCTCGCCGGGCGGGCGCAACCTGCGGCGGGCCGCAACTTCACGCAGTGAGGCGGGCGAGAAATTCGGGAAGAAGGGGCGCCGCCCGGATGTGGCTGCTTGCGCTACCCTGCGGCCCAGGTTAGGATGATATCGAAAAAATTTCTTTGGGGGACACAATGCCGGACTGGCTGGGTGAGGAATGGCCTACGCTCTATCCGATCATGCCGAATCCGTGTCGATTTCCCCGCCGCCCAGGCTGGGGAGACGAAATCAAGCAAGGGCATTCCGGCGTCTATTTCCTGGTCGCTCTACGGCAGGACCAAAATGACGAGGAGCGGAGAGTGATACCGCGTCTGCTGGATTTTGACGCTACGGGAACGCTTTACGTCGGAAAGGCGGACTGGAACCCTACAAATCAAGGAAATGGATTAGCTGCGAGATTGGGTTCCCTTGCGAATGCAATCCGTCCAGACCGAAATGGTGCAAACCATGCCCTAAGAATATTGCGAGAAACGGAACTATACCGACAACAATTTCCTGCATTATCGTTGGCAATTTGCTGGAAATATCACTCGAGAGATGACCTGCCGATACATGGCGAAGCGGCCCAACTGGAATCCGCATTTATGCAGAGGTACATTCGCCGCTTCGGCGAAGCCCCCCCCTTCAACAGTCAAGGTTCCCTGACGGCTGACGGCAATGCCGTGACCGACCAGGATCCCGTCGTTTGATCGTGCGACCGGCACCAAGCGATGGGCATCGAACGGGCATCGCCCTGATGCCGGGTTCCCGCTGCTGCTGACGGCGGGTGCCACCCGCGCGGGCAGCGCTTCGCTGCGACGGCCGCCGGACTTCTCATCGCCACCCTCCGGCGCTCACGCGGGTGACTCCCGTCACCGGCGCTGGGAGAGAAGAGCAAGACAAAGCGCGCGCCTTGGCCGACACGACGGAACCACGGGGCGGATTCTCACGGCATCGTCGCCGCCTGCATCAGCGGCTGCCAGCCGGTGCCGATGATCGGCAGTTCGATCAGCGACGGATGGTCGGCATCCGACCGGATGGTCCAGGTGAAGGCGGTCGGGTTCAGGCCCGGCCCCTGCGGCTCCCGCAGACCCGAAGCCGCCCGCGCGCCGCCGGCCAGTGCCAGACGGATGCGGTGGCCGGCCTGGAAGACATAGGCGGTCGGCAGCAGATCGAACCTGTAATGCCGCAGCGCGCCGGGCGTGAGCGGGGTGGGGGCGGAGAGCGAATCGGCGTGCGGCGCGTTCAGGTAGCCCTGCACCACCTGGTGCGACGACCCGTCGGGCGCCACGTCGTCGAGGCTCACTACGAAATCGCCATCGGCGGCCGAGGACGCGGCCCAGAACGACAGATGCGGATAGCCCGTCACCTCGGTCGCGACCGGCAGCGGCGGCGTGGTCCAGGTCAGCACCTTCGCCTCCTCGCCGCGCTGGTCGGCGGCGTCGCGCCCGTCGGTCGCGCTCAGCAGCACCGGCAGCGTGGGACCGCTGCCCGGTGCGTAGGGCACCGACGCGGGCGGCGATGCCCCTTCGCGCGGCGGCCCGGCGGCGAGCGTTCCGTCGTTCAGGCTGGCGATCGAGCCGCTCGGCCGCGCGGAGAAATAGAGCGCGAAGCTGGTCGCATCGGCGATCGGCCAGTCGTTCTCATAGCGCCAGCGATTGGCGCCCTTGATGTAGAGCATCACCCGCGGCGCCGTGTCGGCGCCGTTCGGCATGTCCTTGAGCCAGCGGTCGAGCCATTGGATCTGCAATTCCTGCAGATAGAGCGTGTGCCAGCCATGCGCGTAGGGGCCGAGGAACAGGCGCTTGCGCGCCCCACCCGGGGCGGTGAACTGCTCATAGAGGCGGATGTTGGCGGGCGTGATGTAGTCGTCGAGGCCGCCGGCGATGAAGGCGGCGATGCCGTGCGCCGCGATCGCGGCGGCATCGTCGGCCTGGGTGGTGTGCGCGCGCCACCAGCCATCGAGGTCGCGATGCGCGATCGCGGTCACGTATTCGCCCTCCGCCCCCGGCGAGAGCTTCCGTGCCTCCCGCCCCGGTCCGGGCAGCATGCCGCCAGGATACCAGAGCACGCCGTAGCAGTCGCCGCAGGCCACTTCCGGCACGATCGCCCTGAGGCTGGGCGGCAGTTCTTTGGCGGCCAGCCACTGGCTGATGCCGAGCAGCGACGGCCCGACCATGCCGACATGTCCGTTGCACCAGGGCTGCTTCGCCATCCATTCGATCGCGTCGTAGCCGTCATGGCCGAATTCGTTATAGAGCGTCGCGGTGCCGCCGGACTTTCCCGATCCGCGCAGGCTGAGATGCAGCACGGCGTAGCCGCGCGAGGCGATCTCGAACAATTCGCCCTCGAACGAGGCGCCGATGGCGCCGCCGCGGCCATAGCCGTCGGTCATCAGCACACAGGGCGTCGGCGGCGCACCGGCGGCAAGGAGGGGGAGGAACAGCCTGCCATCCAGCCTGGTGCCGTCGCGCGCCGTCACCGTCACGCCGTCCTCGATCGTCACCGGGACGCTATGGCGGGCATTGAGCGCGGTCGGGCGTTCGGGCAGCCATTGCCGGGCTTCCGTGCCGGCGCCGGGACGAAAGGCCACGCCGTCCTGTGCCCGGACGCCGCACGGCAGCAAAGCCGCCACCGCAACCGCCATCCCCAGCAGCGCGTGCGCCAGCACGCGATCCAATCTGGTCAAGTCCGTTCCCCCCATTCGGCCGCCGGCCGTGTCAGCTCTGCATCACGTAGGCTGTCTTGACCTGCGTGTAGAACTCCACCGCATAGCGTCCCTGTTCGCGCGAACCGTAGCTCGATCCCTTCCGGCCGCCAAACGGCACGTGGTAATCGACGCCGGCGGTCGGCAGGTTCACCATCACCATTCCCGTCTCCACGTTGCGGCGGAAATGTGCGGCTTTCTTCAGCGACGTGGTGACGATGCCGGAGCAGAGGCCGAAGCTCGTGTCATTGGCGACGGCGAGTGCTTCGTCATAGTCGGCGACGGGGATGACGGAGGCGACGGGGCCGAAGATTTCCTCGCGGTTGATGCGCATGTCGTTGCGCGTTTCGTCGAACAGGGCGGGGGCGATGTAGAATCCGGTCTTCTCGCGGTTCAGCCGTTCGCCGCCGATGACCAGTTTCGCGCCTTCCTGTTTGCCGATGTCGATGTAGCGCATGTCCTGGTCGAGCTGGTTCTGATCGACCACCGGGCCGATCGTGGTGCCCTGCTTGCGCGCGTCGTCGACCACCTGCTGGCGGATCGCGTCGGCAAGGGAGGCGACGAATTTGTCGTGCACCGGGCGCTCGACGATCAGGCGGGAGGAGGCGGTGCAGCGCTGGCCGGTCTGGAAGAAGGCGCCGTCCAGCGCGCAGCGCACCGCCGTCGGCAGGTCGGCGTCGGCGAGCACGACCAGCGGGTTCTTGCCGCCCATCTCCAACTGCACCTTCGCCCCGCGCGCGGCGGCTTTCGCCAGGATGCCGCGCCCGGTTGCGACCGAGCCGGTGAAGCTGATGGCGTCGATGCGCGTATCCGACACCAGCTTCTCGCCCACGACGGAGCCGCGGCCCATCACCAGGTTGAACACGCCCGCGGGGAAGCCGGCACGGTGGATGATGTCGGCGAGCGCCCAGGCCGAGCCAGGCACGAGTTCGGCCGGCTTGATCACGACGCAGTTGCCGTAGGCGAGGGCGGGCGCGATCTTCCATGCCGGGATTGCGATCGGGAAGTTCCACGGCGTGATCAGGCCGACCACGCCGATCGGCTCGCGCGTGATCTCGACATCGATGCCCGGCCGCACGGAGCCCTGGCGCTCGCCCGGGATGCGCAGGCACTCGCCGGCGAAGAACTTGAAGATCTGGCCGGCGCGCCCGACCTCGCCGGCCGCCTCGGCGAGCGTCTTGCCTTCCTCGCGCGCGAGAAGATCGGCGAGTTCGGCGCGGCGGGCCATGATCTCCAGCCCCACTTTCTCCAGCAGTTCGGCGCGCGCCTGCACCGTGCTGCGTGCCCAGGCCGGGGCGGCGGCACGGGCGGCGGCGATCGCGTCCTCCACCTGGGCGGCGGCGGCGCGGTCGTATTCGCCGATCACGTCGTCAGTGTCGGAGGGGTTGATGTTGCGCACGGCATCGCCGCCGCGCACCCAGTCGCCGGCGATCAGATTGGCATGGCTCATCGCGAAACTCTCCTGCTCAGAGCTTGTGGAAGAAATCGAACTTGCGAAGGAATGCCCCTTGCAAGTCGGTGCGGTCGCTGGCCGGTGACGTCCGCCGGGGCATTCCTTCGCAAGCTCGTCAGAGCGGTTGCACATGCGCCCAGGGCTGGGCGGCGACCGTCAGGCGGTTGCGCAGCGGAAGGCGGAACGGCGTGGCCTCGATCTCGAACACGTCGCCCGGCCGCGTGCTGAACCCGTCGGAGAAGGACAGGGTTGCAGTGCCGAAGAAATGCGCGTGGACGTCGCCGGGGCGGCGGAACAGCGGATATTTGAAGTGATGCGCCTCCAGGTTGGCGATGCTGTGCGACATGTTCGCCTCGCCCGACAGGAACGGCTTCTCCCATACCACCGCCTCGCCGCGGCGGATGCGGGAGGTGCCGCGGATGTCGGCGGGCAACGGGCCGGTCAGCAGCTCGGCGCCGAGCGCGCAGGCGCGCAGCTTGGAATGCGCGAGGTAGAGGTAGTTCTGCCGCTCCGTCACATGGTCGGAGAATTCGTTGCCGAGGGTGAAGCCGAGCCGGTACGGCGTGCCGTCCGGCCCGATCAGGTAGAGGCCGACCAGTTCCGGCTCCTCCCCGCCATCGAGGGCGAAATCGGGGGAGACGAGCGGCGCGTCCGGGCCGGCGACGATGCTGCCGTCGCCCTTGAAGAACCATTCCGGCTGCACGCCGCGTGCGCCCGCATCCGGCTTGCCGCCCTCCAGCCCCATGCGGAACATCTTCATCGAATCCGATAGCTTCGATGGATCGGCCAGATCCTTGTGCATCTTGTCCCGCCCCTCGGCGCTGCCGAGATGCGACAGGCCGGTGCCGGTGACCAGCATATGTGCGGGATCGGGGTGGTCGATCGGGGTCAGCACCCGTCCCTCCGCCAGCGCCGCGTCGAGATCGACCGCCGTGCCCTCGCCGCAGGCCGCGACCGCTTCGGCCAGCGTGCGGCCGCCGCGGATGGCGCCGAGTGCCAGGCCATAGGTGGTGGTCTGTCCCGCAACCAGCCGTGCGCCCGTGGCGGTGATGGCGACGACGGCGCGGCTGCCGTCCTTGTTGCGGATCTGCGCCAGGTGCAGCATGCGGTCCTCCCTTCGCCCCGGCCGTCCCTTGCCGGTGCGGGTGCGACCATGACACATCCCACCGCCCAGCCGGGAGGCCCCTTCATGAGCGGTTCACGCATGCCCTACCCCCGCGACCTGCGCGGCTACGGCCGCACGCCGCCCGATCCGGGCTGGCCGGGCGGCGCCGCGATCGCGGTGCAGTTCGTCCTCAACTACGAGGAGGGCGGGGAGAACAACATCCTGCACGGCGATGCGGCGTCGGAGGCGTTCCTGTCGGAGGTGGTGGGGGCCGCGCCGTGGCCGGGCCAGCGGCACATGAACATCGAGAGCATGTACGAATACGGCGCCCGCGCCGGGTTCTGGCGGTTGTGGCGGCTGTTCACCGCGCGTCGCGTGCCGGTCACCGTCTATGGCGTTGCGACCGCGCTGGCGCGCGGGCCGGAGCAGGTGGCGGCGATGCGGGAAGCCGAGTGGGAAATCGCCTCCCACGGCCTGAAATGGATCGAATATCGCGATTTCAGCCGCGACGACGAGCGCGCCCATATGCAGCAGGCGATCCGGCTGCACACGGAGGTGACCGGCGCGCGCCCGCTGGGCTGGTACACCGGCCGCTCCTCGGCGCACACGCTCGATCTGGTGGCGGAGGAGGGCGGGTTTCTGTATGCTGCCGATTCCTATGCCGACGATCTTCCCTACTGGGTCGAGGCACCCGGCGGGCGGCAGCAACTGATCGTGCCGTACACGCTGGACGCCAACGACATGCGCTTCGCGACCGCGCAGGGGTTCAATTCGGGCGATCAGTTCTTCGCCTATCTGCGCGACTCGTTCGACGTACTGTACGCCGAGGGCATGGCGGGACAGGCAAAGATGCTGTCGGTCGGCCTGCATTGCCGGCTTGCCGGGCGGCCGGGGCGCACGGCGGCGCTCGCCCGGTTCATCGACCATGTACAGGGCCATGCGCGCGTGTGGTGCGCGACGCGGCTCGCGATCGCGCGCCACTGGCACGCGGCGCATCCGCCGGCCGCCTGAGCCGCCCGCCGCTAGAGCGCGAGCAGGCGGCGGGCGATCGCGACCACGCGCCGCGCCTCGTCCCACAGGGCGAAATCGTCGAACGCGGCGAAGTCGGCCCACGCGACCTCGGTGACGTCCCCGCCGGCGCGCGGCGCGCCGCCCTGCCACGCGGCGGCGAAGTCAAGGATCGTGTAGTGGTAGCGCACCCGCCCGTCCGGATCCCGGTGGATGCTGTCCACGGTGGCGGCAAGGTGCAGGCCGCCGACCGTCAGGCCGGTTTCCTCCATCAGTTCGCGCCGTGCTGCCGCCTCGGCGGTCTCGCCCAGTTCCTGCGCGCCGCCCGGCAGGCTCCAGGCGCCGCGGTTGGGCGGCCGGCCGCGGCGGACCAGCAGCACCGCACCGGGCCGCAGCACGGCGACGCCGATGCCGACGATCGGCCGCGGCGGGTATTCGCGCGTCACCTGGCGTCGGGCGCCGGCGCCGCGGCGGCAGGAGGGGCCGGCGGCGGTGCCGCGGCGGGCGGGGCAGCTGGTGCGGCGGCCTTCAGATTGTCGAGCGTCGGCACCAGCGCCTGCTCCTTCCACGACCCGATCAGATAGGCCCAACCCTTTACCTTTGCCGCGAGCGCGGCCGAATCCTTGCCCTCGGCCGTGAAGGTCGCCCACAGTTCCGGGCCGGACTTGTTCGCCTCGACCGTTACCGTCATCCCGTCGGTGGTGGTGATGACGGCGCGGCCGAGCGCGGTGCCCGGCGCCGGCGCCGGCTTCACGTCCTCAAGAGTCAGATCGGCGAGCGAGCGGCTGACCTCCTGCACCTTGAGGTCGTCGAGCTTTGGATGGTCGGCGGGCGCAGTCAGGGTGAGGCTGCCGGCGCTGCGGCCGAAGGTCAGCGTGGTTTCGCCGCGCGTCACCACGTCGGTGGCGATTTTCGCCGGATCGATGTTGACGATATCGCGATCGAGCCAGTCCATCGAGTCGGAGGTCGCGGCGATCCGCCCCTCCGCCAGCCATGCCTGCGCCGCGTCCGGCCGGCGGACATAAAGGGTATCCGACTCGCCGTGCTGCGAGGTGCGGGCATGGCCGACCACCAGCGCGGCGATCACGCCGCCCTTGCCGTCCAGCACGCGCAGAAGCGTCGAGTCGGCGCCCTTCGCCGCAGGATCCTCGACACCGAGCCGGGCATAGGCGGCGGGGTCGGATGTCCGTGGTTCATCGAGACGCAGTTCGGTCAGCGCCGTCAGCAGTTCGTGCACCTTGTCCTGCTGCGCCGGATAGGAGCCGCGATCGGCGACATCCCAGATCATCGCGTCCTTGTCCGGGCGTGCCAGATGCAGCGTGAGGCCGCCGTGGGTGATCTCGATCCGTGTCGCCTCCGCAAGTTTCGCGACCAGGCCGGGGAAGGCGATCTGCCCCTGGGCGGCCGGCTGCGTCCGCTCGCGCGGTCCGCTGCCGTAGATCACGCCGAGCGCCAGCACCGCCGCGCCGAGCGCCGCCAGGATCACCGTCGTTCGCGTGCGCATCGGCGCGATCCTTCCCGTTCAGGCCCGCGCCCGCGCGCGGCGCCGGTTGCGCGCGAGGCCGAGCACGATCGCCAGCAGCGCCAGCAGCGCCGGCACCAGCACGATATCGAACACTTGCAACTCCGTCTCCAGCCGGTCGATGTCGCGACGCAGCGAGAACTGCACCGCGCGCAGGCGGCTGCGTGTCTGCACCACGTCGGCCTGCAGGTCGGCGATCGCCTTCTGCTGCTCGGCGGTGACGACGGCGGATTTCTGCTCGCCGTGGCCGGCGCGCAGATCGGCAAGCTGCTTCTGCGTCGCCTCCAGATGCGTCTGGAGCGATTTCTCGGTCTGGCGGAACTGCGCCTCCGCGCGGCGCTGCATGTCATCGACCAGGGTGAACGGCCGGATGCTCTGCCCCTTGCCGCGCAGGCCGATCAGGTCATCCCCGCCTGCCAGTGTGCCGACGACGTTGGCGATGAACGGGCCGTTGTCGCTGAACGGCGTCGCTTGCTGCTGGCCGAAGAAATCCTGCACCCGTACCCAGAACCGATCGGCCAGGATATCGCTGTCGCCGACGACGACGAGGTTGGCGGCGTCCTTCGTCTGCCCGATGAAGGCGGGAATGTTGTCCGCACGCTTCTCCCCCGGCGGCAGGGCCGGCGGGCCGGTGAAGGCGGATTTCAGCACGCCATGCACCCGCGCCGCGATCACCCGCGGCCCGCCCGAAGGCCGGAACTCGGCGAGGATCGTGGCAGGGTCGGGAAACTCCCGCACCTTGGCGACCGGGATCAGCCCCGATTCCCGGCTGCTCGACAGCAGCGGTACGAGATCGATCGTGGCGCCGTCCTTCCTGCCGATCATGCCGGCGGAGGCGACCGACACCTGCGTCACGTCCGCCATCGCCGGATCATCATGCGCGAGGCCGGCGCCGCGGATGTTGAACCATGGCGGATAATCGACGCCCTGCTGGCCGACGCGCACGCGCCATGCGCCTTGCAGGTCGCCGACGACCTGGGTCGGATCGAACGTGATGCCCCAGGCGTCGAACAATTTCGGCAGGTCGCTTGCGGTGTCCTGGCGCGGCATGCCGGACGGGTCCGGCTGTGCCGCCTCGGTCTCGCTGTGCGGATCGACCAGTGCCAGCAGCCGCCCGCCGCGCATCACGAACTGATCGATCGCATACAGCGTCGGATCCTTCAGCCCCTGCGCCTGGGCCACGATCAGCACCTGGATGTCAGGGTCGATCACCTGCGCGTCGAGCGGCACCGGCCGCACCGTGAAGCTCTGCTGCAATTCCTGCACCGAGACGAACGGACCGCCACCGCCACGGCCCATCATCATCATCCGCGGATCGCCCTGCAGCGGCAGGGACGACATCAGGCCGACGATGGAACGCTTCGGGTTGGACAGTTCATAGACCAGCCGCGTCAGGTCGTATTCCAGGAAGCGTTCGCGTTCGGCCTGGAAGAACGGGATGGTACGCTGGTCGTCGAGCAGGTTGGTGCCGGCAAGGCCGAAGAACACCTGATCGCCGCCCTGGTTCAGCGGCACGCCCTGCAGCCCATAGGACAGCGCCCGGTCCTCGATGGTGCTGAACGGCTCGGGATCAAGGAACTCCAGATGCAGCCGGCCATGCGCGTCGGCGGCATATTCGCGCAACATGGCGGTCACGCGGTCGGCATAGGCGCCATAGGAGGGTGCGGCGGCGCCGAGCTCGCGCGAATAGAACAGCCGCAGCGTCACCGGCTCCTTCAGCCCCGCCAGGATGCGGCGGGTGCCGGGCGAGAGCGTGTAGAGATGCTGCTGGGTAAGATCGAGCCGGAGACTTTGCAGGTAGCGGTCAGCGAGCATGTTGCCGCCGACCAGCAGCGCCGCGACGGCAATGACGCCGACGACCGAGGTCCAGAGTTTGCGCATCGTGCGTCAGTCCGCCTTGCGGTGCTCGATGATGACGGTGTTGAGGAACAGGAAGAAGCCGATGAAGGACGCGAAATAGATCAGGTCGCGCAGTTCGATGACGCCACGGGTGAAATTGACGAACCGCTCGCCGACACTGATGCGCCGGGCGAAGGTGGCGAGCGCCGGCGAGCCGCGGGAGATGAAGTCGGTAACCAGCGGATAGGACGCGACGGCGAAGGCGAAGCAGACGGCAAGCCCAAGTACGAAGCCGATCACCTGGTTCTTGGTCGCCGCCGACATCGCCGCGCCGACCGCGAGGAAACTGCCGGCGACCAGCAGCGCGCCGAGATAGCCGCAGGCGATCACGCCGTTGTCGGGCTGGCCGAGGATATTGACGGTGATCCAGAACGGGAAGGTCAGCGCCAGCGCCACCGCGCAGAACGCCCAGGCGGCCAGGAACTTGCCGATCACCGCCTCCGACTGGCGCAGCGGCAGCGTCAGCAGCAGCTCGATCGTGCCGAGACGCCGCTCCTCCGCCCACAGGCGCATGGTGATGGCAGGCACGAGCAGCAGGAACACCCATGGCAGGAAGGAGAAGAACGGGGTCAGGTCGGCCTGGTCGCGGTCGAAGAAGTTGCCGAGGTTGAAGGTCAGCACCCCTTGCAGAACGAGGAAGATGACGATGAACACGACGGCGACCGGGGTCGCGAAATACCCCGCCAGCTCCCGCCGCGCGACGGCCAGCATGTTGCGTACAGAAAACATCTTCATGCTCCTGCGGCGGCTTCGATGCCGTGCCGCGCCCCGCAGGCTGGCGGCGGCGTGTCCGGAAATCCGATCAGGCGCTCCACGTATCCCTCCCGTGCGTCCGGGTTGCGGCCCGGCGGGGGGGAATACCGCAATTGCCGGATGATGCAACCGGGTCGTCGGGAACGGTCGGACGGGTTCGGCCGGCGCCGGGTTCCGCTACAGCGCCAGCCGCCGCAGGCGCAGCGCGTTGCCGACCACCGATACCGAACTCAGCGACATCGCCAGCGCCGCGATCACCGGGCTCAGCAGCAGGCCGAATGCCGGATAGAGCACGCCCGCCGCGACCGGCACGCCGAGCGCATTGTAGATGAAGGCAAAGAACAGATTCTGGCGGATGTTGCGCATGGTTGCGCGGCTCAGGGTCCGTGCCCGCGCGATGCCGGCGAGGTCGCCGCGTACCAGGGTCACGCCCGCGCTTTGGATCGCGACCTCGGTCCCGGTGCCCATGGCGATGCCGATATCGGCCTCGGCCAGGGCCGGCGCGTCGTTCACGCCGTCGCCCGCCATCGCCACCACCCGGCCCCCGGCACGCAGTTCCCGCACGATGCGGTTCTTGTCCTCCGGCAGCACATCCGCCTCCACCCGCGCGATGCCGAGCCGGCGGGCCACCGCCTCTGCCGTGGTGCGGTTGTCGCCGGTCAGCATGACGATGTCGATCGCTTGCGCCCGCAGCGCCGCCAGTGCCGCCCCGGTGGTCGGCTTCACCGGGTCGGCGACGGCAAGCACGCCGCCGGGGCGGCCATCGACGGCGAGGAACAGGGCCGTCGCCCCCTCCTGCCGCAAGGCCTCCGCCCGCGCCGCCAGCGTCCCCAGATCGACGCCGCCCTCCGCCATCAGCCGTGCATTGCCGAGCGCGATGCGCCGGCCGCCGACCGTGCCGGTGACGCCCATGCCGGTCACTGAGGCGAATTGCTCCGCCGCCGATACGGCGACCCCGCGCTCCTGCGCCGCCGCCAGCACCGCAGCGGCGAGCGGATGCTCGCTCGACCGCTCCAGCGCCGCGGCCAGCGCCAGCACCTCGGCCTCCGTGCCGCCTTCGGCGGGGGCGATCGCCACGACGCGGGGCCTGCCCTCGGTCAGCGTGCCGGTCTTGTCCACCACCAGTACGTCGATCTTCTCCATCCGCTCCAGCGCCTCGGCGGAGCGGATCAGCACGCCCGCACTCGCGCCCTTGCCGACGCCCACCATGATGCTCATCGGCGTCGCGAGGCCGAGCGCACAGGGGCAGGCGATGACGACCACGGAAACGGCGGCGATCAGGGCGAAGGCGAGTGCCGGCGGCGGACCCCACACCGCCCAGGCGGCAAAAGCGAGCACCGCGACCAGCAGCACCAATGGCACGAACCATCCCGCCACCTGGTCGGCCAGGCGCTGGATCGGTGCGCGCGAACGCTGCGCCTCGGCCACCATGGCGACGATGCGGGCCAGCATCGTGTCCGTGCCCACCTTCTCGGCCCGCATGACCAGCGCACCGGTGCCGTTCACGGTGCCGCCGATGACCCGCTCGCCCGGCGTCTTGGCGAGCGGCAGCGATTCGCCCGTCACCATCGATTCATCGACGGCGCTCCGCCCCTCCAGGACCGTGCCATCGACCGGCACGGCCTCCCCGGGGCGGATGCGCAGCCGGTCGCCGACCGCCACATCAGTGAGGGGAATGTCCTCATCCTCCGCACCGTCGCGCAGCCGCCGGGCGGTCTTCGGGGCAAGGTTGAGCAGGGCGCGGATCGCGCCGCCGGTCTGCTCGCGCGCGCGCAGTTCCAGCACCTGGCCCAGCAGCACCAGCACGGTGATCACCGCGGCCGCCTCGAAATAGACCGCGACCGTCCCGCCCATGCCGCGGAAACCGGCCGGGAACAGGCCGGGGGCGAGGGTGGCGACGACGCTGTAGAGCCAGGCGACGCCGGTGCCGAGCGCGATCAGGGTGAACATGTTGAGATTGCGGCTGACCACGGAGGCCCAGCCGCGGACGAAGAACGGCGCGCCCGCCCACAACACCACCGGCGTTGCCAGCACGAGCTGCACCCAGTTCGACACCGCGGGCGCCAGCAGGCGCGACACTCCCCCGATATGCTCGCCCATCGCCAGCACGAACACCGGCACCGTCAGCACGAGGCCGATTTGGCAGCGGCGGCGCATGTCGATCAGTTCCGGGTTCGGGCCGCTGTCGGCGGTGATCTCCAGCGGTTCCAGCGCCATGCCGCAGATCGGGCAGGTGCCGGGCCCCACCTGCCGCACCTCGGGGTGCATCGGGCAGGTGTAGATCGTGCCCTGCGGCGCTGGCGCCGGTGCCGGCGCCGCGGCCTGCGGCTTCGGCGTCAGGTATTTGGCGGGGTCGGCGGCGAATTTCGTCCGGCAGCCGGCGGAACAGAAATGATAGGTCTGGCCTGCATGCCCGAAAACATGCGGCGATTTCGCCGGGTCCACGGTCATGCCGCAGACCGGATCGATCACCCGCGGGCGCTCTGCCACGTCCGCGGCGTCATGGCCGTGCCCGTGGCCATGCTCCGGATGGTCGTGCGCGTGATGGTGATGATGCCGGTGCCCGCTCATGCCGCCTGTCCTTCATCCCGCCTGCTTGACCTATATACCCCTCCTGGGTATATTATCAAGCATGCGGGATGCAGTGAAAAAATCGGTGGCGGCACGGCTGCGGCGGATCGAGGGACAGGTGGGCGGCCTGTGCCGGATGGTGGAGGGGGATCGCTACTGCGTCGATGTGCTGACCCAGATCAGCGCCGTCCGCGCCGCGCTGCACAAGGTGGAGGCGGAGATCCTGCGCGATCACGTCGCCCATTGCGTCGCCGGCGCCTTCGCCGCCGGCGACATTCCCGATCAGCGCCGCAAGGTGGAGGAACTGGTCGAAACGATCGGGCGCATGACGCGCTGAGCGTGCCGGCGCAGATGCCGCCGGCATCTGCCCGCCTTACCGGGACGAATAGCCCTTCCAGACCCATTCGAGGGCCTCCGGCAAGGTCTGGGCAAGTGTTGCCTTGTCAACGTGCTTCGCGTTGCGTGCGAAGATGAACTGATAATGATAGCCCCTGTCTCCCAGCGACTTGGCGAGGCGTTCGTCCGCCAGCACCCAGTCGTGCATGCCGTCAGGCAGAGAGGGAAGGGGATAGAACAGATCCTGGTCGCCGACCTCGAACCAGAACCGGATCGGCTTTACGGGATTGGCCGCAATGAGCGGGGAGGCAGGTTCCGCCTCCGACTTTGTCACATGAATCCCGGTGACGCTGCGGCCGGGAACCGCCGGACCGGCCCATTTCGAGTGATACTCCCAGGCGCCGCCCGGCAGCGCCGGACTGTGGGGCCATTGCTGATTGACCACCGTCGGCGAATAGGCGAGCACCCGGTGATAAAGATCGGGACGAAACCAGGCCATGGTGAAGGCCGCGGCGCCGCTGGAACTGATCCCCATCGTCGCGCGCCCGTCCGGATCCCTGGTCAGCTTCACGTTTGCCTGCTGTTCGACGCGCGGCAGCACTTCACGCTCGACCCACTCCGCATAGGCGCCGGAAACCGCATCGTACTCGCGCCCCCTTTCACTTCCCTGCGCGTCCTGGCCGCCCGCCCCGATGCTGACGGCAATCAGGGGCGGAAGGCGGTGCGTATGGATGAGGTTGTCAAGCACCGTGAACAACTGTCTTTCATCGAAAAACCCGGCGGGTCCGCCATCCCCGACCACGATGAAAGGCGCTTCGCTGCCGCGAACATATTGCGCCGGGACATAGATATCCACGGTGCGCGTCCAGCGGCCGGAATGGCTCGTCGTCACCACAAGATCGGACCGATCGCCCGCTTGCGTCCGTGCAGTGAGAAGGGAGGCATTGAGACAATCGTTCGGGTCGTCCCGGATCATGCCGGGACTGAAGATCACGCCATCATCCGACGACATGGTGAAGCTTTGCACGGAGCCTTGCGGCGTACCGCCCTCGGCCGCGATCTCCGGGGCGGGGGCGTGGGTCGGCCCGATGATGAAATTCCCCTCCGCCCCGGCAGCCGGAAGCGTACCGTCCGGAAGTTCCGTCGCCGGCGGGTAGTCGGGATTTGCCGGGTCGCGCGTGGGAGGTGTCGTGTTGAAATTCAGCCCGTTCGTCTCGATGAAGAACGGCGCCGAGGCGTCGGTCGTGTTCGCGCCCGGCGGAATGCCGCCATTCGGATGCGGACAACCCTGGGCAAAGGCGGTCGATACGGTGGCGGCGCCGTAAAGCAGCATACCCAAAACCGCCCTGCGACGACAGGTCACGCTCCACCTCCCCGCTGTTGCTGAACAATACCCAAGCCTCCCGGCCGGTCAAATCCGGCCTGCGTGAGCGGCGCTTCGCCGAAGGGACCGGTTGCACATGTGCCGGGGTCAGGACGTGCGGCAGGGCACGCGATGGCGCCCTCCGTGCCGGGCGCTGGTCAGCCGCTTCGGGTGCGGCTAAACCGGCCCGGCGCCAACCGGGAACCCAGGAGGAGGGGATACGTCATGCCGCGGCTCGCTGCCAATCTGTCGATGATGTTCAACGAGGTGCCCTTCCTCGACCGCTTCGCCGCCGCCGCCGCCGCCGGGTTCCGCGCGGTCGAGTTCCTGTTCCCCTATGACCACCCCGCCGCCGAAATCCGCCGCCGGCTGGACGATGCCGGACTGCGGCAGGTGCTGTTCAACGCACCCCCCGGCGACTGGGCCGGCGGCGAGCGCGGCACCGCCTCGCTGCCCGGACGCCAGCAGGAGTTCCGCGACGGCATCGCGCGCGCCCTCGAATATGCCGCCGCGCTCGATTGCCCGCTGGTCCATGTCATGGCCGGTATTCCGCCCGCGGGCACCGCGCCGGAGACCGCGGCGGCGCTCTATGCCATCAATCTCGCCTGGGCGGCGGAGCAGGCGGCGCAGGCCGGACGGCGGCTGGTGATCGAGCCGATCAACCACCGCGACATGCCGGGCTTTCATCTGCACACCACCGGCCAGGCCGCCGGCATCATCGCCGCGATCGGCGCCGCGCGGCTCGGGTTGCAGTTCGATATCTACCACTGCCAGGTCACTGAGGGCGACGTGAGCAAGCGGCTGGAGGCGCTGATGCCGATCATCGGCCATATCCAGATCGCCGACGTGCCGGCGCGCAATGAGCCGGGGACGGGCGAACTGGGCTGGGCGCATCTGTTCCGCCGCCTCGACGCGCTTGGCTACGCCGGCTGGGTCGGCTGCGAGTACCGCCCGGCCGGAGACACCGTTGCCGGTCTCGGCTGGCGCGGCACCTTCGGCGTCTGAAGGAAAGGGATCGCCATGCAGATCGGATTCATCGGCCTCGGCATCATGGGCCGCCCGATGGCACTCAGGCTGAAGGCGGCGGGTCACGCGCTGATCGTGCCCGACCGCAAGAGCCTCATGGACGACGTGCGCGGGGCCGCGACCGTGGTCGGCGATGCCGCCGCGGTGGCCGAGGCGGCGGAGGTGGTGATCCTGATGCTGCCCGACACGCCGGATGTCGAGCGGGTGCTGTTCGGCCCGCATGGCGTCACCGAGGGGTTGACCGCGGGCAAGCTGCTGATCGACATGTCCTCGATCAGCCCGATCGCGACCAAGGGGTTCGCCGCACGCATCAACGCAATCGGCTGCGATTATCTCGATGCGCCGGTGTCGGGCGGCGAGGTGGGGGCGCAGCAGGGCACGCTGACGATCATGGCCGGGGGGCCGGAGGCTGCATTCGAGCGTGCCCGCCCGCTGTTCGAGACGATGGGCAGGAACATCACCCTGGTCGGGACGGAGAACGGCGCCGGCCAGACCTGCAAGGTCGCCAACCAGATCATCGTGGCGCTGACCATCCAGGCGGTCGGCGAGGCGCTGACCTTCGCGCGCAAGGCCGGCGCCGACCCGGCGAAGGTCCGGCAGGCGCTGATGGGCGGCTTCGCCTCCTCGCGCATCCTGGAGGTGCATGGCGAGCGCATGATCGCGCGCAAATTCGCACCCGGTTTCCGCATCCGCCTGCACCAGAAAGATCTCTCGCTGGCGCTGTCGGCAGCGCAGGAAATGGGCATGGCCCTGCCCAATACGGCGGTCGCACAGCAGATGTTCTCCACCGTCGTTGCCGCCGGCGGCGCCGACCTCGACCATTCCGCACTGGTGCGCGCGATCGAGCGGATGGCCGGCATGCCGGACTGATCCGTTCCGGACGCGGCAGCAAGATTGCATTAACCGCGCCTGTGGCAATAACTTGGGTATGTGACCGAATGTGGGACGGCGCGGCATTGCCGGCGCCGTCTCTCACGGTGCGATCCGGGCCGGCAGGGCGGGTTTCATGCGGTTTTCCGATATCGGCGATCAGTTGCGCGCGTTCCGTATGGAATCCGGCCTGCGGGCGGAGGAGATCGCGGCGCGGCTCGGCGTGTCGCGCGCCGCCCTCTATCGGTATGAGAAGGGCGAGGTCATCAAGCTCGATACCGTCAAGCGGCTTGCCGAACTGCTCAAGATCTCGCCGCTGACGCTGCTCGGCGTCGGCATCGAATACTACAGCCGGCCCTCCGGCTTTTTCGAGCGGCTGCGCCAGATGGAGGAGGTCTCCGACCAGATCATGCAGGTTGACGGCGCGGTGTGCTATCTGACCACCGGCGATCCGTTCGATGCCGCGCTGACCGAGGCGCTGGCGGAAGCAACCGAATCGGCGGGGGTGGAGCGGGCGCAACTGCGCGCCATCGTCGATCAGGTGCTGGGCGTGCAGGCGGCGCGCAAACGCAGCTATGCGCAGCACCGCCCGGCGGTGATCTGCCTGTTGGCGGCGGGGCGGGTTGCCGCCCTGCTGCAAACCGGGATCGCCCCCGGGCTTGCCGTGTCCGACCGGGTGCGCCTTCAGTGCCGGCAGGCCGCCGCGGCGGAAGTGGCACGGATTGCAGAGGCGATGGAAAGCGAGCCGATCGGGCTGCAATTCGGCCTGCTGACCGCAATCGAGCCGGCCGGTGGCTTCATGCTGCTGCGCGGGCGGGAGCGGGCCAGCGTTGCCGTCAGCCCGTTCCGCCCGGATGGCTCGCCCTTCGCCAGCACCGGCGTTGTCAGCCTCACCTCGGCCGAGGAGGCGGTATCGGTGCATCAGCGCGTCGCCGAATCGCTGTGGCGGGAGGCGCTGAAAGGCCCGCCCGCCGCCGCCCGGCTGCGGGCCATGCTGGCGGCGGCAGAGCAGGGCTGAACTTCCCGCGGCCGTCCCTGACTGCGGCCCGGCGATCCGGGGGGCCGCAGACGCGGTTGGCTTCGCCTACGCCACGCGCTCGGCGTGATGGCACGCGACCATGTGTCCCTCCAGCGCGCGCAATTCCGGCCGCTCGGCAGTGCAGCGGGCATCGGCATGCGGGCAGCGGCCGGCGAAGGCGCAGCCGGGCGGCGGATGCAGCGGCGACGGCAACTCGCCCTTCACCACCGCGCGGGCCGCCCCGTGGCGCGGCGTGACCGAGGGCGTGGCCGCCAGCAGCGCCTGCGTGTAGGGATGGCGCGGGCGCGCGAACAGCGTGTCCTTCGGCGCCTGCTCCACCGTGCGGCCGAGATAGAGCACCAGCACCTCGTGCGCGATATGGCGCACCACGGAAAGGTCGTGGCTGATGAACAGATAGGCGAGGCCCAGTTCGTCCTGCAGATCCATCATCAGGTTCAGCACCTGCGCCTGGATCGAGACATCGAGGGCGGACACCGGCTCGTCGGCCACCACCACGCGCGGCGACAGCATCAGCGCGCGCGCGATCGCGATGCGCTGGCGCTGGCCGCCCGAGAACATGTGCGGGTAACGTCCGAACTGATCGTCCCGCAATCCCACCTTCGCCATCATCGCCCGTGCCGCCGCGGCGCGGGCGGCGCGGTTGCCGCGGCGGTTGATGGCGAGCGGCTCGGTCAGGATCGCGCCCACCGTCTTGCGGGGATTGAGCGATCCGTAAGGGTTCTGGAACACCATCTGTACGTCGAGACGCAGGCGCCGCAGCACCGCCGGCCCGGCATCGGAGGCGGAAGTGCCGTCCAGCCGCAATTCGCCCGCGCTCGGTCGCTCCATCAGCGTCGCCATGCGCGCGAGCGTCGATTTTCCCGACCCGGATTCGCCGACCACGGCCAGCGTGCGCGCGGCGGACAGGGTGAACGACACGCCATCCACCGCCCGCACCACGCCGCGCCGCGCGAACAGGCCGCCGCCTGCCGGGTAGTGGCGGCGCAGGTCATCCGCCTGCATCAGCGCCGTCATGCCATCACCCCGGCCGTGCCGGGGTGGCCGTGCGTCGGCCGCCCGGCTTCGTCGAGCGGATAATGGCAGCGCGCGCGCCGGCCGGGCGGGCCATCCAGCGCCGGCAGCTCGGCGCGGCAACGGGCGGTCGCGAAGCGGCAGCGCGGGTTGAACAGACAGCCTTCCGGCCGGTCGGCGATACCGGGAACGACGCCGGGGATGGTGGGCAGCCGGGGGCGGCCGATCGCGCGCTCCGGCAACGCCTCCAGCAGCGCCGCGGTGTAGGGGTGGCGGGGGGTGGCGAACAGGGCCGCGGTCGGTGCTTCCTCGACCATCTGGCCAGCATACATCACCTGCACGCGCTGCGCCGTCTCCGCCACCACGCCCATGTCGTGCGTGATCAGCACCAGCGCCATGCCGCGCACGCGCTGCAGGCCGATCAGCAGGTCGAGAATCTGCTTCTGGATGGTCACGTCCAGCGCCGTGGTCGGCTCGTCGGCGATCAGCAGCCGCGGGTTGCAGGCGATCGCCATGGCGATCATCACCCGCTGGTTCATGCCGCCGGAGAGCTGGTGCGGAAACGCGCCGAGCCGCGTCGCGGGGGCGGGAATGCCGACCTGATCGAGCAGTTCGACGATGCGCCCGCGCACCTCGCGCTGCGGCACGGCATGGTGCGCACGCAGCGCCTCGCCGATCTGCCAGCCGACCGGATAGCACGGATTGAGCGAGGACATCGGCTCCTGGAAGATCATCGCCATGTCCCGCCCGACCAGCCGCCGCCGCCGGCGCGGCGGCAGCGTCAGCAGGTCGGTGCCGTCGAAGCGCAGCGCCGCGGCACGCACCTGCCCCGGCCGCGCGATCAGCCCCATCGCGGCGAGCATGGAGACGCTCTTGCCGGAGCCGGATTCGCCGACGATGCACAGCACCTCACCGGCATCGACGACGACCTCGACGCCGGCCACTGCCTGGAACGTGCCGCGCGCGGTCGGAAAGGTGACCGCAAGGTCGCGGACCTCCAGCAGTGCGGTCATCGCTTCAGCCGCGGGTCCAGCGCGTCGCGCAGCCCGTCGCCCATCAGGTTGAAGGCGAGCACCGTGACCAGGATGGCGATCCCGGGAAAGGCCAGCACCCACCATGCGCGCTGGTAGAACTCCAGCGCCCCGGCCAGCATGGTGCCCCATTCCGGCGTCGGCGGCTGGGCACCGAGGCCGAGGAAGCCAAGCGCCGCGGCGTCCAGGATCGCCGAGGAGAAGCCCAGCGTCGCCTGCACGATCAGCGGCGCGGTGCAGTTGGGCAGCACGGTCAGGAACATCAGCCGCAGCGTTCCCGCGCCGGCCGAACGTGTCGCCGTGACATAGTCGCGCGCCAGTTCACCGAGCGCCGCGGCCCGGGAAAGCCGCGTGTAATTGGGCAGCGTGACGATGGCGACGGCGATCATCGCATTGAACAGCGACGGACCGAGGATCGCGACGATGACGATCGCAAGCAGCAGCGACGGGAACACCAGCAGGATGTCCATCAGCCGCATGATCGCGATATCGGCGGTGCCGCCGGCGAACGCGGCGGAAAGGCCGAGGACGGTGCCGCCGCTGAGCGACAGCGCCACCACCGCAAGGCCGATCAGCAGCGACAGCCGCGCGCCATGGATCAGGCGGGAAAGGATGTCGCGTCCGACATCGTCGGTTCCGAGCAGGAATTCCGCCGAACCGCCGCGCTGCCACATTGGCGGGGCAAGAAAATGGTCGCGAAACTGCACAACCGGTGAATGCGGCGCCACCCAGTCGGCCAGCAGCGCGACCGCGACCAGCAGCAGCATCACGGCAAAACCGACGACGGCGCCGCGGTTCTCGGCGAATGCGCGCCAGAACAGGCGCAGGCTGCCGGGCGCGCGCTGCGGCCGAGCGGCGGCGGTCGCGGCCTGCACGTCGGCGCCCGACATCAGCGGCGGATCCGCGGATTGAGGAAGCCATAGGCGAGATCGACCCCGAGATTGACCAGCATGACGAGGCTCGCGACCAGCAGCGTGCCACCCTGCAGCACCGGGTAATCGCGCCGCTGGATGCTTTCCACCAGCCAGTGCCCGACGCCGGGCCAGGAAAAGATCGTCTCGGTCAGGATCGCGCCGCCCAGCAGCGTGCCGACCTGCAGGCCGATCACCGTCACCACCGGGATCAGGGCATTGCGCAGCGCATGCACCACCACCACCCGCACGCCGCCCAGCCCCTTGGCCCGCGCGGTGCGGATGTAATCCTCCCCCAGCACTTCCAGCATCGCGGAGCGGGTCATGCGGGCAATGGTGGCGAGCGGGATGGTGCCGAGCACGATCGTCGGCAGGATGAGATGCGAGAACGCCGATCGCACTGCCCCCTTGTCATCGGAGAACCAGGCGTCGATCAGCATGAAGCCGCTCCACGGCTCGACATAGAAGGCATCGCTGATCCGCCCCGATACCGGCGTCCAGCCGAGGGCGACGGAGAACACCAGGATCATCATCAGCCCCCACCAGAAGATCGGCATGGAGGCACCGGCGATGGACAGGCCCATCAGCCCGTAATCGAACACCGAGCCACGCCGCACCGCCGCGATCACGCCGAGCGGCAGACCGACCGCGATCGCGAAGACGATGGCGCAGACGGACAGTTCGATGGTTGCGGGGAACAGGGTGGCGAACTCCCGCCACACCGGCTGCCGGGTGATGATCGAGGTTCCGAGATTGCCGTGCAGCACCTGCGCCTCATAGCCGGCGAACTGCTGCCACAGCGGGCGGTCCAGCCCCATCTCGTGACGCATGGCGGCAAGCCGCTCCGGGGTGATGCCGCGTTCGCCGGTGCGGACCTCGATCGGGTCGCCGGGGACGAGATGGATCAGCAGGAAGCTCAGCAGCGTGACGCCGACGAACGTGGGCACGATCAGCGTCACGCGGCGGAGCAGGAAGCGCAGCACGGTGCGCGTGCGCGCGCGCTATTGCAGATCAACCTGGTCGAAGCGGTGATCGCCGAGCGGCGACATCCTGTAGCCGATGACGGCCTTCGACATCGGCATGAACACGACCGAATGGGCGACAAGGTAGAACGGCGCCTCCCGGTGCATCACCACCTGCGCCTGTTCATAGAGCCTGGCCCGTTCCGCCTGGCTCGGCAGGGTGGCGGCCTTGTTGACCAGATCATCGAACTCGTGGTTGCACCACTTCGCCGCGTTGCCGCCGCCGGGACGCGCCGCCGCGCAGCCGGCGAGCGGGACGAAGAAATTGTCCGGGTCGCCGTTGTCGCCGGTCCAGCCGAGCAGCGCCATCGGCGCCTCGCCGGCAGCGACACGCTTGCGGTATTCGCCCCATTCATAGCTGACGATCTTCGCCCTGATCCCGACCTTGGCCAGGTCGGACTGCATCAGTTCGGCCATCCGCCGCGCGTCGGGGTTATAGGGCCGCTGCACCGGCATCGCCCACAACTCGGTCTCGAAGCCGCCGGCCAGTCCCGCCGCCGCGAGCAGGTTCTTCGCTTCCGCCGGATCGTAGGGAAAATCCTCGACCGCGTTGTTGTAGCTCCACATCGTCGGCGGAATCAGGTTCTTCGCCGGCTGGCCGGCGCCCTGATAGACCGCATCGATGATCGCCTTCTTGTCGATCGCCATGTTGATGGCACGGCGCACGCGCACGTCGCCGAACGGCGGCCGCGTGTTGTTGAGCGCGAGATAGCCGACGTTCAGACCCGGCTGCGACAGCAGTTGCAGCTTGGGGTCGGCCTTGATGGCGGGAAGATCGGCCGGCGATGGATAGGCCATCACCTGGCACTCATTGGCGCGCAGTTTGGCCAGACGCACCGCCGGATCCTTGGTGATGGCGAACACCAGCGCATCGAGCTTCGCCTTCGCTCCCCAGAACCCGTCGAAGCGGCGATAGCGGATGGTGGTGTCCTTCTGGTAGGCGACCAACTCGAACGGGCCGGTGCCGACCGGTTCCTGATCGATCATCTCCGGCTTGCCCGCGGCGAGCAGTGCGTCGGCATATTCCTTCGATTGGATGGCAGCGAAATCCATCGCCATGTCGGCAAGGAACGGCGCGTTCGGCTTCTTCAGCGTGAACCGTACCGTATAGTCGTCGAGCTTTTCGATCCTGTCGAGCAGGTTTGGCAGATCCATATCGCCGAAATACTCGTACCCGCCGCCGGAGATCTTATGGTACGGGTTGCTGTCGTGCCATTGGCGGTCAAAGCTAAAGATCACATCGTCGGCGTTGAAAGGCCGGGTCGGCTTGAATATCTTGTTGCTGTGCCACTGCACGTTCTTACGCAGATGGAAGGTGAATACGGTATCGTCCTCCGAGATATCCCACGACTCCGCCAGCCCCGCCTCCACCTCAGTGGTTCCGGGCCGGAACTGCACCAACTGGTTGTAGATAGGCTTGTTGGCATCAAACGTGGTGCCGGTCGTGTTGATCATCGGGTTGAAATTCTCTGGTGAACCCTCTGAACAATAGACCAACGTCTTGGCCTCGACGCTGCCGGCGGCGAGCAGGGCCGCAATGGCGGCGATGGCGGCGGCCCGGACGGGATGTTTCATGTGCGACGACTCCTTCTCTCGCGGTGGCGCCGCCCGGCGGTCGCGGACTGGTGCTCATGTTTCAATGAAGCGGATTTTTCTCCGCCCGCAAAGCCCCGGAAGGCGCGGTCAGTGCCGCAGCGGCGGCGGCGCGGCGTTTTCGCTCGCCTGCTGGTGGGCGCGCAGCATCAGCAGGGCACGCTGCGCATCGGCCGATTTCATCGCCGGCGGCCCGCCGCTGTGCGGCAGCCGGTGCAGGACGCAATCCACCATGATCAGGGACGTGATGACCAGGAGGACGAAGGCGACCACGAAGGTGCGCAGCCGCAGGCCGAGCACGGCGCCGGTCCCGGCGCCCTGATGGATCGCGCCGCACCTTGGGCACGCCATGGCGCCCGCATCGATCCCGGCCTGGCAGAATGGGCAGATCATGCGGGTCGGGCGCGCTGCATGGCAGCGAGCCTAGCAGAGCCGGGCATGCCCGGTCCAATACGGACCGGGCACGGCCGGAGGCGGGGGCGCCGGTCAGGCGGGCAGGGCGGTGGTGCGGCGGCTGCGTGCCAGCACGGCATCGACACTCCATGCGCCGGCACCATGCGCCATCACGAACAGGAAGCCGCCGGCCATGGCGATGTTCTTCATCGCATGGATCATGTTGTTCTGGTCGGCGAAGCCATGCACGAAAAAGGCGGTGGCGAGGCAGAACAGCGCCAGCGCCAGCGCCACCCAGCGGGTCAGGAAGCCGGCGAGCAGCAGCACGCCGCCGCCCAGTTCCACGATCACCGCGACGGCATAGGCAAGCGGGGGCATCGGCAGGCCGACATGGGCGATGTAGCCGATCGCCGCCCCCGGCCCCATCAGCTTGTTGAGGCCCGACATGAGGAAGATCGCCGCCAGCAGCAGCCGGCCGAGCGCGGTCAGCGCCGGCGCATTGAAATCCGAGTCGTTCATGGTGTCGTTCTCCTGATCCTGCCTGTCAGCCGCGCAGCGTCTTCAGGGCCGTCGCCACCTGGGCGACGCGGCGCCCCTGGTAGCGTGCCACTTCGAGGTCGTCGGCCGGTGCCGCGGTGACGTGCTGGCCATCGACCGCGGCATGCGCGCCATAGGGCGTGCCCGCCCGGAACATGATCGGGTCGGCATAGCCGGTCGGCACGATGATGAGGCCGAGATGCGCCATGACATTGTAGAGGGAAATCACCGTGCTCTCCGCCCCGCCATGCGTTCCCATCGTGGCACAGAAAGCGGAGCCGGCCTTGCCGTTGAACTTGCCCTGGAACCATGCTCCGCCGAGACTGTCGATATACGCCTTCAACTCGGCCGTGGTGTTGCCATAGCGGGTCGGCGTACCGAACACGATGCCGTCAGCCCATTCGATATCCTCGACGGTCGGGGCCGGATACTGTGCTTCCATCCGCTTCGCGTTATCGGCCCAGCCGGGAACGCTCGCCATCACTTCCGGCGCCACGATGTCGCGTGCGCGGTGCAAACGCACCTCTGCCCCGACCCCCTTCGCCCCCTCGGCGACGGCCTTCGCCAGCGCCTCGGTGGTGCCGTTGCGGGAATAGAATGCGATCAGGATATTGGTCGCCATGCCGTCCTCCAGTGTGAGCCAGGGCCGCGCCCTGCTTGCGCCCCACATAGGGCGGTCGTAGCATCCAGAAAATCCGGAATGTCTCGATTGGGAACGTCGAGAAAGCAGATATGATGGCGGCAGGACGTCCCACCCTCGACCAGTTGCGCGTGCTGATCGCCGTCGCCGACAGCGGCAGCTTCTCGGCCGCGGCGAAGCGGCTCAGACGGGCGCAGTCGGTGGTGAGCTACGCCATCGCCAATCTGGAGGCGCAGCTCGGTCTGGCCCTGTTCGCCCGCGGCCAGCGCCGCCCGGCCCTGACCGAAGCGGGACGCGCCGTGCTGGCCGATGCCCGACGCATCGCCCGCCTTCTCGACGAGTTGTGCGCCCGCGCCTCCGGCCTTACCGCCGGTCTGGAGGCGGAGGTGGCGCTGGTGGTCGATGTGATGTTCCCAACCTCCGACCTGGTCGCTGCGCTGGAGGCGTTCGCCCGCGCTTTCCCCACGGTCGCGCTGCGGCTGCGGGTGGAAACCCTGGGGGCAGTGGCGCAGCTGGTGCTGGACGGGTCATGCGGCCTCGGCATCAGCGGGCCGATGGGGGTGAACCCGGAAGGGCTGGAACGGCGGCTGATCCGCCGTATCGAACTGATCTCCGTGGTCGCGCCCGGCCATCCGCTGACCCGCCTGCCGCCGCCGCTGCCCGAGGCGGCGTTTCACGAACATACCCAACTCGTCCTCTCCGACCGCTCGCAGCGGACGGAGGGCCAGGATTTCGGCGTGTTGTCGCTGCGCACCTGGCGGCTCGGCGATCTCGGCTCCAAGCATGCGCTGCTGCGGGCCGGCCTCGGCTGGGGCAACATGCCCGCCCATATGGTGGAGGATGACCTCGTCGCCGGGCGGCTGGTGCGGCTCTATCCCGCGGTCGCACCGGTGCTGCGCTTTCCCCTGCTGCTGATCCACCGGCCCGCCGCGCCGCCCGGTCCCGCCGGGCAGTGGCTCGCCGACCGGCTGGCCGCCGCGCTGCCGTCCTAGGGCGTTGCCAAGCGCGCGGGTGATTGGCACAATAGTCAGACAAGAAGCCATCGCGCCGCGCACCGGGCCGGCGTGTTGAGGAGGAAACTCATGACCGACATCCCCGCCAACCGGCGCGACATGCTGCGCGCCACCGCCGGCATCGCCGGCGCCTCGCTGCTCGGGGCCTTCGGCATCGCGCCCGCCCTGGCGGCCGAGATGACGCAGGTCGCCGGCCGGTCGGACAAGCCGCTGAAGGCGGCGTTCTCCAACGCCGGGTTGCAGGCGACATGGTGCGCCCAGGGCAAGCAGGCCGCCGAATACTGGGGCAAGCTGTTCAACGTCGATGTCACCTGGTTCGACGGTGAGCTGTCGGCCACCAAGCAGCGCGCGGCGATCGACGACATGGCGAGCCAGAAATGGGATTTTGTCGCCATCCAGGCTTTCGGCATCGGCACCCTGACGGCACCGGTCGAGAAAATGATCAAGGCCGGCACGCCGGTCATCGACATGGACACGCTGATCGCGCCGCTCGACAAGATCGACGTGCACAGCTTTCTCGCCCCCGACAACGAGTTCATGGGCGCCTCCGTCACGCAGGCGCTGATGGACGCGATCAACGGCGAAGGTATCGTGACGATGACCCAGGGCGCGCTCGGCCACACTGGCGCACAGGGCCGCGCGCGCGGGTTCGAGAGCATCGTCAAGAAATATCCCAAGGTGCAGGTGGTCGATACCACGCCCGCCGACTGGGATGTGACCAAGGTGGCGCGGATCTGGGAGACGCTGCTCACCAAGTATCCGAAGATCGACGCCGCCTATTTCCACAACGACGACATGGCGCTCGCCGCCTACAACGTGATGAAGGCGCACAACCGCACCAGCATCAGGATCGGCGGCTGCGACGCGATGCCGCCGGCGCTGGCCGCCGTCTCCGACGGACGGATGCTGGCGACGGTGCGCAATCCGTCCTGCCGCATCCACGGCGGCGCCATCATCGCCGGCGTGGCCGCAGTGGTGTCGGGGGAGAAGACGGGCATGGGCAATGGCATGATCCCGAAGAACATCGTCACCGACGGTCCGGTCGTCACCAAGGCCAACGCACCGGGCATGATGTGGATGGAGGAGCATTTCCTGATCTAGCCGGGACCGGCCGCGCCGTGAACGAGGCACCGCCGCCGCTCGACCTGCTCGGCATCCGCAAGTCGTTCGGGGGTGTCGCGGCGCTGACGGACGTGGATTTCGCCCTGCGGGCGGGCGAAATCCACGGCCTCGTCGGCGAGAATGGCGCCGGCAAAAGCACGCTGATGAAGATCATCGCCGGCGTGCATACCGACTACCAGGGCACCATGCGCCTGGCCGGCCGCGCCGTCCGGTTCCGTTCGGCGCGCGATGCCAAGGCCGCCGGCATCGGCATGGTGCATCAGGAACTCTCCATCGTGCGCGATCTGACGGTGGCGGAGAACGTCCTGCTCGGCGTGCAGCCGCTCAATCGCTTCGGCCTCGTGGATTACCGCGCCATGCGCCGGATTGCCGGCGAACACCTGCACCGGCTCGGCATCGATGTCGATCCCGGTCTGCCGGCAGGCGCGCTGCCGCTCGGTCTGCAGCAGCTGGTGGAGATTGCGCGCGTCCTGTTCTCCGGCGCGCGCATCATCATTCTCGACGAACCGACCTCGGCGCTGTCGCCGCCCGAGGTGGAACGGCTGTTCGACCTGCTCAAGCGCGTGCGTGACCGGGACCACAGCCTCGTCTTCATCTCCCACTTCCTTGATGATATCCTGCGCGTGTCCGACGCCGTCACCATCTTCCGCAACGGCAGGCGGATCGAGACCGCACCCGTGGCCGCGATCGACAAGCACTGGATCATCGAGCGCATGATCGGTGCCGGACACGAGCAACTGGAGGAGAGCTATACCGGCGAAATCTTCCTCGACAGCCGCCCCGATGCCGAGGTGGTGATGACGGCGGAGGGGCTGACCGCTCCCGGCGCATTCGAGGATGTCTCGCTTGACGTGCGCGCCGGCGAGGTTCTCGGCATCTACGGGTTCATGGGGTCGGGGCAGTTGGAACTGGCACGCGCACTGTTCGGCAAGCTGCGGCTCGCGCGCGGGCGCGTGCGGCTCGGCGGGCGGGAGACGAAGCTGTCCGGCACCTCCGCCGCGCGGCGGGCCGGTCTCGCCTTCGTGCCGGAAAGCCGCCGCGCCATGCTGTTCAGCATGGAACCTGTGTTCAAGAACATCTCCATCAGCATCCTCGACCGCATCTCCCGCCTCTGGCTGAGGCCGGACGCGGAACGTGCGATCGCCGGGACGCATGTGAAAGCGCTACAGATCCGGCCGCCGCTGGTCGATCGGCCGCTCGGCACGCTTTCGGGCGGCAACCAGCAGAAGGTGGCGCTGGCGAAGTGGCTCACGCATCTGCCGAAGGTGCTGCTGCTGAGCGAGCCGACGCGGGGCATGGATGTCGGGGCCAAGGACGACGTGCTGAAGATCGTCCGCTCGCTGCGCGAGCGGGGCATCGGCGTCGTCGTGGTCTCCACCGAACCGGAAACCGTGCTGTCGCTCGCCGACCGCATCCTGGTGATGAAGCGCGGGCGCATCGCCCGTGAGTTCGCGCGTGAGGTGGTCAGCAAGGACCGCCTGCTTGCCGCCGCATGAGAAGGCCGTACCGATGACATCCTCCGCCGCCGGGGCCGCCACCCGCGTCCCTGCCGCCGCTCTGTGGCTGCGCAGCCAGTTGCGCAACATCGCCCCGTTCGCGACGCTGATCGTGCTGGTGGCGCTGTTCAGCGCGCTCAGCCCGAGCTTCCCGACGCTCGACAATCTCGGCAACATCCTGCAGCAGATTTCCGTCACCGGCATCATTGCCGTCGGCCTGACATTCGTCATCCTGTGCGCCGAGATCGACCTGTCCGTTGCCAGCGTCGCCAACGCCACCGGCATCGTCGTCGCCTTCTTCACCATGCAGGATGCGAGCGTGAACATCGCCAACCTGCCGCTGCCCGGCGCGGCCGCCATCGCGATCGCGCTGGCGGCGAGCCTCGCGCTCGGCTGTGCGACCGCGTTCGGCATCACCGTGATCGGCATTCCGAGCTTCATCATGACGCTGGCCATGTTGCAGATCGGCGCCGGCATCTGTGCCATGCTGGTGCGCGGGCAGATCGCCTACAACGTGCCGGACCTGATCCACACGCTCGGCGCCGGCACGATCGGGCCGGTGCCGTGGATCGTCATCATCGCCGCGCTGGTGCTGCTCGCCGGCCATGTCGTGCTGACCTACACACGCTTCGGCCGCTACGTCTACATGACCGGCGGCAACCGGGAGGCGGCGGAGTATTCCGGCATCAACACGCGCGCGATCGTTGCCTCCGTCATGGTGATTTCCGCCCTCTGCGCCGGCCTCGCCGGCATGCTCGGTGTCGCGCGCTTCGGCAGCGCGCAGCAGGATGAATTCGGGGATTTCCTGCTCGACAGCATCTCCGCCGTCGTGGTCGGCGGCACCAGCCTGTTCGGCGGCCAGGGCGGCATCGGCAACACCATCGTCGGCCTGTTCGTGCTCGGCGTGCTGAACAACGGCCTCGATCACATCCGCATCGACAGCTTCCTGAAAATCCTGATCCGCGGCCTGATCCTGCTCGCCGCCCTGATCGTCAACGTCTATGCGCAGCGCATGCGCACGCAGGCCGCGACGACCGGGGCGGCGGGCGGATGAGGGGGGTGTGCCGGCTAGCGCTGCGTGAACTGCGTCTTGCCGAACAGCACGTCGCGTTCGGCCTCGCTCATGCTGCCCTGCCGGCGTCGTTCGGCGAGCACCGCAAGCCCCCGCTGCACCGCCGGCCGCGCCTCGATCGCGGCGAGCCAGCGGCTGACCGCCGGCAGGGTCGCCGGATCGACGCCGCGCTTCTCCGGCCCGCGCGCCCAGGGGAAAGTCGCGATGTCGGCGATCGAGTACTCGGCACCCGCCAGGTACGGTGCCTCCGCCAGCCGCTTCTCCAGCACCCGATAGAGGCGGGCGACCTCGTTGCCGTAGCGCTCCATGGCATAGGGCAGCTTTTCCGGCGCGTAATTGTGGAAATGGTTATACTGGCCGAACATCGGCCCGACGCCGCCCATCTGGAACATAAGCCATTGCAGGCAGGCATAGCGCGCGGCCGGCGCTGCCGGCATCAGCCGCCCGGTCTTTTCCGCCAGATAGATCAGGATCGCGCCCGATTCGAACAAGTGCAATGTGGCGCCGCCCGGCCCCTCGGGATCGACGATCGCGGGGATGCGGTGATTGGGCGTAATCGCCAGGAATTCCGGCCGGAACTGTTCGCCCTTGCCGATATTCACCGGAACGACCGTATAGGGCAGCCCGAGTTCCTCGAGCGCGATATGGACCTTCTGGCCGTTCGGGGTCGGCCAGCTCCAGACTTCGATCATTGCAGGCTCCGTCGGTGTGCAATCCCTGCCATATGGGGCCGGGCGCGGCGGTGCGCTATGCTGGGCCGATGAGCGAACCGGACATGGCCGCGGTCGCCGCCCGGTTGCGGCGGGAAAGCACAACGGAAGTGCTGTTCACCGCTGCCGATCGCGGTCGCTATGCGACCGATGCCTCGATCTATCAGGTGATGCCGCTCGGCGTCGCGGTGCCGCGCACGGCCGACGATCTCGCGGCGACGCTGGCCGTCGCGCGGGAGGCCGGCGTCCCGGTGCTGGCGCGCGGCGGCGGCACCAGCCAGTGCGGACAGACCGTCAACCGCGCCCTGGTGCTCGATTGCAGCAAGTATCTGCGCGGCATCGGGCCGATCGACAGCGAACGCCGCCGGGTCGTGGTGGAACCGGGCGTCGTGCTGGCCCATCTCAATGCCGCGCTGCGCCCGCACGGCCTGTTCTTTCCGGTCGATCCCTCGACCCAGGCGCGCTGCACCATCGGCGGCATGGCCGGCAACAATTCCTGCGGTGCACGCTCCATCCGCTACGGGCTGATGGCCGATAACGTGCATGCGATCGACGCCATTCTGGCTGACGGCACGCGGCATCGCTTCGCTCCGGAGACGGCGGCGGCAGCGCCGCGCATCGCCGATCTCGTCGCCCGTCTGCGCATCCTCGGCCAGACCGAGGCGGCGGAGATCGCGGCGCGCACGCCGCGCCTGCTGCGCCGCGTCGGCGGTTACAACCTCGATGCGCTGCTGCCGCGCAACAGCGCGCCGGTGCTCGACCTCGCGCGGCTGCTGGTCGGTTCGGAAGGGACGCTGGCGGTGTCGGCCGCGATCGAACTCGCGCTGCAACCGCTGCCGCCGCGCCGTGCCCTCGGCATCTGCCAGTTTCCCACCTTCCGCGCCGCCATGCAGGCGACGAAGCATCTGGTCGCACTCGATCCCGACGCCGTCGAACTGGTCGATCGCACCATGATCGATCTCGGCCGGCAGATCCCGATCTATCGCGCGACGATCGACCGGATCGTGCGCGGGTCGCCCGACAGCCTGCTGCTGGTTGAATTCAACGGCGACTCCGATGCCGCCCTGACCGCCCGGCTCGATGCGCTGGAGACGGCGATGGGCGATCTCGGCCATCCGCACGCGGTGGTGCGGGCGACCGATGCCGCCTTCATCGCCGCCATCGCCGCGGTGCGCGAAGCCGGCCTCAATATCATGATGTCGATGAAGGGTGACGCCAAGCCGGTCTCCTTCATCGAGGATTGTGCCGTCGCGCTCGACGACCTTGCCGACTACACCGAGCGGCTGGAGGCGGTGTTTGCGCGCCATGGCCTGCGCGGCACATGGTATGCACATGCCTCCGTCGGCTGCCTGCATGTCCGCCCGGTGCTGAACATGAAGGATGCGGCACAGGTCACCACCATGCGCGCGGTGGCGGAGGAATGCTTCGCCCTGGTGCGCGAATACCAGGGCAGCCATTCCGGCGAGCATGGCGACGGCATCGTGCGCAGCGAGTTCCACGCGGCGATGTTCGGCCCGCGCCTGGTCGCGGCCTTCGCTGCGGTGAAGGCGGCGTTCGATCCGGCGAACCTGCTGAACCCGCACCGCATCGTCGATCCGCCACGGATGGACGACCGCACCCTGTTCCGCTACCCGCCCGGCTACGCCCCGCTGCCCGGCCCCGCGCCGGTGCTGGACTGGTCGGCGCAGCCGGGCGGGCTGCTCGGCGCCGTCGAGATGTGCAACAATAACGGCACCTGCCGCGCCTTCGATGCCGGCGTGATGTGCCCGAGCTTCCGCGTCACGCGCGATGAGGTGCATCTGACTCGCGGCCGGGCCAACACGCTGCGTCTCGCCCTCACCGGCCAGATCGGCGGCGACGGCCTGGCCGCCGATGCGCTGGCCGAGGCGATGGCACTCTGCGTCAGTTGCAAGGCCTGCCGGCGCGAATGTCCGACCGGCGTCGATATGGCGCGGATGAAGATCGAGGTTGCCGCGGCACGCGCGGCGCGTTTCGGCGTGGCGCGGCGCGAACGGCTGATCGCCGCGCTGCCGCGACTTGCCCCGTGGGCCGGCCGTATTCCGGCGCTCGCCAATCGGGCGACCCGGATCATGGCGCGGCGGAGCGGCTTCGCCGCCGACCGCCGGCTGCCCGCCTTCCGCGCCGACGCCTTCCGCGACCACGAGGCCGGCACGGCCGGGGAGGGGACGTCGGTGCTGCTGTTCGCCGACACTTTCAACCGCCACTTCGAGCCGGAGAACCTGCGGGCGGCCCTGCGCGTGCTGCGTGCAGCGGGGGCCGCGCCCACGCTGCCGCGCGCTTCCGGCCGGCCGCTCTGCTGCGGGCGGACGGCGCTGGCAGCGGGGCAGGTCGATCGGGCGCGGGCGGATATGCAGCGGGTGCTCGCGGCCTGCGCCGGCACCGCACCGGTCGTCGGGCTGGAGCCGTCGTGTCTGTTCACGCTGAAGGACGAGTTGCCGGCGCTGCTGCCCGGCCCCGCCTCGCGCGATCTCGCCGGGCGGGCGATGCTGCTGGCGGAGTTCCTGGCCGGCCGCCCGTTGCCGCTGCATAGGGTGCCGCGCCGGGCGCAGGTGCATGGCCACTGCCACCAGAAGAGCTTCGGCGCCTTTCCCGCCACGCTCGACCTGCTGCGGCGGGTGCCGGGGCTCGCTGTCGCGCCGATTGCCTCCTCCTGCTGCGGCATGGCCGGCGCCTTCGGCTACCAGGCGGAGAGCCAGGCGGTGTCGCGCGCGATGGCGGAGCTGTCGCTGCTGCCCGCGGTGCGCGCGGCGCCGGCAGAGGATCTGATCGTCGCCGACGGCACCTCCTGCCGCGCGCAGATTGACGACCTCGCGCAGCGTCGGGCGGTGCATTCGGTGCAGGTGATCGCTGGCGCGCTGGCGCCGCCGCCCGGCCCGCGCCCAGCCGGGGCGGGCAGCGATTGAGCGGCGGCATCGATCCCGGCGCAGCTCGGCGAGGCGGGTGGAGACTGAAAAGGCAGAGAAAGGAGAAGTGCATCATGGATCTCGGTCTTGCCGGCAGGCGTGCGCTGATCACCGGGGCCGGGCGCGGCATCGGCCGTGCCGTCGCGGAGGCATTGGCGGCCGAAGGATGCCACCTCGTGCTGGCGAGCCGCGGCGCCGCCGCGCTGGAAGAGTTCGCGGCCTCCCTGCGCGCCCGGCATCCCGGCCGCGCCGTCGACCTGCGCTGCTGCGACCTGTCGCAGAGTGCGGCGCAGGCGGAGCTGGTTGCCGGCAGCCCCGATTTCGACATCCTGGTCAACAACGCCGGCGCCAACCCGCCCGGCGCGCTCGCCGCGATCGACGATGCCACCTGGCGCGCCGCCTGGGATCTCAAGGTATTCGGCTTCATCAACGTCACCCGGCACGCCTATGCGCGGATGGCGGCGCGCGGCGGCGGCGTCATCGTCAACATCATCGGCGCCGCCGGGGAACGGATGAACGCCGCCTATATCGTCGGCAGCACCGGCAATGCCGGGCTGATGGCGTTCACCCGTGCCCTCGGCGCCGCCGCACCCGCCGACGGCGTGCGCGTGGTCGGCGTCAACCCCGGCCTGACCGCGACCGACCGCGCGCAGATGCTGGTGCGCACCTGGAGCGAGGCAGCATTCGGCGACGCGCAGCGCTGGCGGGATCTGCCGCAGGTGCGTGCCCTGCCGTTCGCGCGGATGTGCGAGCCGCAGGAAGTGGCCGATCTGGTCACCTTCCTGGCCTCGCCGCGTGCCGGCTACATCAGCGGCACCATCGTCACCATCGACGGCGGCGCGGCGCACCGGCACGAATAGCGCGCGCGCCGGTCAGAGAAAATTGTTCGGCCAGATCATCGTCCGCCACATATGCGCGACCGGCGAGGTGTCGAACCCGAGTCCCTCGGCCGGTTCGCGGAAGTTGCGGCCGATCACGTCGGTGAAGATCTCCGGGTCGATCTCCACCGTCGGATCGAAGGAATAGAGATCGTGCAGCGTCACAAGCCGCGACGTCATGTACCAGCGATGCGCCCGCGCGATCGCGGCATCGCGGCGGATGTAGTCGGGAATGCAGTAATCCGGCCCGAAGAAGCGGTGATATCCGTCGGGGTACCGGTAGCCGACCGACTCGTCGGCGAAGTAGCGCAGCGGCTGGTGGTACTGCACCGCCCAGGCCACTTCCTCGCTGACATAGGGTGCGACCAGTTGCGCGCTCCAGTAGCCGTGATCGGAGCGGATCAGGGCGCCGTTGGAGATGTCGTGCAGCAGGCACGCCATCACCACCTTCTCCTCCATGCCGGCATCGAGCGCCAGCTTGGCGCTTTGCAGCAGATGCCGGCAGGTCAGATCCTGGAAGCGCAGACGGAAGAAATCCAGCAGCCGCGGCGCTTTCGGCATGCGCGGCAGGGCCGGGTTGTCGCCCATCATCATCACCGTCTCGGGATCGAGCCGCGCCAGCATCGACCCTTCCTCGTTCGGCTCCCCGGTGCCGAGCAGCGCCAGCGGCTGTTTCATGATCAGCCGGGTGCGTCCCGCCTGCGGCCAGCCGTCGTCGTGGGGGTCTGCATCCATCGTGCCCGCTCCTCTGCCTGCCGGCGCAGCCTAGCATGGCTGCCGGCCGCGCCGCAGCGTCAGCGGTTGGCCCCCGGCACCCAAAGCACGTCGGCCCGGCCATCGTCATTGAGCCGGCGGCCGAGCACAAACAGGTGATCCGACAGGCGGTTGAGCAGTCGCACCACCGCCGCGTTCACCGGTTCCTGCGCCGCCAGCGCCGTCACCAGCCGCTCCGCCCGGCGGACCAGCGTGCGCGCCACGTGCGCCTGCGCCGCCGCCGCGGTGCCGCCCGGCAGGATGAAGCTGGTGAGCGGCGTGATCGTGGCCCGCATCGAGGCGATCTCCGCCTCCAGCCGCGCCGCGGGCGCATCGTTCAGCCGCAGCCGTTCCCCGGCCTCGCCCGGCACACAGAGATCGGCGCCGACATCGAACAGGTCGTTCTGGATGCGCGCGAGCATCGCGTCCGCCTCAGCGTCTGCCGCGCGCACCAGCACGCGCAGCACGCCGATCGCCGCATTCGCCTCATCGATGCCGCCGATCGCCTCGATCCGCGGCGCATGCTTGGCCACCCGCGTCCCGTCGCCGAGTGAGGTTTCCCCGCCGTCGCCGCCGCGCGTCACCACCCGGTCGATCCGCACCATCCTGCTTCCCTTCGCTACAGTACCAGCACGCCGTGATGCTTGGCCTTGCCTTCCGGCTCGACATGGATCGTGATGCGCAGTTCCGCCATCTCGACCTTGAGCGCAGCCTCGATGCGGTCGCAGATATCGTGGGCCCGGGCCACCGTCATCTCCCCCGGCACGACCAGATGGAATTCGAGGAAGGTCAGACGGCCGGCGCTGCGCGTGCGCAGGTCGTGCGCCTCGATCGCCCCTTCCGCCGTTTCCGACACCACGCGGCGGATGCGGCTCAGCACCTCCTCGGAGGGGGCGGTGTCCATCAGGCCGCCGACCGAGGCGGCGATCACGCGCAGGCCGGCGACCAGGATATAGACCGCCGTCAGTGCCGCCAGGACCGGATCGAGCAGCCGGATGCCGGTTGCGAACACCAGCGCGACACCGACCAGGACGCCGCCCGAGGTGACCACGTCCGACAGCAGATGCTGCCCGTCGGCACGCAGCGCGGCGGAGCGCAGGCGCCTGCCGCGCCGCAGCAGCAGCCCGGCCCAGGCGCCGTTGAGCATCGTCGCCACGGCATTGAGGCCAAGGCCGAGCAGGGGTGCCGCGAGCGGCGGCGGACGGCGATAGACCGCCCAGGCATGCTCCAGGATCACCCCCGCCGCGACCACGATCAGCGCCCCCTCGATCACGGCGGCGAAGAACTCCGCCTTGTCATGGCCATAGGGATGGTTGGCGTCGGCGGGGCGGGCGGCGAGATGCAGGGCGGCGAGCGCGATCACCGCGGCGGCAACGTTGACCAGGGTCTCCGCCGCGTCGGAGAACAGGGCGGCGCTGCCGGTGACCAGCCAGGCCGTACCCTTCAGCGCCAGCACCACCAGCCCCACCGTGATGCTGCCGGCGGCGAGGCGCTGCGCCGCGGTCACTGCGCCCGCGCGATCACCGGCGCCACCGCGGCCGGCGCGTGCAGGGCGGACCAGATGCGCACCTCCAGCGGTCCGGCCACCACCACCGGCGGCGCCGGCGTCAGCTCCGCCTCCTCCAGCAGCCGGCGCATCGCCGCGTCGGCGAAGCCCGGCCAGCGATGCGCGAGACGGTGCAGGCATTCGGCGTTCTGGTGCGGCGCGAGGTCGATCACCAGCAGCCGCCCGCCCGGCCGCAGCACCCGCGCCGCCTCCGCCAGCGCCTCCGCCGGCGCCTCGGCGTGGTGCAGCACCATTTGCAGCACCACCGTATCGAACCCGCGATCCGGCAGCGGCAGGCGGTACATGTCGGCGAAGCGCACGGTGCAATGGGCAAGGCCGGCCCGCGCCAGCCGTGCCCGGGCCAGCGCCAGCATCGCCCGGCTGGCATCGATGCCGAGGCCGCCGGTGATGCGCGGCGCGAGCAGCTCCAGCAACCGTCCGGTGCCGGTGCCGATATCGAGCAGCCGCCCCACCCCGCTGCCGGGCAGAAGGTCGAGCACCGCTCGCTCCACCGCCTCCGCCGGCAGGCCGAGGGCACGCATCTCGTCCCACTCCGCGCCGGCGCGGCGGAATGTTTCTGTGGCAATGCGAGCACGCTCCGCCAGCACCCGCGCCGCCTGCCGCGCATCGCCGGCGAGGCTCGGATCATCGGCGGCGACATGTGCCAGCACCGCCTGTGCCAGCGAGGCGCCGAGGCTGCCGGCTTCCGGCAGCCCGTACCAGGCATTCGCCCCCTCGCGCAGGCGTTCCAGCAGCCCGGCCTCGTGCAGCAATCGCAGATGGCGTGACAGGCGCGGCTGCGACTGGCCCAATATTTCAGTAAATTCTGTCACGCAGAACGGGCCGCGCGCGGCCAGCGCCAGAATGCGCAGCCGCGTCGGCTCGGCGATTGCGCGCAGGGCCGCCAGCAATGCCTCCATGGCGCGCCAAATTGCACAGGGCCGCCGTCATGTCGATCCGGCCGGCGCCTCGTCCTCCTCGCGGCCGATGCTGCGCTGCATATAGACCGTGTCGAGCCAGCGGCCGAATTTCAGCCCGACCCGGCGCAGCACGCCGACCCGCGCGAAGCCGAGGCTGGCGTGCACGCCGATCGAGCCGACATTCTCGGAATCCCCGATCACCGCGATCATCTGGCGCAGGCCCTGCGCCGCCGCAGCCTCCAGCAGCCGCGCCACCAGCGCCTTGCCGACCCCCTGCCCTCGCACGTCCTGGCGGACATAGACCGCGTCTTCGGCGGTGAAGCGATAGGCGGAGCGGTCACGGAACTGAGCGTAGTAGGCGTAGCCGAGGACGCCGGTGGCATCGCCTGCGACCAGCCACAGCCCGTGCCGCGCCGGCATGGCGGCCAGGCGCTCCGCCATTTCCTCGACACTCGGCGGCACTTCCTCGAACGTGCCGGTGCCGTGCAGGACGTGGTGGGCATAGATGCCCTGGATCTCCGGCAGATCGGCCGCGGTTGCCTCGCGGATCTGCATCGGCGTCTCCGTCATGGCAGATCGAGCAGTGCCGCGGCTTCGCGGGCAAGAGAGAGCAGCGCGCGATCGCGGCCGAAGCCGCCGATCAGCGACAGGCCGACCGGCGCGTCGCCGTCCGGCACGCGCACCGCCGCCGCCGGCAGCGTCACCTCCGGCAGGCCGGCGAGGCCGGCGATGGCGGTGGCGCCGATGGTGCGTTCCCGCAGCGCTTCCAGCGCCGCATCGCCGGCGTCGCACAGCGGGGCAGGGGCAGGGCTGGTGGGCTGCACCAGCACCGCGCCGCCCGCCAGCAGCCCGCGCAGCCGATCCTGCATGCGCTGCCGCACGCCGCGCGCCGCCGCTGCCTGCGCCGTTGTGACCGCCGCCGCGCCGCGGAAGCGCGCCGCCACCGCCGGGCTGAGCGCCGGTTTCGCCCCCGTAATCCAGCCGCCGTGCGTCGTCCATGCCTCATCGCCCTGGATCGCCCGGTAGTGGGCATAGAGGGCGGCGATGCCCTCGGGTGCCGGTTCCACCGTCAGCACCGGCCCGAACAGCGCGGCGAGGCGGGCGAGCGCGGGGCGCAGTGCCGCCGCCACCTCCGGCTCCGCGTTCGTCCACACCTCCGCCACCGCCAGCAGCGGGCCGCCGAGCCGCCCGTGCTCGCCCGGCAGCAGCACGCTGCCGACCCGTTCCAGCAGCGCCGCCTCACGGGTGAACCAGCCCGGCGTATCGAGGCTGGGGGCGAGCGGCACGGTGCCGGCGAGGCTGATCGCGCCCTGCGACGGCCGGATGCCGTACAGGCCGCAATAGCTGGCCGGGATGCGCACCGACCCGCCGGTGTCGGAGCCGAGGGCGAGCGGCACCTGCCCGGACGCCACCGCGGCGACCGAGCCGCAACTTGACCCGCCGGGCAGGCGCGCCGGCATGCGCGGATTCTGCGGCGTGCCGTGCCAGGGATTCTCGCCGGTCAGGCCGAAGGCAAGCTCGACCGTTTTCGTCTTGCCCACCATCTCCGCCCCGGCAGCGAGCAGGGCTGCTACCACCGGCGCGGTGCCGGCGGCGACGCCGTGCGTGCGGCCCCAATCGGGATTTCCGCCGGTGGTGATGAAACCCGCCACATCGAAAAGGTCCTTCACTGCGAACCGGATGCCGTTCAGCCCGCCGGACGCGGTCGGTGCCACCACCGCCCGCGCTCCAGGTATGAAGGCGCCGGCTTCGTCACTTTGCAGTTCCATCTGTCGCGCTCCCGTGATACGCAGCCAAGCCTGCTGCGATCCTGCGTTGAAGGAAAGGGTCATTCGGCATGCAGGCTGGCGGGCAGGAACCGGATGCCTCCGGGGCCGGAGGATATGGTAAGTCCCGTCATGGCGGTCCGGAACTCCCGGACCGTGCCGGCGCGATGCCTGCGCCGGGATGCTCGATCGCGTGGCGGACGCGGCGGACGGCGGGGGTGATCCCCGGTTCGTGGCATCCCGCCATCGGAGGAGGTTTGCCACTGTGAGTTCGACCGAAACGCCGGACGACGCCGCCGCATCCGCCGGGTCCAGACCCGACCAGGCATTGGAGGCGCGGTTGCAGGCGATCGAGGCCGCGGCGCGCTTCCACAACGTGGAACTGGATCGCGACGAGTTGCGCATCCCGCGCGGCCGCATGCCGGAGCCGGCAGCGCTGGTCGCCTGGGTGCGGGACGGCGGCCTGTGGGCACGCGCCGTGCGCATGCGTTTCGGACAGTTGCTCAAGGTCGAAGTGGCCTCTCCGGTCATCCTGCTGCTGCGCGACGGCAGCGCCGCCATTCTCACCACCGCCGATCCGGCCCGCAACATCGTCTGGCTGAAGGATCCGCGCGCGCCGTCCTCGGATCCGCCGGTACCGGTGGATGAGCTGCGCCTGTCGCAGGTGTGGGGCGGGGAGACGCTGCTGATCCGCGCCCAGCGGGAGATCACGGATGAGAACGCGCCGTTCAGCTTCCTCTGGGTGTGGGGCGTCGTCCGCAAGGAGAGCAAGCTTCTCCGCGATATGTTCCTCGGCTCCTTCGCCCTGGCGCTGCTGACGCTGGTGCCGCCGATCATCGTGATGACGACGCTCGATCGCGTGCTGACCTACCGCAGCGTCTCCACGCTCGCCCTGGTCGGCATCTTTTTCGCCGTGGCACTGCTCTATGAAACCATCCTGAACTACACCCGGCGCAAGATCACCTACGTCGTCGGCGCGCGCGTCGATGCCAAGATCAGCCTGCACGTCTTCAAGCGCATGCTGCGACTGCCGCTCGACTATTTCGAGCGCCAGCAGGCCGGCGAGATCACCTACAAGGTCGCCCAGGTCAACAAGATCCGCGACTTCATGACCGGCAAGATGATGAGCACGATGCTCGACATGGTGGCGCTGGTGGTCCTGATCCCGGTGATCTTCGTGCTGCAGCCGACGCTCGCCTGGATCACCCTGGTCTGTGCCGGCCTCGTCGCCCTCATCATCATGGCCTATATGGGGCCGGTGAGCCGCGCGATCGGCCGCTGGATCGCGGCCGAGACGCAGAAAAGCAGCGTGCTGGTGGAGACGCTGCACGGCATCCGCACCGTCAAGTCGCTGGCGCTGGAGCCGCAGCAGCGCGACCTGTGGGACCGGCGCACCGCAACCTCCGTGCAGCTCAAGCTGGAAGCCTCGGAAATCTCCAACTGGCCGCAGACGCTGGCCAACCCGATCGAGGGCGTGATGAGCCGCGGCATCGTGCTGATCGGCGCCCTGCTCGCCATCTCCTCGCCCGGCAGTGTCGATCCCGGCACGCTGATCGGGTTCATGATGATCAGCGGGCGTGTCGCCGCGCCGCTGATCGGGCTCGCGCGCCTGATGGACGATCTGCAGGAGGTGCGGCTTGCCGTCGGCTTCGTGCAGTCGGTCATCAACCAGCCGCCGGAGCGTGCCAATCCCGCCGCCGGCCTGCGCCCGAAGATCGAGGGCGGGCTGAGCTTCAATGCGGTGAGCTACACCTATCCCGGCACCAAGACGCGGGCGCTGGACGGCGTGACGTTTGAAGTGGCGCCGGGCACCATCCTCGGTCTGGTGGGCAAGAGCGGCTCCGGCAAATCCACCATCGCGCGGCTGCTGCAGGGCATCACCCGCGACTACGAGGGTTTCCTCAAGCTCGACGGCAATGACCTGCGCGAAGTCAATCTGGCCCATCTTCGCCGCAATTTCGGCGTGGTGTTGCAGGAGAATTTTCTGTTCCGCGGCACCATCCGGGAGAACATCATCGCCGGCCGCCCCGGCCTGACGCTGACCGATGCGGTGCGGGCGGCGCGGCTCGCGGCGGCCGAGGAATTCATCGAACGCATGCCCAACGGCTACGAGACCTGGATCGAGGAGGGATCGCCCAACCTGTCGGGCGGGCAGCGCCAGCGGCTCGCGATCGCGCGCGCCCTGATCCACGATCCGCGCCTGCTCATCCTCGACGAGGCGACCAGCGCACTCGACCCGGAGAGCGAGTCGCTGGTGAACGCCAACCTGACGCGCATCGGCAAGGGACGGACGATGGTGATCGTGTCCCATCGCCTGGCCTCGCTCACCGACTGTCATCAGATCCTCGTGCTCGACCGCGGCAAGGTGCTGGACATGGCGCCGCACCCGGTGCTCCTGGAACGCTGCACGGTCTATCGGCAGTTGTGGCTGCAACAGAACCGCCATCTGGAAACGCCGACGCCGCCGCGCGGCGGCGTGCCGGTGCTGGCACAGGGAGATTGAGCCATGGCCAGGAACCTGATCCGCGCCCGTCCCGCCGGGGCCGTGGCGATCCCCGCGAGCGACGAACACGCGGCCGGCCAGGCGGTGCTGGAGTTCCAGTCGCCGACCCTCAGCCTCGTCTCCGCGCCGGCGCCGTTCTCCGCCCGGATGACGACCTGGCTGCTGTCAAGCCTCGTCGTTGCCACCTTCGTCGTGTTCGGTGCAGTGAAGGTGGACCGCCTGGTCTCGACCGCCGGCGTATTGCTGGCGCAGTCGCCGAACGTCATCGTGCAGCCGCTGGAGACGGCGATCGTGCGCAGGATCTATGTGCACGAGGGCGAGGTGGTGAAGAAGGGCGACCTGCTCGCCGAACTTGACCCGACCTTCGCCGCCAGCGACGAGAAGGCGACATCGGCGCAGATGGCAAGCCTGAAGG
>JAJZNE010000177.1 GCA_021847995.1 Pseudomonadota bacterium | reverse complement strand
CCTGCAAGCGGGATTTTCCGCCCGGGCGGCCCGGCGGCCGTGGCCGGCGCAGGGCCGCGCGGCGATGCGCCCGGTGTGCTGCGACATGCGTTCGGTGCCCGGCGAGGCTCGCGGCGCGCATCGGGTTCGCCGGCCTCGCGACGATGCGGCTGGCATCCGGACGGACGGAGGAGCCTTCAGCGTCAGTGTCCGTGGCCACCGTGTCCGCCGCCGTGGCCGCCGACGAACCGCCCGCCGCCGCCACCGCGCCAACCGCCGCCACGCCAGCCGCCGCCGCGCCAGCCGCCACCACGCCAGCCGCCGCCACGCCAGCCCTCGCGCCCCCACCCGCCCCAGCCATCGAAGCCGAAGATGCCGAACTCCGCCCCCGGCTCCATGAAGCCATAGGGTGCACCGTAAGCGTAGCCACCCGGATAGGCGCCATAAGGATAGGCGGGGCCACCGCCGTACACGGCATAATCGCCGCCCGCACAGGCCGCCGGCGACAGGGCGGCGGCGAGCAGGGCCACGCGCAGGACGCGGGCGGGGTGACCAATTCGCATCTGCCACCAACGCACCGCGTGCCGCCGCGTCCCCGCTTCACCCGTTCGTGCCGCCGCTGGCGCAACCCCGGTGCGGCGGGTGCGGTTCATACGACATGGTTCCGCTGTGGCTGCACCAGCTTTCGCTCGCGATGCTCCTGCTCGGGGCGGCGTGCGCCGTCGTCATCGCCGCCGATGAGCTGCGTGATCCGCAGCGCATGTGGATCATGAACGTGGTCTGGCCGGTCTGTGCGCTGTTCGGCGGAGTGCTGGTGCTGGCGCAGTATTTCCGGTACGGCCGCCGCGCCGCCGGGTCGCGCGCCGATGCCGCAGGCCGGCCCGGAGAGGCGGCACCGCAGCGGAGCCGCGCACCGTTCCCCATCATGGTCGCCAATGGCGCACTGCATTGCGGCAGCGGCTGCACGCTCGGGGACATCGCGGCGGAATGGCTCATCCTCGGGTTCCCGCTCCTCGCCACGATCGGCGGCTGGCACTGGCTGTTCGGCCAGCGCCTGTTCGCGGACTGGGCGGTCGATTACGGCTTCGCCTTTGCGTTCGGTATCGTGTTCCAGTATTTCACCATCGCACCGATGCGCGGCCTTGGCCTCGGCCCCGGCCTGCTTGCCGCGGTCAAGGCGGACACGCTGTCGCTGTCTGCCTGGCAGCTCGGCATGTACGGGTTCATGGCGTTCGCGCATTTCGTCCTGTTCGGCCGCCTGCTGCATGCCGCCCTGCGCCCGGACAGCGTGGCGTTCTGGTTCATGATGCAGATCGCCATGCTGTGCGGCTTCGTCACCACCTATCCGGTGAACTGGCTGCTGCTGCGCACCGGCATCAAGGAGGCGATGTAGCGCCGGGCTTTCCGCCCCTCAGTGCTGCCAGCCGCCGGGGCCGTGCATCTCGCCGCCATGGAACCCGCCATGGAACCCGCCGTGGAAGTCGCCCCCGCCATGCCAGTCCCCGCCGTGCCAGCCGCCGCCGTGCCAGCCGCCGCCATGCCATTCCCCCGGCCCGAAGCCGCCCAGAAGACCGCCGATGCCGAAACCGAAATCCGGGCCGAAATCGGGCGCATAGGTCGGCGCATAGTCCGGCGCGAAGGCGGTGTAGGCGGGCGGATAGCCCGGATCGGCGAAGCCGGGGTCGATCGACACGCCGCCATAGCCGGGCATCCCGGCGCAGCCGCCGAGCAGCAGCACTGCGGCGATGATACCGGCGCGCCGGCGTGGGCGAAGGGTCTGGTGCATGCGTCCTCTCCGGGCGGGCGCATCGACCGCGGCGCCCGTGGCGGAGATGGCACGTTCCGGCGGCGGATGAACAGTCCTGCCGCGAATTTACCCGCCGGCCATGCGCGCGGGCCCGGCAGCGGCGGTTTCGGTGCGGGCCGGCGGCGCGATGGCCGGCTCAGTGGTCCTCGTCGAAGTCATCCCCCCACGGGCCGCCGCCGAACCCGCCCCCCCACGGTCCCATGCCGCCGCCGAGATCGCCCCACCCGCCCATGCTTTCCCCCAGATCGCCGCCGAAACCGGGCATCATTCCGCCGTCGCCGCCGAACGAGAGTCCCCCAAAATCGCCCCCGCCGGCACAGCCGGCCAGCAAGGTCACCACTGCCCCCATGATGAAGCCTGCTCTCACCACGCGCGCCTGCATCCCGTCCCCCGCATCGTCCTCAGCGGAACAGGATCACGCCGCCGCCGGCACGGCAACCACGCCGGCGCCGAATCTTGCGGGACGTGCCCGGCAACAGCGGCGAAGGGGCGGCGTTGCGATCCGATCGGGCGAGCGGAGGCCAGGCTGACCGACCACAGGCCGACGCCACGGCCGACGCCGACGGGTCAGGCGGGAAGGTCAGGCCGTCCGCAGCGACCTCGCTGGTGGCGCGCCTTGCGGACGCCGCAGCGATGACCGCGGCGAGGCCCGTAGACACGCCACCCCGCGTTCGGTAACAATTGAAGCGAAAGATGGAGACGGCCGATGGCCCTACAGCTTGGGGCACTCAGGGACGCGCTGGTCGAAGCGGGCGCGAGCGAGAGCAAGGCGCGCGCGGCGGCCGAGGAAGTCGCGTCCTACGAAACGCGACTGTCCAGCATCGACGGGCGCCTGTCCGTTCTGACGTGGATGGTCGGAACCAACATCGTGCTCACGCTCGGTGTACTGTGGCGTCTGCTGGCGCACGGCTGAGACCCCGGATCGTGGAAGATATGACCCGCCTTGCCAACATGCTTGAGGGCCGCACCGAGCAGAACAGCATGGAGGCCGCAGCGGCGGCAGCCGACATCGTGAACCTGCGCCTTCAGCCGGCCCAATATCAGAACAGCCCGCTCAAGGTGATCGGCGAGCACGAAGAAGGCACAATTGCGCAGATGCGCAACTGCATGAGCGTCGGCAACGCGGTTACCGGCGTGCTGTGCGCGGACGGCCATCTCGGCTACGCGCAGCCGGTCGGCGGCGTCATCGCCTACGAGGGCCAGATCAGCATCTCCGGCGTCGGTTTCGACATCGGCTGCGGCAACATGGCGGTGCGGCTCGACACGCCCTACACGGCGATCGCCGATCGCGTCGGGCCGATCCTGCATGACATCACGCGCGCTATCTCCTTCGGCATCGGCCGCGCGAATGCCGAGCGCGCCGAGCACGAGTTGCTGGACGATGCCAATGCGTGGCGCGAGTCCGACATGGGCGCATACCGCCAGAAGGCGGCGGCGCAACTCGGCACGGTCGGGGCAGGCAACCATTACGTAGACCTGATGCGCGACGAGCAGGGCTTCGTCTGGATCGGCGTGCATTTCGGATCGCGCGGACTCGGCCACACCAGCGCCACCCGTTATCTCAAGGCCGCCGGCGGCAAGGACGGCATGCACGTCGCGCCCGCCATCGTGGACGAGAAGAGCGAGATCGGGCGCCGCTATATCGCGGCGATGCATCTTGCCGGGCGCTACTCCCATGCCGGCCGCGAGTGGGTCGTGGAGCGTGTGCGCCGGATCATCGGTGGGATCGCGACCGACATGGTGCACAACCACCACAACTATGCGTGGCGAGAGACGCACGATGGCCGCGATCTGTGGGTGGTGCGCAAGGGGGCAACGCCGGCCTTCCCGGGCCAGCGCGGATTCGTTGGCGGCAGCATGGGAGACGATGCGGTCATCATCGAAGGAGTGGACAGCGAGGAATCGCGCGCGTCCCTCTACTCCACGATCCACGGCGCGGGCCGCGTGTTTGGCCGCAAGGAGGCCAGGCGGCGGTTCACCCGCGCGCAGATGGAAGCGTGGTTGCGCGAGCGCGGCGTGATGCTGGCGGGGGCCGATCTGGACGAAAGCCCCATGGCCTACCGCCGGCTGCCCGACGTGCTGGCGCACCATGAAGGGACGATCCGCGTGCTCCACCGGCTGCGGCCGTTCGCCGTGGCGATGGCCGGCGCGGGGGAGATCGACCCGTTCAAGGACTGACTCGCGAACCCCGGGCCGTTGGCGGCATTCCCGCCGCCGCGCGGCTGACGCGAAGAACCGGGCCGTTGCCGGCCGTCCGCTATTGCGTCTGAGCACTCCCGCCCGGCGGCTTCTGCGCCGGCCCACCTTCGGTATCGGGCTTGGCCTTGTCCGCCGGCACGCCGACGCCGACGCTGCCCGTGGTCGGGGAGCCGTCCTGCCCTCCCGGCGTCTTGCGCTTCATGTCGGTCGCGCCGGACGCGGTGTTGGGAGTGACGTTGGTGCCGGCCGCGGGGCCGCTGGTGCTGCCGTTCTGCGCCAGGGCGGCCGGGGCCAACACGGCCGCATTCGCCACCAATATCGCGAAGGCGCCGACGGCGGCAAGAAAAGCGTGACGGCATCTTCTCATTTTGCATCCTCCTCCGACGCCTGGAAGAACGCCGCGGCACCTGCCTGGTTGTCGGAGCGGCGGTCCCGGCCGCCGCCGCAGGTCGGATGGCCGAACCCGCTCCTGCTGCTGCCGTTGGCGATATCATGGATCATGCCGTCATCCCTGTCGGGGCTGACGCCGGTCGGCGCAGGAGGGGTCGCCCGACACGCCAAGCGTGCCGTCGCAGCTTCTTGATCCAGCGCAATGCCGCCGCCGCGCTGCTGCGCTTCGCTCCCGCCCGGGTAACAGGGGGAGCGCGTGAAATGAGCGGAGCGGGTGAATTCTATCTCGGCCTCGTCCTTGCGGGATTCGGGGTGTTCGCGCTGGTGCTGGCGTATCAGAGCAGTGGAAGGAGCGGGCGGCGGGCCGTGCCGGCGCTCGCCCCCGCCCGCTCGCCGGCGGCGGACGGCGCCCTGCATCCCGGCTGACCCGGCGCCCGGCGCTATCGCCGGCCGCCAACCTCGTCGAGATGGCGCAGCAGGTCGGCCGGATCCTCATAGACCCGTGCCGCCCCGCCGCGCTCCAGTTCCTCCGCGCCATAGCCGCCGGAGAGCAGGCCGACGCCGAGGGCACGGCAGCGGCGGGCGGCCAGCATGTCCCAGATCGCATCGCCCACCACCACCGCGCTCTCGATCGGCGCGCCGAGGCGCTCGGCGGCGGCCAGGAACAGGTCCGGGTCGGGTTTCGCGTATTTCACCTGGTCGCGCGTCACCACCGGCACTTTGGCCGGATCGACGCCGAGTGCCGCAAGGTTCGCTGCCGCCGTCTCCATTCGCCCGCTGGTCGCGATCGCCCACGGGATGCCGTTGCCGGTCAGGGTGGCCAGCAATTCGCACGCGCCGGGCAGCGGGCGCACGCGGGCGACCAGCCGCCGGTAGCTTTCGGCATGGTGCCGGCGCAGACGCTCCAGCCGCTCCGGGCTGACCTCGAGTCCGGTCTCGCGCAGCAGCATGTTGGCGAACAGGCCGCCGCTCATGCCGATCCTGCGGTGGATGCGCCAGACCGAGAGCGCGATCTGCTCCGCGTCCAGCGCCTCCTGCCAGGCCAGAACGTGCTGATAGACCGAATCGACCAGGGTGCCGTCGAGGTCGAACAGGAACACCGTCTCGATGCGGGTCATATCAGCCTGGCGCTCTCATGTTCCCGGCGTCGGCAGGGGCGCGTTGGTCCCGATCGGCGCCGCCGAGGGCGGCGACGGCGGCAGGTGCTGCGGCGGCGCGGCGCTGCTGTCGCCGCCCTGCGGATAGGGGTTCTCCGGCGGAACCACGGCGCAGGCGGCGACGCCGAGGCCGGCGGCCAGCACTGCCAGGCGAAGGGTGATGCGTATCATTCTATCACATCCAATGTGCCGGCACCCAGTTCCAGGTGCCGTTCTGGTTGGCCCAGTAGCCGTCCTGCCATTCGGTGCCATGACCGGCGCGCTTGACCCATTCGCCCTCATGCCAGGCATAGCCGGTGCCCTCCCAGTCCCAATGGCCGGGCTGCCAGATCAGCGGCTCCTCGGAGACCGGCGGCTTCGGGATCACTTCCGTGCGAACCGGCGGTGGCGGCGGGTTCGGATTGGCCGAGGCGACCGGGGTCTGCGCGCCCTGCGTGCAGGCGGCAACGCCTCCCATCATCAGCAGGAATGCGGCAAGGCGGATCGGACGTATGGGCATCGATGGCGGACCTCCCTGGCCCCAAGGCAACGCGGAAGCTACAGAATCGGCTGCGTGCCGACCAGCGCCGCCGAGGGCGTGGCGAGCGCGTGGGCAAGGAAGTGAACGCGCGGCAGCACCTGTTCGGCGAACACGGTCGCCGCCACCCTTGCCGGCGGCGGTGCCGAGGGATCGGCGGCGACGCGCGCGCACAGCCACCCGGCGGTGACGGTGCCGAGCAGGTGCAGGAACGGCGTCGCCCCCGCCTCCGCCTCCCGCGGGGCGGCCTGGCGCAGCCACGCGGCCCCCTCGGCGGCGAGGCGGGCGGCGTGGCGCAGCGCCTCCCCGCCCTCCTCGGCGGCGGCGATCCCGGCCAGCAGCGCCGCGCAGGCGGCGCCCTGATCGCGCATCAGCCCGCGGCGCAGCAGCGTCAGCGCCTGGATGCCGTTGCTGCCCTCATAGATCGGGGCGATGCGGGCATCGCGCAGATGCTGCGCCGCCCCGGTCGCCTCGACATAGCCGGCGCCGCCATGCACCTGCACGCCGAGCGAGGCGGCCTCCACGCCGGCATCGGTCGCCCATGCCTTGGCGACCGGGATCAGCAGCGCGGCGCGCGCGGGCGGCGCCAGGGCGGCATGGAGCGTCAGCAGCCGCCCGCCCAGCGCCAGCGCCCGCATGGTCAGCAGCATGCGGCGCACGTCCGGATGATGGACGATCGGCGCGCCGCCCTGCTCGCGCTGCCCGGCATAGGCGACCGCACGGCGGAACGCACGCTCCGCCACCGCGACGCCCTGCATGGCGACGCCAAGCCGGGCCGCGTTCATCATCGCGAACATGCAGGCCAGTCCGCCATGCATCGGCCCGACCAGTTCCGCCCCGGCCGCCTCGAACGCGAGCGTGCAGGTGGGGCTGGCGTGGATGCCGAGCTTCCGTTCGATGGCGAGGCAGCGCACGCCGTTCGGGGCGCCGTCCGCGCGCCGCTTCGGCACCGCGAACAGCGAAATCCCGGCGCTGCCGGCCGGCGCGTCGGGCAGGCGGGCAAGCACGAGATGCAGGATGTTCTCCGTCATCCCGTGCTCGCCGAAGGTGATGTAGATTTTCTGCCCGCTGAGGCGAAAGCCACCGACGCCGTCCGGCACCGCGCGGGCGCGCACGGCGGCGAGGTCGGATCCGGCCTGCGGCTCGGTCAGGCACATCGTGCCGGTCCAGTCGCCGGCGATCAGGCGCGGCAGGAAGCGGGCCTGCTGGTCTGGCGTGCCATGCGCCTCGATCAGCAGGATCGCGTCCTGGGTCAGCATCGGACACAGGCCGAAGGCGAAATTGGCGGAGGTGAAGATTTCGTGCGCGGCGAGGCCGATCGCCGCCGGCAGGCCCTGCCCGCCCTGTCCCTCCGGCGCCGCCAGCCCGACCCAGCCGCCGGCGGCAAAGGCGGCATAGGCTTCGGTGAACCCGTCCGGCACCCTCACCTCGCCATCGTGCAGGCGCGCACCGGCAAGATCGCCCGGCTGATCGAGCGGCGCCAGCACGCCCCCGGCGAAACGGGTGGCCTCCTCCAGGATGGCGAGGGTGTCACCCTCCGCCATCGCATCGAAGCCGAGGACATGGTGCAGCAGCCAGGCGGTTTCCGCCGGCGGAGCGGTCAGGGTCATGGCGGTGGTGGTTCCCGGAACACGGCGCGGCGTGATCCTATCGCAGGCATCGCCGACTTGCACGCCGCCGGCCGCCGTGCCGACACTGCGCGCCGTCGTTGCGGCCGGCAGGAGAGCGAGATGAACCTGATGCATCCCGGGATGGTCTACGCCTATCCGCTGTGGGCGCTCGGCCTCGTTCTGATCGCCGCGGCGGTGGCCGGGGCGGCGATGCTGGAGCTGCTGGTGCGCCGCCTGCTGCCGCCGACGCTGCGGCGCGCCCACAACGATGTGGCGGCGGCGATGTTCTCGATCATCGGCGTCACCTATGCGGTGCTGCTCGCCTTCGTCGCCATGCTGGCGTGGGAGGGGTTCAACCGCGCCGCCGCCGTCACCAGTGCCGAGGCGACGCTGCTCGCCGATCTCGACGCTGCCGCCGAGGGGGTCCACGCCCCCGGGCTGCGGGAGGCGCTCACCGGCTATGCGGCGACCGTGATCGACGCCGAGTGGCCGGCGCTCGCCGCCGGCGAGCCGGCCACCGCGGCGGAAGCGCCGCTCCGCCGCATCGACCGCGCGATCGCCGCCGTGGTGCCCGCCGATGCCGCCGCGATCAACCGCCATGCCGTGCTGTTGCAGACCTTCGCCCGCCTGCGCGATGCCCGTGCCGACCGCCTGCTCGCCGCCGGGACGACGATCCCGCCGATCGTCTGGGCGGTGACAGTGCTGGGCGGTGTCATCACCATCGCCTTCGGCTCCTTCCTCGGGGCACCGAGCCTTGGCATGCATCTCGCGATGTCGGCGCTGCTGGCGGTGTCGGGCTGTCTCGTGCTGCTGCTGATCGTGGCGCTGAGCAATCCGTTCCGCGGCGACTTCCACGTCTCCGCGGCGCCGTTCCAGGCGGTGCTGGCCCGCCTCGATGCAGGCCCGGCGGCGGCCGAGCCGCCGACCCCGCCCGCGACAGCGCAGGAATCACAACAATAACGCAGGGACGCGCCGGCACCATGAACGTCACCGCCCCGCTCCGCACCCTCGCCCGCAGCATGCCGCAGGCGCCGGCGATCATCGCCGCGGACGGCCGCATCGTGACCTACGCGGCCCTCGACCGCGGCCTGGACGGCATCGCGTCGCGGGCGCGGACGCTCGGCCTGCGCGCAGGCAGGATCGCGGGGCTTGCGATCGGCGGCCCTGACGAGGCGCTGGCGCTCATGCTCGCGCTCGGGCTGGCGCGCGCCGGCATCGCCACCGCCAATCCGGCGCCGGCCCCGCCCGGCCTCGGCACCATCCTGACGCCCGACGCGGCCTGGCGCGCCGCCGCCGAAGCCGCGTCCGACGCCGCCGCCTGTGCCGATCAGTCGGCGCTGCTGCGTGTCTTCACCTCCTCCGGCACCACCGGAGCGATCAAGCACGTTCCGGTCAGCCATGCACTTATGACGCGGCGGGTGGAGGCGAATGCTCGCGCCGCGGGCGACGGACGGGCGGTACGGCTGGTTGCGGTCGGGCTCGGCATCGCCTGGGGGTTCGTCGCCGTGCTGCGGACGCTGTGGGCGGGGGGCACGCTGGTGATCGGCGGCGCGCGCGAGGCGGCAGCGTACATCCCGCGCCACGGCGTCACCTCACTGCTGATCGCGCCGGCCGGCCTGCGGCTGCTGCTGGAGGCGCTGCCGCCGGATGCCGGCCCGTTCGCGACCCTGGCGCAGGTGGAGATCGGCGGCAGCCGGTTGCCGGGGCCGCTGCGGGCGGCGGCGGCGGCCCGGCTGTCGCCGCATCTTTGCAGCAGCTTCGGCGCCACCGAGGCCGGCAACGTCGCCTTCGCCCCGTTCGTGGCGCTCGACGGCGTGCCCGGAGCGGTCGGCTTCATCGACCCGCTGACCGAGGTGACGACGGCCGATGCGACCGGCGCCATCCTGCCGGCAGGGCAGGAGGGGCGACTGCGGATTCGCAGCCCGTTGCTCGCGGACGGCTATCTGCGCGCCGACGGCAGCGTGGCACCGTTCCGCGACGGCTGGTTCGAGTCCGGCGACATCGGCACGCTGCTCGCCGACGGACGGCTGGTGATCGCCGGCCGCGATGGTGAAATCGCCGCCGACGCCGGCGCGCGGATCGATGCATCGGCGATCGAGGACGCGCTGCTGACGCTGCCCGAAATCGCCGAGGTCGCCGCCTTCGGCCTGCCGGATGCAGCGGGACGGATTCAGGTCTGGGCCGCGATCGTGCCCGCCGGGCCGATGCCGCCGGCGGCCCTGGCCGCGCTGTGCCGCGCGCGGCTGCCGGCGACGCCGCCCCGCTTCATCATGCAGATGCCGGCGCTGCCCTGCGGCGCCAACGGCAAGGTGCGGCGCGACGTCCTGATCGCCACGGCGCGAAGCTGGCAGGAGGCGGGCAGTGCCGCGCCATCGCCGCCGGCGGGGGAATCGCCGATGCCATGACGGCCAGCCGGTGCTTGCATCGGCGAGAGCGGCCCTGTCCGACGTTTCCGTCGCGGCCGTTTGCCGCTGTGGCGTCAGTCGGCGACCGCGCGGATGACCGATGCCGGGTTTCCGGCGACCAGCCTATTCGGGGGAACGTCCCTGGTGACGACGGAGCCCGCCGCCACGACGGCGTTTTCGCCCACCGTGACGCCGCCGATTATGGTCGCGCCGGCGGCGATCCAGACATTTCTTTCGATCACCACGGGCCGGGCGATGACGCAGGCCCGCCGTTGAGAAGGCTCGACCGGATGGCCGGATGTGATGATGCTGACGTTCGGCCCGATCAGCACGTCGTCGGCAATGAAGATCCCGCCGAGATCATGGAATGTGCAATTCTGATTGATGAAGACGTTGCGCCCGACACGGATATCGACCCCGCCGGTCGTGTAGAACGGTGGGATCAGCAAAAAGCCGTCGTCCACCTTCCTGCCGATGAGGTCGCTGAACAGTGCCCTCACCGCGTCGGGATCGTTGAACGTCAGGCGATTGAGAGCAGCGGTGATCGCCATGGCCCGTTTGATATCCGCCAGCATGGCGGCCGATTCCGGCGACTTCCGTAGAATTCTTCTGATCGGACCATCCTTTGCCAATGGTCGCTTTCCCCTGACCCGCGCTATCCGGCGAGCAGCACCGTCGCCACCGCCTGCGCCGCGATCCTCGCCTCTCACCCGGTGCAATCGGACAGATCGCGGCGCAGTTCATGGAAGATGGCGACTGAGCCATACGCCACCAACCGCGATCAGCAGCCCGCCAATGACCGGAACGATGATCCAGGTGACCGCCTGATCCCATGTCATTGCCGTAGCCTCCCAAGCACTGCCTGCGCCGCGGAATGTATCATCAAACCGGCGCCAAGCCAAGCAACCGTGGCCAGCAAACGACCGCCCGCCTGCCACTGGCCGCTCACCGCCGGCGCCACGAAACCGGCAACGATGAACGCCAGCGCAAGGTTGTTGAGAGCCGTCGCGAGCAATTGGACGCGGGCGTTGTGAATGGTGTGCATGCGTCCTCCATCGGCCGGTATAGAGCCATTTTTTCGCGCGCCGCCGCCCGCCAACCCGGCGCGCATAGCAGGCCGCCGAAAGACCGGAAGGGTCGGTCTTTGCGTGACCCGGTATTATCCCGCCAGCAGCACCGTCGCCACCGCCTGCGCCGCGATCCCCTCCATCCGGCCGGTGAAGCCGAGCCGCTCGGTGGTCGTTGCCTTGACCGAGATCAGGCCGGCATCGACGCCGAGCAGCCCGGCCAGGCGCGCGATCATCGCCGGGGCGTGCGGCGCGATTTTCGGGCGTTCGCAGATCAGCGTCACGTCGGCATTGGCGAGCCGCGCGCCGCGCGCCGCGATGCGTGATGCGGCATGGCGCAGGAAGCGCGCCGAATCGGCGTCCTTCCAGGCGTCCTCCGTGGGCGGGAAATGCCGACCGATATCGCCCTCCGCCAGCGCGCCGTAGATCGCATCGCACAGCGCATGGATGCCGACATCGGCATCCGAATGCCCGGCAAGGCCGCGATCGTGCGCGACCTCCACCCCGCACAGCATCAGCCGCCGCCCCGGCGCCAGCACATGCACGTCGAACCCGGTGCCGACCCGCGGCGTCAGCGCGGGAGCAAGGAGGCGTTCCAGGCGCACCATGTCCTCCGGATAGGTCAGCTTGATGTTGTCCTCGCTGCCGGGCACCACGGCGACGGCATGGCCGGCCGCCTCCAGGATGGCGGCATCGTCCGTGGCCCCTTCGGCTGCCGCACGGTGCAATTCGAGCAGCAGCGGAAAGCGGAACGCCTGCGGCGTCTGGGCGCGGTACAGGCCGGCGCGCGGCACGGTTGCGCCGATGGTGCCGTCCGCCTGCACCCGCTTCAGCGTCTCCGCCACCGGCACCGCCGGAACGGCGCCGTCGTGGCGGTCGAGGGCCGCCAGCAGCGCCGCGACAGTGCCGGGCGGAAAGAACGGACGGCACCCGTCATGGACCAGCACGACCGACGGCGCACGCGGGGCCAGCGCCTCCAGCCCCAGGCGCACGCTCGCCTGCCGCGTGTCGCCGCCGGCAACCGGCTTCAGGTGCGCCAGCCCGGCCAGGGCGGCCGCGATCGGTGCGGCCGGTCCGACGGGTTGCAGCAGATCGACCGCGCCGAGCAGCCGCTCCGCGGCATGGCGCAGCACCGGCGTGCCGGCGAGCGGCAGGAACTGCTTGGGCTGCGCGGCGCCGAGCCGGCTGCCGGTGCCGGCGGCCATCAGCAGCGCCGCGACCGGTCCGGCGGATGAAGTGTGGGTCATGCCTGCCACACCAGCCCGAGCATGTGTTGCACGTCAACCCGGTGCCGACTACTCTGCCCAAATCATGGGCAACCCGAATGAGTCCAGGCCGGCGGCGCCGTCCGGGCTGCGGCCGATCGATCTCGGCGGCGGCGTGTGTATCGCGGTGCCGGTGCTGCTGGCGCCGATGTCGGGCGTCACCGACCTGCCGTTCCGCCGCCTCGCCCGCCGGCTCGGCGCCGGGCTGGTGGTCTCCGAGATGATCGCCTCCTGGGCGATGGTGCGGGAGAACCGCACCACGCTGCGCATGGCGGAGCTGGAGGGCCAGCCATCGGCGCTGCAACTTGCCGGCTGCGATCCGGCGGCGATGGCGGAGGCGGCGCGCATCGGCGTCGATCGCGGCGCCGACATCATCGACATCAATTTCGGCTGCCCGGTGAAGAAAGTCGCGGTCGGGCAGAGCGCGGGCAGCGCGCTGATGCGCGATGAGGCCGCCGCCGGGCGCATCCTGGAAGCGACCGTGAACGCCGTCCCGGTGCCGGTGACGCTGAAGATGCGCATGGGCTGGGACCACGCCAGCCTGAACGCGCCGCGCCTCGCCGCCATTGCCGAGCAGGCGGGCATCCGCATGGTGACGGTGCATGGCCGCACGCGCCAGCAATTCTACACCGGCACCGCCGACTGGGCCTTCGTCCGCCGCGTGAAGGAGGCGGTGGGCATCCCCGTCGTCGTCAACGGTGACATCGTGACGGAAGACGACGCAATCACGGCCCTCGCCCGTTCCGGCGCGGATGGGGTGATGATCGGGCGCGGCTGCTACGGGCGGCCGTGGTTCGCGGCCCAGGTCGCGCACGCGCTGGCGACCGGCTGGCGGCTGGCGGCCCCGCCGCTCGCCGCGCAGAAGGCGATTCTGCTGGAACACTACCACGACATGCTGGCGCAGTACGGCACGCCGGCCGGCATGCGGCTCGCCCGCAAGCATCTCGGCTGGTACTCGCGCGGCCTGCCCGGATCGGCCGAGTTCCGCGCCGAGGTGAACCGGCTTGAGACGGTGGCGGAAGTGCTGGCGCTGATCGACCGCTTCTTCGATCCGCTGAGCGAGGACACGGAAGCTGCCCCGCCGGCGCTGGCGGCGGCGGCGTGAGCGCGACCCTGGTCCGCGGCCTGCCGCCGCCGCTCGGGCGGGAGCCGTCGTCACGCCCCGACGGCACGGCGCTGCTGTCGGCGCTGCCGGTCGCGGTGCTGCTGCTCGATGCCGGCAACCGCTTCCGCTATGCCAACCATGCCGCCGAGCAGTTTCTCGGCCTGTCGATGGTGCAACTGGCGCAGCACGCGCTGGGCGACCTGGTGCCGGCCGACAGCCCGATCTTCCTGCTGATCGAGCAGGTGCGGCAGAACGGCGTCACCATCAGCGAATACGACCTGACGCTGGAAAGCCCCCGGCTGCACAAGCAGTCGGTGACGGTGCAGGGATCGCCGCTGCCGGAGGAGCCGGACTGCGTGGTGCTGGTGCTGCAGGACGCCTCGGCGGCACGCGCGCTCGACCGCCAGCTCACGTTCCGCAGCGCCGCCCGCTCGGTCACCGGCATGGCGGCGATCCTTGCCCATGAGGTGAAGAACCCGCTCTCCGGCATCCGCGGTGCCGCGCAGTTGCTGGAGAGCAGCGTCAATGCGGCGGATCGCGAGCTGACCCTGCTGATCCGCGACGAGGCCGACCGCATCCGCGCGCTGGTCGATCGCATGGAAATCTTCGGCGAAAAGCCGGTCGAACGCGCAGCGGTCAACATCCATCGGGTGCTGGAGCATGTCCGGCGGCTGGCGCAGAACGGATTTGCCGCGCATCTGCGCCTGCACGAAGTGTATGATCCGTCGCTGCCGCCGGCCTGGGGCAACCGTGACCAGCTGGTGCAGGTGGTGCTCAATCTGGTGAAGAACGCCGCCGAGGCGATCACCGCCGGCGGTGTCGCCAACGGGGAGATCACGCTGACCACCGGTTTCCAGCATGGCGTTCGCCTCGCCGTGCCGGGCAGCGAGCGGCGCCGGCATCTGCCGCTGCTGGTCGCGGTGCGTGACAACGGCCCCGGCATCCCCGAGGATATCCGGCCCAACCTGTTCGATCCGTTCGTGTCGTCCAAGCCGACCGGCAGCGGCCTCGGTCTTGCGCTGGTGGCGAAGATCGTCGCCGATCACGGCGGCCTGATCGAAGTGGACAGCCGGCCCGGACGCACCGAATTCCGGCTGCATCTGCCGGTGGTCCACGACGAGTCCGAAGGAGGCTGACCGATGACGCCGCCCACCGTGCTCGTCGCTGATGACGACCGGTCCATCCGCACGGTGCTGACGCAGGCGCTCGGCCGCTCCGGCTACCAGGTGCGCAGCACCTCCAACGCGGCGACGCTGTGGCGCTGGGTGGAGGAAGGCGAAGGCGACCTGGTGATCACCGACGTGGTGATGCCCGATGAGAACGGACTCGACCTGATCCCGCGCATCCGCCGCGTCCGCCCCGACCTGCGCGTCGTGGTGATGAGCGCGCAATCGACGCTGCTGACGGCGGTCAAGGCGGCCCAGCGCGGCGCCTTCGAGTATCTGCCGAAACCGTTCGATCTGCAGGAACTGCTCGCCGTGGTCGGCCGCGCCCTTGCCGCCCCGCTTGCGGAGGCGCTGGCGGTGCCGCCGCCGGCACCGCGCGATGCGGAGGAAAAGCTGCCGCTGATCGGCCGCAGCGCGGCGATGCAGGAAATCTATCGCACCATCGCGCGGCTGACCACCGCCGACCTGACGGTGATGATCAACGGCGAGAGCGGCACCGGCAAGGAACTGGTGGCGCGCGCCCTGCACGATTACGGACGGCGGCGCGGCGGCCCGTTCGTGCCGATCAACATGGCGGCGATCCCGCGCGAACTGATCGAGAGCGAGTTATTCGGCCACGAGCGCGGCGCCTTCACCGGGGCGACCAACCGCAATGTCGGCCGCTTCGAGCAGGCCACCGGCGGCACGCTGTTCCTCGACGAGATCGGCGACATGCCGCCCGAGGCGCAGACCCGCCTGCTGCGCGTGCTGCAGGAGGGCGAGTTCACCAGCGTCGGCGGGCGCCAGCCGATCCGCGCCAATGTGCGCATCGTCGCCGCGACGCACCGCGATCTGCGCCAGGCGATCCGGCAGGGCGCATTTCGCGAGGATCTGTTCTACCGCCTCAACGTCGTGCCGATCCGGCTGCCGCCGCTGCGCGAGCGCAGCGAGGACATCGCCGACCTCGCGCGGCACTTCCTGGAACGCGCGCGGGCGGAGGGGCTGCCGGCCAAGACGCTGGACGGCGCCGCGGTGGAGGCGCTGCGGCTCTATCGCTGGCCGGGCAATGTGCGCGAACTGGAGAACGTGATGCGGCGCCTGGCGGCGCTGTGCCCCGATGAGGTGATCGGCGGCGCCGCGGTGCGCGCCGAGCTGACCGACAGCGACCCGGCGCCCGGCGCCGCGCCGGCGCCGGCGCCGCCCGAGGGAGCAGCGACGAACGAGCCGCTGGGCCGCGCGGTCGAGCGGCATATCCGACAGTTCCTCGCCGCCTATCGTGACGGCGTGGCGCCCGCCGACATGTACGACCGCGTGCTGGCCGAGGTGGAACGGCCGCTCATCCAGATGACGCTGGCGGCAACCCGCGGCAACCAGATCAAGGCGGCGGCGATGCTGGGACTGAACCGCAACACGCTGCGCAAGAAGATCCGCGACCTGGAAATTCCGGTCGTGCGCGGGATCGCCTGACCACCCCGCCCGCAACCGGAGAAGGCTGGGCCCCATGAACGCCCCGTTCCCGCGCCGCCTTCTGCAACCTGCCGCCCGCCAGCCGCGGTCGGAGCGGGTGCGGCGGCTGCTCGATGCCATGCTCGGCAAGGGGGCGACGCTGGTGCTGGCGGCAGTGGCGCTGATCCTCGGCATCGCCACCTTCGCCACCCTGGCCGGCGGATTGCCGAAGGTCGCGCAGCCGCAGCGCGCCTTCGCCATGGTGGTCGCCAACTTCGTGGTGCTGCTGCTGCTCGGCGCCGTGCTGGCGGGACGGCTGACGCGGGTGTGGGTGGAGCGGCGGCGCGGCTCCGCCGGGTCGCGGCTGCATGTGCGGCTGGTGTTCCTGTTCAGCGTCGTTGCGGTGACGCCGGCGATCGTGGTCGCGGTGTTCGCGACGTTCTTCTTCGATGTCGGCATCCAGTCCTGGTTCAACGACCGCGTGCGCACCGCGCTCGCTGAAAGCCTGCAGGCCAGCCGCGGCTATCTCGAGGAGCACCGCAACAACATCCGCGCCGACGCGCTGGGCATGGCCAACGACCTCGCCCGCGCCGGCGCCCTGCTGGCCAACGACCCCAACGGCTTCGGCGAGGTGCTGGCGACCCAGACGGCGCTGCGCGGGCTGACCGAGGCGCTGATCTACGAGCCCGTCACCGGCCAGACCATCGCCGCCGCCGGGCTGATGTCCGGCATCGGCGTGACGCCGCCGCCGGCGTGGGCGTCGGAACAGGCCAAGAGCGGCGACGTGGTGGTGCTGGGCAGCCCGGATTCGACGCGCGTGCGCGCGGTGGTGGCGCTCGATTCGACGCCGATGCTGATGCTCCTGATCGGACGCCCGGTCGATCCCGCGATCCTCGACCACATGGCGCGGACGGAGAAGGCGGTTGCGGAATATAATCGCCTGGATGAGAACCGCTCCGGCCTGCAGATCACGCTGGCGCTGATCTTCGCGCTGGTGGCGCTGCTGATGCTGCTCGCCGCAGTGCTGATCGGCCTCGTCATGGCGAACCAGATTGCCCGTCCGATCGGCCGCCTCATCATGGCCGCCGACCGGGTGCGGGCCGGCGACCTCGCGGTGCGCGTGCCGGAGGTGGCGACCGGCGACGAAATCGCCGGGCTGTCGCGCGCCTTCAACCGCATGACCGGCCAGCTTGGCGCGCAGCGTGCCGAGCTGATGGACGCCTACAGCCAGATCGACAGCCGCCGCCGTTTCACCGATTCGGTGCTCGCCGGGGTGTCCGCCGGCGTCATCGGCCTGGATGCCGAAGGACGCATCGAGCTTCCCAACCGCACCGCCGGCGCGCTGCTCGGTCTTGACCTGCTGGCCGAGATCGGTCGCCCCCTGGGCGCGGTGGTGACCGAGTTCGCCCCCCTGATCACGGCTGCGCGCCAGGCGCCGGACCGCGCCCATACGGCGGAATTGCAGCACGGACCGCCGGCGCGGCGACGCACGCTGCTGGTGCGCATCGGCGCCGATCGCACCGCCGGGCACGGCGAAGACAGCGCCGGTGCGTTCGGCTTCGTCGTCACCTTCGATGACATCACCGAACTGCAATCGGCGCAGCGCAAGGCGGCGTGGGCCGACGTGGCGCGGCGCATCGCCCACGAGATCAAGAACCCGCTGACCCCGATCCAGCTCGCCGCCGAGCGGCTGCGCAAGCGCTTCGCGCGCGAGATCGCGTCCGACCCCGAGACGTTCACGCAATGCGCCGACACCATCATCCGCCATGTCGGCGACATCCGCCGCATGGTCGATGAATTCTCGGCCTTCGCACGGATGCCGCAGCCGGCGATCCGGCCCGAGGATGTCGGCCGCGCGGCGCGCGAGGCACTGGTGCTGCAACGCGCGGCCCACCCCGAGATCAGCTACCTGACCGGGAACATCCCGCCGCGCGGGCCGGTGGCGCCGTGCGACCGGCGGCTGCTCGGCCAGGCGCTGACCAATCTGTTGCAGAACGCCGCCGATGCCATCGCCATGCGGCCGGGCGGCGGACGCATCGAGATCGGCGTGCAGACCAGCGGAAACGACGTGCTGATCGCGATCGCCGATGACGGCGTCGGCCTGCCGGCGGAGGATCGCACGCGGCTGACCGAACCCTATGTCACGCACAAGCCGAAAGGAACCGGCCTCGGGCTTGCGATCGTGAAGAAGATCATGGAGGACCACGGTGGGCGCGTGACGCTGGAGGACCGGCCGCCGCGCGCCGACTGGGAGGGGACGGGGACGGTTGCGACCCTGGTGCTGCCGCTCGGCGGACCGCAGGGGCCGGACCAGCCGGGGATCGAGCCGCAAGGGGCGGGGCAGCCGCTGAGGACAAGCCATGCCGCATGAAATCCTGATCGTCGATGACGAGCCCGATATCCGCCTGCTGGTGGAGGGCATTCTGAGCGATGAGGGCTACGAGACCCGCCAGGCGGGCGATTCCGACCAGGCGCTGGCGGCGTTCCACGCCCGCCGGCCGAGCCTCGTCGTACTCGACGTGTGGCTGCAGGGTTCCCGCCTCGACGGTCTCGGCATCCTGCGCGCCCTGCACCGGGAGGAGCCGCAGGTGCCGGTGGTGATGATCTCCGGCCACGGCACGATCGAGATGGCGGTCTCCGCGATCCAGGAAGGCGCCTATGACTTCATCGAAAAGCCGTTCCAGTCCGACCGCCTGCTGCTGGTGGTGCGCCGCGCGCTGGAGGCGGCGCAACTCGCGCGCGAGAATGCCGAACTGCGCCTGCGCGCGGGGCCGGAGACGGAGCTGACCGGCACCAGCCATGCCATCGCGCAACTGCGTGCGCAGGTCGAGAAGGTGGCACCGACCGGCTCGCGCGTGCTGATCCAGGGGCCGGCCGGATCGGGCAAGGAAGTGGCGGCACGCATGATCCATGCCCGCTCCCGCCGCGCCGAAGGGCCGTTCGTGGCGCTCAACTGCGCCATCCTCAACCCGGCCCGTTTCGAGGAGGAGCTGTTCGGCGTCGAGGCCGGCAGCGACCCGCTGGCGCAGCCGCGCCGGGCGGGCGTGCTGGAACGCGCGCATGGCGGCACGCTGCTGCTCGATGAAGTGTCCGACATGCCGCTGGAGACGCAGGGCAAGATCGTGCGCGCGCTCCAGGACCAGACCTTCGAGCGTATCGGCGGATCGAGCCGGGTGAAGGTGGACGTGCGCGTGCTGTCCACCACCAACAAGGATCTCCAGGCGGAGATCGCGGCCGGACGGTTCCGCGAGGATCTGTTCTACCGCCTCGCCGTGGTGCCGCTGCGCGTCCCCGCGCTGCGCGAGCGGCGGGAGGATATTCCGGTGCTGGCACAGGGGTTCCTCGCCCGCTCGGCGGAGCTGTCCGGCATCCCCGGTCGCCACCTTTCCACCGACGCGCTGACCACGCTGCAGGCCTATGACTGGCCGGGCAACGTGCGGCAGTTGCGCAACCTGATGGACTGGCTGCTGATCATGGCGCCGGGCGGTGCCGCCGATCCGATCCGCGCCGAGATGCTGCCGCCGGACGTGTCCGCCGCGGCGCCGGCGCTGTTCAATGCCGACCCGTCGGCCGACATCATGGCGCTGCCGCTGCGCGAGGCCCGCGACCTGTTCGAGACGCAGTATCTCCAGGCGCAACTGCTGCGCTTCGGCGGCAACATCAGCCGCACCGCCGGCTTCGTCGGCATGGAGCGCAGCGCGCTGCACCGCAAGCTGAAGCAGCTCGGCGTCGGCTCGGAGGATCGCGCGTGAGCGGGCGGACGGTGGCGCTGGGCGGGCTTGCGCTCGGCAACCATCTGCCGTTGGTGCTGATCGCCGGCCCCTGCCAGATCGAAGGCCGCGCCCATGCGCTGGAAGTCGCGGCGGCGCTCGCGGAGCTGTCGGCCGCGTGCGGCATCGGCGTGATCTACAAAAGCAGCTACGACAAGGCCAACCGCACCAGCCTGCGCGCCGCACGCGGCGTCGGCATGGCGCAGGGGCTGGCGATTCTGGCGGAGGTGCGCGAACGCTTCGCGCTCCCGGTGCTGACGGATGTGCATCTGCCGCAGCATTGCGCACCGGCGGCCCAGGCGGTCGATGTACTGCAAATCCCTGCCTTCCTGTGCCGCCAGACCGACCTGCTGGTGGCCGCGGGGGAGACCGGGCGGGCGATCAACGTCAAGAAGGGCCAGTTCCTCGCGCCCTGGGACATGGCGCATGTCGCCGCCAAGATCGCCGCCACCGGCAACGGACGCATCCTGCTGTGCGAGCGCGGCGCAAGCTTCGGCTACAACACCCTGGTTTCCGACCTGCGGGCGCTGCCGGTGATGGCGCGCACCGGCTATCCGGTCGTTTTCGATGCGACGCATTCGGTACAGCAGCCGGGCGGACAGGGCAGCAGTTCCGGCGGCGAGCGGGATTTCGCGCCGGTGCTGGCGCGTGCAGCGGTCGCGGTCGGCGTCGCTGCCGTGTTCATCGAAACGCATCCCGACCCCGATCATGCGCCGAGCGACGGAGCGACGATGATCGCGCTGCGCGACATGCCGGCACTGGTGATGCGGCTGCAACAGTTCGACGCGCTTGCCAAATCCGCATGACCGCTGCCCGCGCGGGCCGACACGGAAGGCGGCGCGCGGACTCGTTATTCGCAATCCGCAAAACCCCCGGTCCGTTCAACGGTTTCGACTGCCGGACTGGCCACGGAGTCGCGTGCTGTCATGCATCGCTTCGCATTCGCCGCCTGTTTCGCGCTCATTGCCGCGCTGGCCACGGCCGGCGCGCTTGCGGCGCCCCCGCCGGATGCCGACCCTTCGCTGTCGCCCTGGTTCGAGGATCTGCGTCAGCCCGGCACCGGGCGCTCCTGCTGCTCGATCGCCGATTGCCGGCCGGTGGACTACCGGATCGTGGAAAACCACTACGAAGCCTTCGTCGATGACCAGTGGATGACCGTGCCGGCGGACAGGATTCTGCGCCGCTACGACAACCCCACCGGCCGCGCGGTGGTGTGCTGGACGCCGGCGCTCGGCATCATGTGCTTCGTCGAAGGCCCCGGCACGTAGCGTCCGCACCCGCTCAGTTCTGCACGCCGCTGAGCGCGGAGACACCGACGGTGAGCGCGCCGAGATCGAGCTGCACGTTGCCGCCGCTGTTGCCGACGCCGGTGACGGTGCCGCGCACGCTGAACGGGACCCCGGTCGCCGCGCCGCTGCCGGCGGTGGCAACGCTTACGCCATAGAGCCCGTCGGGCATTTTGCCACCGCTCGCGGTCTGCCCGTTCCAGGTCCAGGAATTGGCCCCGGCCTGCGCGTTCACCGTCGCCTGGTAGAGCGGCGCGCCGGCGCTGCTGGTCAGCGCGATCGTTACCGGCCCGGGCACGGCGGCGGTGAAATCGATCGTGGCACTGCCGCCCTGCAACGGCACCTGGTTCGCGGTCACGTCCACCTGTTTGCCGATCAACTGCATCGCCTGCACCTCGGTGCTGCCCTGGGCGAGGTGGATCAGCTGCGCCAGGCTGTTGTTGGTGTCGATCTGCTGCGCGACGCCGGTGAACTGCACCAGCTCGGTGGTGAACTGGTTGCTGTCCATCGGCGAGGAGGGATCCTGGTTCTGCAACTGCGTCGTCAGCAGCGTCAGGAACGTGTTGAAGTTGCCGGTGAGCGAGGCCAGCGGATCACTGCCGCTCCCGGTGCTGCCGGCCGTGCCGGCGGCCTGCGCGGTGGAGGGGGTGCTCGATACGGTCTGCGACATGGGACGTCTCCGGTTCAGGCGGTCAGGTTGACGGCGGGGAAGGCGGCGCGGCTGCGGGCGCGCGGGGGCGGCGGGGTGCGCGGCCGGCGCTGCTCGCGCGGCTGCTCGTGCCCTGCGAAACCCTGCGCCGCCGGCTCCGCGGTGGCAGAAGGCGCGGCGGCGGATGGTGGCGCGGCGGCGGGGGCGAGTGCCAGCGTGATCCGCCCGGCGGTGCCGGAGAGGCCGGCGCGTTGCAGGGCCGCCTGCAATTGCGGCGCGTCGCGCTTCAGCGCCGCCAGCGTCTCCGGCCGCTCCGCCGCGACATGCACGGCGGCGGTGCCGTCGGCGGCGCGGTCGATGCGGATGGTGACGCGGCCGAGCGCCTGCGGATGCAGCGCCAGATCGAGCCGCGCGCCACCGGGATGCGAAGACAGCCGGGCGACGGCGGCGGCGACCTGCGGCACGGGCTGGGCGGGCGGCGCGGCGGCGGCGGGTGCTGAGGGCGAAGGCACGGCGGCAGCTTGCGGCGCCGCCGGCATTGCCACCGGTGGCGCCAGGGCAGCCGGACCCGTCACCGGCAGGGCCGGCGCGTCCGGAGGCGCGGGCGCATCCGGCGGCAGCGCGGGCATCGGCCGTGCCGGCACCGCCTCGGCGGCCGGTGACATGGACGGCATGGAGGCCGCGGCGGCAACCGGTGCGGCGCCGGCCGGCACGGCAGCCGGCACCGCCGG
>JAJZNE010000112.1 GCA_021847995.1 Pseudomonadota bacterium | reverse complement strand
CACAGCCGGTCCGCCACCAGCTCCACCAGATGCGGGTCGTGCGTGATCAGCAGCACCGCCCCCGACCACTCGGCGAGGGCGCGCACCAGCGCCTCGCGCGCGTCGATGTCGAGGTGGTTGGTCGGCTCGTCGAGGATCAGCAGGTGCGGCGCTTCGCGGGTCGCCAGCGCCAGCAGCAGCCGTGCCTTCTCGCCGCCCGAGAGCGCGCCGACCGCCGTCTCCGCCCGCGCCGCATCCAGGCCGAAGCGGGCCAGTTGCGCGCGCACCTGCGCCGGTGTCGCGCGCGGCAGCGCCGCCGCCATATGGACGATCGGCGTCGCGGAACTGTCCAGTTCCTCGGTCTGGTGCTGCGCGAAATAGCCGACCGTGAGGCGCGGCGCGCGCCGGATTTCCCCCGACATCGGATCGAGGCGGCCGGCGAGCAGCTTCGACAGCGTCGATTTGCCGTTGCCGTTGGCGCCGAGCAGCGCCACCCGGTCATCCATGTCGAGCCGGAGATCGAGGCCGCGCAGCACCGCCCGCCCGTCATAGCCGGCGGCAACGCGGGCGAGAGCCAGGATCGGCGCGGCGATCGGCGCCGGCTCGGGGAAGCTGAAGCGGGTCGGCGTGTCCTCCACCACCGCCTCGATCGCGGGCAGCCGGGCCAGCGCTTTGAGCCGCGATTGCGCCTGCCGCGCCTTGGTCGCCTTGGCACGGAAGCGATCGACGAAGGCCTGCAGATGGGCACGCTGGGCGGCGATGCGCCCGGCGTCGCGCGCCTGCTGCTGGGCGCGCTCGGCGCGCAGGCGGACGAAGGCGGAAAACCCGCCGGGACTGACGGCGATGCGGCCACGATCGAGATGCGCGATCGCCTGCACGCAGTGATCGAGCAGGGTGCGGTCGTGCGAGACGATCAGGGCGGCGCCGGGAAAGCGTTGCAGCCAGGATTCGAGCCACAGCGTCGCTTCCAGGTCGAGATGGTTGGTCGGCTCGTCCAGCAGCAGGAGGTCGGGTTCCAGGAACAGGGCAGTCGCGAGTGCCACCCGCATGCGCCAGCCGCCGGAGAACGAGGCCACCGGCCGCGCCTGCGCCGCCGCATCGAAGCCGAGACCGGCGAGGACGGCGGCGGCGCGGGCGGGCGCTGCCTCCGCCCCGATCGCGATCAGGCGGTCATGGATTTCCGCCAGCCGCGCCGGGCCGGCATGCGCCGCCTCGGCGAGCAGCGCGACCCGCTCGCGATCGCCCGCCAGCACGGTTTCCAGCAGGGAGGCGGGGCCGGACGGCGCCTCCTGCGCCACCTGGCCGAGCCGGGCGCGGGCGGCGAGGCGGATCTCGCCGCCGTCGGGGGCGATCGCGCCACCGATCGCGCGCAGCAGCGTCGATTTGCCGGCGCCATTGCGCCCGACGAGGCCGACGCGCCGCCCGGCGTCCAGCACCAGATCGGCGCCGTCCAGCAGCGCCCGGCCGGCGATGCGGATGGTGAGGTCGCGGACGACGAGCAGGCTCATGGGCAGGGATCCGTCGGCGCGGCGGGCGGTGCGGGCGGGGGCGCCGGAGCGGGCGCGTCAGGCGGGACGGTAGCGCCAGAGCGAGGCCGGCGGGAAATTGAGCGGCGTCCAGGCAACGCGCCGCGCCGCCAGCCCGTGCCGGCGCCAGGGCAAGGGCGATGTCGCACAATAGCTGTAATGCAGGAAGCCGTCGGCGGCGCCGATCGCGGCAATGGCATCGAGGAAGCGCCGCTGCTCGGCGGTCGGCAGCAGCACCAGCGGAATGCCGCAGATGACGGTGCCGACATGGCCGTGCCAGCGCACCGGCAGCAGCGCCGGCAATTGGCGGGCATCCCCCTCGATCACGTTGACGCCGGGCAGCGCGCGGCGCAGATGGGCCGCCATTGCCGGCACGATCTCGACCACGAACAACCGCTCCGGCGCGATGCCGGCGCGCAGCAGGGCGCGCGAAATGACGCCGGTGCCGGCGCCGAGTTCGACCACCACCTCCTCCGGCCCGCAACGCGTTGCCGCGACGATGCGCCGGCAGAGTGCGGCCGAGGACGGCACCACCGACCCCATCTGCAACGGATTGGCGAGCCAGCGGCGGAAGAACATCCAAGGGTTCGCAACCGGTGCCGGGACCGGATCGGCGGTCATGCTTTCGGCGGCCCTGGTCATGCCGCAATGTCTCGCCGGCCGGGGCGCACGGCTACTTGATCTTGGCTTCCCGGAAGACGACGTGGCGCCGTGCCACCGGGTCGTATTTCTTCAGCTCCAGCTTGCCGGTCTGTGCGCGGGCGTTCTTCTTCGTGACGTAGAAATACCCGGTGTCGGCGGAGGAGACGAGCTTGATCTGAACGGTGTTGGATTTGGCCATGGCAGGATCCCTCGCGAAGCCGCTTCATGCAGAGCGGCCGCGGCTTCGTCAAGGCCGGCGCGGCGGGCAGGCTCGGCGGCATTGCCGGCGCCGGCGTCCGGCTCTACATTCGCCGCCATCAGGCGCCGACGGCGCCGGGATGGAGCCGCCGATGGGACGCGAATTCAGCCATATCGCCCGGCGCTGCGAGCGCGCCGTGGTCACCGCCTATCGCGACCTGCGCGCCTTCGGCAGCACCGACGTGAGCGCCTTTCTGGCCTGCACGACGCTGTACCGCATCCATCATCCGGAGGCGTCGCTGAACGAGGCGCGCAGGCTGGTGGCCGAATGGATCGACCACCATGTGGTGCGCAGCGATAGCGGCCCCACCCGCGGCTGCAATTGCGACTGACGCTGCACGGCGTCATTCGGCCCCGAGGAAATTGGCCGCCGCGCTGGCGCGCCCGAGCAGCGCGCAGAGCGCCGGATTGTCGGGCGCATCCTCGGCAACCAGGGCGTCCATCGGCATGAAATATTCATGCGCCTGCGGCACCTGCCCGGCCGCGAAACTGTTGTAGTGGCGCGTCTTCAGCGCATAGAGCACGCGCAGGTCACGCACCGGCAGAACCACGGCCTGCATCGGCGGCGCACGCAGGATGCCGGTGGCGCGCCAGCGCGGCGTCGGGTCGGTCGGGCCGACCGGGCTGAGCAGCCACAGCATCGGGCAGACGGCCAGCAGGGCATGCGTGCTGGGGGCGAAGCGTGAGCGCTTGTCGAGCAGATTGGAGAGTGACGCGCACGCCTCCACCGCCAGGATATCCACGAACGGCTCCGCCGGCGTGCCGCCGAAATGCAGCCACAGGCCGTCGGGCAGCGTGCGCAGGGTGCGATGGCCGGGCAGCTTGAGGAAGGGATGGCAGAGGCCGGCCACCTCGGCCGGCCGGCCGCGCAGCCAGCGTTTGCGCTCGCCGCGGGCGAGGCCGGGCGGGCAATGCGGCCAGGCGCGCAGGCGCGCCCGTACCAGAGCATCCAGAGATCGAAATTCCTTCATGATCAAGTTCCCCCGAAGGACAGAGACCACGCCTGTCCAGAAGGGGATGTTACTCCCCGGATACAAAAGCAAAAAGACCCTGAGGCGGAAAGTGGACGGCCGAGAAATGATAAGAATGCGCGAACCCTGCGTGACAACCTGGCCACGGGAACGTCGAACCGGCATAACTTGCGAGCGAGTGTTGTCTTTGGCCGCGTCAATATTTGTCGGGCTGGATCGGTGTTGTGAGTCGATAGAATCGGTTAGCCAAGGTTCATCACCCGCCGTGGCAAGCCAGGCGCGCGGGGATGGCAACGGATTACATCCTTTGCCGTAACGAGTCTACCAAAATGTAATGTCGGCCGGAAGCTGCCGCACCGGCCCGCGCGCGGTCAACCGCGGGCGCTGAGCGGCAGGTAGTCGCGCCGGGGCGCGCCGGTGTAGAGCTGACGCGGCCGGCCGATGCGCTGGGACGGATCCTCGACCATTTCCTTCCACTGGCTGATCCAGCCGACGGTGCGCGCGACGGCGAACAGCGCGGTGAACATGCTGGTCGGGAAGCCCATCGCCTTGAGGATGATGCCCGAGTAGAAATCGACGTTCGGATAGAGCTTGCGGCTGACGAAATACTCGTCATGCAGCGCCACCCGCTCCAGCTCCACGGCGAGGTCGAGCAGCGGATCGTCCTTGATGCCGAGTTCGCCGAGCACCTCATGACAGGTCCGCTGCATGATCTTGGCGCGCGGGTCGTAGTTCTTGTACACGCGGTGGCCGAAGCCCATCAGGCGGACGCTGCTGTTGCGGTCCTTTACCTTGCGGATGAAGTCGGGAATCTGCTCCGCGTGCCCGATCTCCGCCAGCATCTTGAGCACCGCCTCGTTGGCGCCGCCATGCGCCGGCCCCCACAGGCTGGCGATGCCGGCGGCGATGCACGCGAACGGGTTGGCGCCGGTCGAGCCGGCCAGCCGCACCGTGCTGGTGGAGGCGTTCTGCTCGTGATCGGCGTGCAGGATCAGGATGAGGTCGAGGGCGCGCGCCAGCACCGGGCTGACGCGGTATTCCTCGGTCGGAACCGCGTGCATCATGTAGAGCAGGTTCTCGGCATAGCCGAGATCGTTGCGAGGATAGACGAAGGGCTGCCCGATCGAATACTTGAACGCCCAGGCGGCGATCGTCGGCACCTTGGCGATGAGGCGGAAGGCGCTGATGCGGCGATGTTCCGGATCGTTGATATCGAGACTGTCGTGATAGAAGGCCGACATCGCCCCGACCACCCCGCAGAGCACCGCCATGGGGTGAGCATCTCGGCGGAAACCATTGAAGAAACTGCGAATCTGCTCGTGCAGCATGGTGTGGCGGAGAACCCCATGCTCGAACAGGCGCTTTTCCGCCGCATTGGGTAGTTCGCCGTTCAGAAGCAGATGGGCGACTTCCAGGAAGGTCGAATGCTCGGCCAGCTGCTCGATCGGATAGCCGCGGTAGAGCAGCACGCCGGCATCGCCGTCGATATAGGTAATCTTGCTCTCGCACGCTGCCGTGCCGCCATAACCGGGATCGAAGGTGAAGATGCCGAGCTCGTTATAGAGGCTGCGGATGTCGGCGACCGACGGGCCGATGGTGCCGGCGCGCAGCTTCAGGCTGGCGCTCTGATTGGTGCCGTCCAGGGTCAGGGTGATGGTGGCCGTGCCGTTGTCCGCCATGGTGTTCCTCGCTGTATCCCTGTCAGCCGTCACGCGCGCCGCCGAGGCCGCCCGCGTTTGCGGAGCGGCAAACTACGGCCCGGGTTGGGCCAGCGCAACCTTCGCGCCCGCAGCAATTGGGGGTGAGGCGCTTCCCGCTCAGAAAGCGGCGTCGGCCCACAGGCCGCGGCGGGCTGTGCGCGCCTCCGCCTCCGCCGCGCCGAGTGCGGGTTCCCCCGGCTCGGCATGGGCGAAGCCGGCGGCGACGATGGCCCGGTTCAACTCGGTCCCACCGGCGGTGCAGACCGCCTGCGCCCGCCCGGCGGCGTCGTGGCCGACCAACCGGCAGGAGACGGCGCGGTCGCGCACCAGTCCGGCCAGGCGCTCGGCGGCGGCGCCGGCGCAGTCGAAGGCACGGCCGTCATCGCCGCGGCACGGCCGGCCGCGCACCGGAGCCGCCACGCCGCGCAGCCGCACCACGCGGGCATCGAGCCGCAGGGTGCCGCCATCGACCACCGCGACGGCATCCGGCGCGGCCTGGACGGTGCCGGCACCGGCCGGGACGCGGCCGAACAGAGTCGCGGGACGCGACAGCAGGGCAATGCCGGCAACCGCCAGCACGACAACGACGCCCGCCGCCAGCGTCGGCCGCACCGGCAGCGTGCGGCGCGGGGGGGCGAAGGGGCCGGGGCGGAAGATTCGCCGCTTGCGATCGATCGTCACACGCTGCCTCCTGTGCGTGCGGGCGGGCGGGGCAAGGCGTAGCGCGCCGGACCGCCCGCCGCAACCAGGCCGCACGCCGATGCGGAAAGTTACAGTGACGTGCCAATGTCGCCGATCATGCGATCCGTCCCATCGGCGAGACTGCATGACAGAAATTGATAAATCCTGTGAAAACAGTGCCAGGCGACGCGATGTGCCGCGATGCCTTAACGCGAATGTCAGATTTGTCGCGGATTCCTGGACTCTGCTCCGCTTTCCGGGATCAGCGCCATGCCGCCAGATCTGCCCGCGCCCGACCTCGCCCCGCCCCGCTATCGGTTACTGCCGCACCGCCGCGAAGCCGCGGCCGAGCGGCGGCGGCTGGCGCGGGAACTGGCGCAGGCGACCGAACGGCAGCGCTTCGTGCTGCATTTCCAGCCGCGTGCGGACCTGGCGACCGGGCAGGCCGTGGGCGCCGAGGCGGTGTTGCGCTGGCCGCACCGGCGCCGGGGACTGATGGCGCAGTCAGCGCTGGTCGCGCTGGCCGAGCCGCACGGGCTGATGCCGCCGATCGGCGCCTGGGCGCTACGCACCGCCTGTGCCGCGGCGCGGGGCTGGCCGCCGGCCTGGACCGTGGCACTGCGGCTCGCCCCCAGCCAGATCGACGCCACGACCCTGCTCGGCCAGGTCGGGACGGCGTTGGAGGAGAGCGGATTGCCGGCCGAGCGGCTGGAACTGGGCCTGCCGGAAGCCGCGCTGCTGGCGACCGACACCGAGCTGCTGCTGGCGCTGTCGGCGCTGCGCGACCTGGGGGTGACGCTGGCGCTGGACGAGTTCGGTGCCGCCCATGCCAGCCTCGGCCTGCTGCGCCGTCTGCCGCTGACCGCGCTGAAGCTCGATCGTACTCTGCTCTGCCACCTGCCCGAAGACCGCGAGGACGCGGCAATCCTGCGCAGTGCCGTCGCCGCCGCCCGCGCGCTCGGCCTGACCGTGATCGCCGACGGGGTGGAGACGCAGGCGCAGCGTGCCCTGCTGGTGGCGAGCGGCTGCGAGCTCGGCCAGGGCGAGGTGTTCGGCCCGGCGGTACCGCAGGCCAGCCTGCCGGGCCGGGCGGATGGCAGCCCGGCGGCGGCGCGCTAGAGCGTGCCGGGCGCGGCGGCGTAGCGTTCCTCCCGCCACGGATCGGCGTTGTTGTGGTAGCCCCGGGTTTCCCAGAATCCCGGCCGGTCGAGCGCCGCGAGTTCGATGCGCCGCACCCATTTGGCCGATTTCCACAGATAGAGGTGCGGGATCAGCACACGCACCGGACCGCCGTGCGGACGGCTGATCGGCTGGCCGTTCCAGGCATGCACCAGAAACACGTCCGGCCGGTCGAACTGGTCGAGGCGGACATTGGTGCTGTAGCCGTCATGGGCGTGGAAGATCACGTGCCGCGCCGTCGCCTTCGGCCGCGCCCGCGCCAGCACCTCGCGCGCCGCCACACCCTGCCAGCGATTGTCGTAGCGCGTCCACTGCGTCACGCAGTGCATGTCGGACACGCTCGCGCTCTGCGGCAGCGCCAGCAGATCGTCGAAGCCGAGGCTGAGCGGCTGCTCGACCGCGCCGACGATATCGAGGCGGAAGGCGGCACGGGTGATCTCCGGCTGGATGCCGAGGTCGAGCACCGGCCAGTCGCTCACTTCGCGCTGGCCGGGCGGCAGGCGGACGGTGGCGGCATCGGCGGTGGTGCCGGTCAGCAGCCGCCCTTCCCGCGCCCAGTCCTGCTTGCGTGCGATCAGCTTCTCGCGCGGCCTGCTGCCCGTGTCATCGGTCATGGTGGTTCGCTCCGCGGTTCCGCCGGGACGAGATGGATCGGCGGCCGGCCCAGCAACTCGGCGATGATGGTGCGGTGACAATGCGCCGGATCGTGCTCGAAGCACAGCAGGCAGACCGGGCCCGCTGCGGCCAGCGCCGCCGCCTGTGCCAGCTCGGCCTGTGCCGCCGGCTCCTGCATGTGGGCGAGGAAGATGCGCCGCATTTCCTCCGGCCGGCCGTGGCGCACGGCGTCGCGCCCCGCTTTCGGCGTGCCGAGCGCCCGCAGATGCGTGTACTGCATCCCCGCCGCCTCCACCGCCGCGCACAGCAGGCGCTTCGAGAATCCCGGCTTGCGCGACTGCGGCACCGCGCGCACGTCGATCAGGCGCGCGACGCCGGCCGCGCGTAGAGCGGCGATCACCGCCGGCTGCGTGCTGCCTTCGTAGCCGATCGTGAACAGGCTCATGGCGCCCCCGAAAGCCAGTCTTCGATCAGGCGCCGCGCGATCGAGTCGCCACGCGGGATGGTGAAGCCGTGCGCATCGGGAGTGCGGATTTCGGCGCGGCTGAACCAGCGCGCATCCTCGATCTCGTCGCGGTCGAGCACGATCGTCTCATCGAGTGCGGTGGCGTAGAAGCCGAGCATGATGGAGGCCGGGAACGGCCAGGGCTGGCTGCTGTGGTATTCGACCTGCTCGACGCGCACGCCGACCTCCTCGAACACCTCGCGCGCCACCGCCTCCTCCAGGCTCTCGCCCGGTTCGACGAAGCCGGCGAGGGTGGAATACATGGGGCCGGGAAACCGCCGCGCATGGCCGAGCAGGGCGCGGTCGCCGCGCGTCACCAGCATGATCACGGCCGGATCGGTGCGGGGGAAATGCTGGGCGGCGCAGTCGGGATTGAGGCAGCGCAGGACATGCCCCGCGCTCTCCGCGGTGCAGGCGCTGCCGCAGACGCCGCAGAACCGGTGGCGCGTGCGCCAGTGCATGAGGCCGCGGGCATGCGCGAGCACCGATGCCTCGCCGCCCGCCAGCAGCCCGGCAGCGGCGCGCAGGTCGGTGAAGCGGCCGATCTCCGGCGCCAGCAGGGGCAGCGGGTCGTCCGCCGCGCTGGCATCGACGGCGAACACCGGCACGCCCTCAAGCAGGCCGAGGAACGCCCACGGCCCGCCGGCGAGGCGCAGCGCCGCCGCCGCCGCGCCGGTCAGGAACACCGCCTCGGGCCGCCCCTCCTCCACCCCGCGCAGGAGACTGCGCGACCGCCAGACCGGGACGAACAGCGTCTGCGGCGCGGCCAGCGCCTCGGTGATCCAGGCCGCATCGTCGCGCCGATGGGCGGCACGGTCGAGGGGGCTGCCGGCATAGGGGTTGGAGCGGCTCGGGACGATGCGGGGCATGACCCGAGCCTGCCACGCCCACCCTGCCCCTTCAACCACGGGCGGCAACGCACCGGCGGCGGCGCCGGCGGGACGGCAGCAACCGCGAACGCCGCGGGAAAATTTTTAGCAGTTGCCGGTTTGCCCGGATCAGGGATGAGTGCAATAATAACTTTCGTCTAACAGAATCCGCTGCGGCGGATGGCACCCAATCGTAAGGCCCCCAATGAGCGCCCGGTCATGAACCTGTCCCTGCCCCACGTCCTCGTCGTCGGTGCCGGCCCGGTCGGGCTGGCGATGGCGGCCGAACTCGCACGCTACCAGGTCAAGGTGCGCCTCATCGACAAGGCGACGGCGCCGAGCGACAAGTCGAAGGCGCTGGTGCTGTGGAGCCGCACCCTCGAACTCCTCGACCGCGCGGGCTGCGCCGGGGCGTTCATCGATGCCGGCCTGAAGGCGTCCGGGGCGTCGATCTCGGCGCAGGGGCGGCGGCTTGCGCATATCGATCTGGCGGCGATCGACAGTCCGCATCCCTACGCGCTGATGCTGCCGCAATCGGAGACCGAACGGCTGCTCGCGCAGCATCTCGCGGGCTTCGGCATCACCGTCGAGCGCGGGGTCGAACTCGCCGATCTGACGCCGGGCCGCGACCGGGTGACGGCGCGGCTCCGTCAGCCCGACGGGCGCGAGGAGGACGTCGCCTGCGACTGGCTGGTCGGCTGCGACGGCGCCCACAGCACCGTCCGCCACCGGCTTGGCATGGATTTCGCCGGCTCGGCCGAGCCGAGCGACTGGCTGCTCGCCGATCTGCGGATCGCCGGGCCGGCGATCGTGCCCGACGAGATCGGCATCTTCTGGCACCGCGACGGGGTGCTGGCGGTGTTTCCGATCACCGCGGGACGGGTCAGGGTGATCGCCGATCTCGGTGGCGCGGCACCCGGGGCCGCGCCTGATCTGGCGAGCGTCCAGGCCATCGTGGATCGCCGCGGACCGGCCGGAACCGTGCTCAGCGACCCGATCTGGCTCGCCTATTTCCGCATCAACGAGCGGATGGTCGATCACTATCGCGTCGGGCGCGTGTTCCTGGCCGGCGATGCCGCGCACATCCACAGCCCGGCCGGCGGCCAGGGGATGAACACCGGCATCCAGGACGCCTGCAATCTGGCCTGGAAACTGGCGCTCGCCGTGCGCGGCATCGGCCACGGCGGCAAGCTGCTCGACAGCTACGACAGCGAGCGGCGTGCGGTCGGTGCGATGGTGCTGCGCAACGCGACGCGGCTTACGCATGCCGCGGTGCTGCGCAATCCGCTCGGCCAGATCGTGCGCAACGGCCTCGTGCATCTGCTCGGCGAACTGCCGCCGGTGCAGCAGCGCCTTGCCGCCACCATGACCGAGATCGACATCGCCTATCCCGACAGTCCGCTCAACCGGACTGCCCGCGGCGCGCCGGAGGGCCGCGGCGCGCCGCGGGCGGGCGAACGGGCGCCGCTCGACGGCGATCTGGCGCGGCGCATCGGCGCCGGGGCCGATCCCAAATTCCTGCTGGTGGGCGGCGACGGCGGCGGCGAACGGGCGCTGCTTGAACGTTTCGGTGCGCTGGTGACGGTGGCGACCCCCGACGCCACGCTGCCGCAGAAATATGGCGCCGGCACCGGGCTGTGGCTGATCCGACCGGACGGCTACATCGGGCTCGCCGCGCCCGCCGATGGCTGGGAGTCGGCGGCCGAATATCTGGCGATGATCGCGGCATAGCGCGGCAGCGCTTGCCGCGCCTGGGCGCCGCCGCCCGGGCAACCGCACCTGCGGCGCGGCTTGCCCGCTGCGACGGCGGTGCTAAGGTGATGGCGGGAGGTCGGCGGCGGACGGGCGCCTCGCCAACCCGGTCAGGTCCGGAAGGAAGCAGCCGCAACGAGTTTCCGCCCGGGTCGTCCGCTCGGCCTCCCACCCATCAACCCATAGGGAGGCCGCCGCGGCGGCCGGTGCTGCGCCGCGATGTCCGGCCTGTTCCAGGACGATCCCCCGCCCCCGGACGCGCCGGCCCAGGCCGGCCCCGGCCTGTTCGCGGCCGACCATGCCGCGCCCGCACCGTCTGCCGCGGCGTATCGCGTGCTGGCACGCAAATACCGCCCCGCCACCTTCGATGACCTGATCGGGCAGGAGGCGATGGTTCGCACGCTGCGCAATGCCTTCGCGCTCAATCGCGTCGCCCACGCCTTCATGCTGACCGGCGTGCGCGGCGTCGGCAAGACCACCACGGCGCGCATCATCGCACGCGCGCTCAATTGCATCGGCCCCGACGGCAGCGGCGGGCCGACGCCCGATCCGTGCGGCGTCTGCCCCAACTGCACCGCCATCCTCGCCGACCGGCATCCCGACGTGCAGGAGATGGACGCCGCGTCGCGCACCGGGGTCGATGACGTGCGCGAGATCATCGAGGCGACGCGCTTTCGCCCGATGCAGGCACGCACCAAAGTGTTCGTGGTGGACGAGGTCCACATGCTGTCACGCAACGCCTTCAACGCGCTGCTCAAGACGCTGGAGGAGCCGCCGCCGCATGTCACCTTCATCTTCGCGACCACGGAATTGCGCAAGGTGCCGGTGACGGTGCTGTCGCGCTGCCAGCGCTTCGACCTGCGCCGCATCGCCACTGCCGAACTGGCGAGCCATTTCGCCCGCATCGCCGGGCGCGAGGGGGTGGCAGTCGCGCCCGAGGCGCTCGCCCTGATCGCGCGTGCAGCCGACGGGTCGGTGCGCGACGGGCTGAGCCTGCTCGACCAGGCGATCGCGCAGGCGCCGCCGGGCACGCCGATCGCGGCCGAGGCGGTCGCCGACATGCTCGGCCTCGCCGACCGCATCGCCGTGTTCGACCTGTTCGAGGCGGTGATGCAGGGCCGGCCTGCCGCCGCCCTCGCCATCACCGACCGGGCACATGCGCTCGGCGCCGATCTCGGCGTGCTGTTGCAGGATCTGCTCGACCTCACGCACACGCTGACGCGCCTCAAGGCGGTTCCGGCGCTGCGCGACAGCCCCGACCTGCCGGAGGCGGAGCGGACGCGCGGCGCGGCGCTGGCCGAAGCCCTCAGCATCCCGCTGCTCGCCCGCACCTGGCAGATGCTGCTGAAGGGGATAGGCGAAGTGGAGGCGGCGCCGGACCGGCGCGCGGCGGCGGAGATGGTGCTGATCCGGCTGTGCCATGCCGCCGATCTGCCGCCGCCCGGCGACCTGATCCGCCGGCTGACCGAAGCCGGCCCGGCCGCGGCCCCGCCGGCCCCGTCACCGCCATCCCCTGCGGAGGGCGGCGGGCGGGTGCGGGCGGCAGGGGGCGGCGCGGTTGCGCTTGCGGCGGCGCCGGTGCAGCGGCCGCAGGTGGCGGGTTTCCGCGACGCCGTGGCGATGACAGCGACACACCGGCAGGCAACGCTGCATGCGCATCTGCGGCATTCGGTGCACCTGGTGCGGTTCGCGCCGCCGGTGATCGAACTGCGCCCCGAGCCGGAAGCGCCGCGCGACCTCGCCGCGCGCTTTGCCGCCCTGCTCAGCGAAGTGACCGGCACGCGCTGGACGGTCGCCCTGTCGGCGGCAGCGGGGGAACCGACGCTGGCCGAACAGGACGGGGCGGCGGCAGCGGCGCGGCGCACCGAAGCGGCGGCACACCCGCTGGTGCGCGCGATCCTGGAAGCGTTTCCCGGCGCGCGGATCGAGGCGGTGCACGACGCCGCAGCCGACCCACTGGCGGACGCCCCCGCCGACACCCCGCCCGACGAGATGGCGGACGAAACGGAGAGCTGAGATGAAGAACCTCGCCGGCCTGATGAAGCAGGCCAGCCAGATGCAGAAGAAGATGGAGGAAATGCAGGCGCGGCTGGACAGCCTGGCGATCGAAGGCGAATCCGGCGCCGGCATGGTGCGGGTGACACTGAGCGGCAAGGGCGAGCTGCGGGCGGTCCGCATCGATCCTCGGCTGGCCGATCCTGCCGAGATGGAAATGCTGCAAGATCTGTTGGTTGCAGCCCATGCCGAGGCGCGTCGCAAGATGGAGGCGACGGCGGCCGAGGAAATGCAGAAAGTGACCGGCGGCCTCAGCCTGCCGCCCGGCATGAAGCTGCCGTTCTGACCCGGCGCGCGCGATGGGCGGGGAGGCGGTGGAGCGGCTGATCGGGCTGCTCGCCAGGCTGCCCGGCCTTGGCCCGCGCAGCGCCCGCCGGGCGGCGCTGAAGCTGCTGCAACAGCCGGAAGGCCGCATGCTGCCGCTGGCCGCGGCGCTGACGGAGGCGGCGCGGGCGGTGCGGCGGTGCCGGGAATGCGGCAATCTCGACAGCGCCGACCCGTGCAGCCTGTGCGCCGACCCGCACCGCGACCGGAGCCTTGTCTGTGTGGTGGAGGGGGTGGGCGATCTGTGGGCGCTGGAGCGGGCCGGCGTCTATCGCGGCCTCTATCATGTCCTCGGCGGCACGCTCTCCGCGCTCGGCGGCACCGGGCCGGAGGATCTGAACCTCGCCCCGCTGCTGGCGCGGCTCCACAGCGGGGCGGTCGCCGAGGTGATCCTGGCGCTCGGTGCCACCGTCGATGGCGCGGCGACGGCGCATTGGCTGGCCGAGCGGATTGCGCCGTTCGGTGCTAAGGTGACGCGAGTCGGCCAGGGGGTGCCGATCGGCGGCGCGCTGGAGGTGCTCGATGACGGCACGCTGGCGGCGGCACTCAGGGGGAGGCGCGCAGTCTGATGCAGGACACCATGCCGACGGCGGCGGCGATCACGGCGCGGCTCGACCGGCTGCCGGCGACCCGGCATATCTGGAAACTGGTTCTGCTGCTCTCGGTCGGTGGCTGTTTCGAGCTCTACGATCTGCTGATGACCGCCTATGTCAGCCCCGGCCTGATCCGCGCCGGCATCTTTCATCCCGGCGCCCAGGGATTCCTTGGCCTGAGCGATCAGGCGGCGTTCGCCTCCATCACCTTTGCCGGGCTGTTCGTCGGCACGATCGGGTTCGGCTATGTTGCCGACCGCTACGGGCGCCGCGCCATCTTCACCTATGCGCTGCTGTGGTACTCGGCGGCAACTTTGGTCATGGCGACACGCAGCACGGTGCTCGGCGTCGATCTCTGGCGCTTCATCGCCGGCGTCGGGGTCGGGGTCGAGCTGGTCACGATCGACAGCTACCTCGCCGAACTGGTGCCGAAGCGGCTGCGCGGCCGGGCATTCACCGTGAACCAGGCGATCCAGTTTGCCTCCGTGCCGATGGCGGCGCTGATGGGGTGGATCTTCGTGCCCATCGACCCGTTCGGCATCGCCGGCTGGCGGTTCGTGGCGGCGTTTCCGGCGCTGGCGGCGATCGTCGTTTGGTATATCCGCCGCGCCGTGCCGGAAAGCCCGCGCTGGCTCGCCCGGCAGGGGCGCGGGGCGGAGGCGGCGCGCGTCATCGAGGCGATCGAGGCGCGGGTGGCGGCGCAGTCGAAGGCGCCCCTGCCCGCACCGGAACCGGCGCCCGCCGAGATCGCCGGGGCGCGCGAAACGCTCGCCGAAATCTGGGTGCCCCCCTACCGGCGGCGCACCATCATGCTGATGGTCTTCAATTTCTGCCAGACGATCGGGTTCTATGGGTTCAATAACTGGGTGCCGGCGCTGCTGGCGGCGCAGGGGGCGGGCTTCACCCGCAGCCTGCAATATTCGTTCGTGATCGCGCTCGCCAGCCCGACCATGCCGTTCCTGTTCCTGCTGTTCGCCGACCGCACCGAACGGAAATGGCAGATCGTCGCGGCGGCCTGCGGCACCGCCGGGTTCGGCGCCCTGTTCGCCCTGTCGGCGAGTCCGCTGTGGCTGATCCTGTGCGGCATCGGCATCACCACCTCGAACAATCTGCTGTCCTACGCCCTGCATGCCTATCAGCCGGAACTGTTCCCGACGCGGGTGCGCGCGCGTGCCGTCGGCTTCGTCTATTCGTTCAGCCGGCTGTCCACCGTGTTCAGCAGCTTCATGATCGCATTCTTCCTGGCCCGCTCCGGCGCACCCGGGGTGTTCGCGTTCATCGGCGCGGCGATGCTGGTGGTGGTGCTGTCGATCGGCCTGTTCGGACCGCGCACGCGCGGGCTGCCGCTGGAACTGATCTCGCCCTGACCGTGGCGCACGACGCCGTGCCGCCCGCGGGATAGCGCCGTCGGCGGCGCCGGTGTATGCGGCGCGGCGATGGCGCCGCACGCCTCCCTGCTGGGCCGCTTCCGGGCGGAGAAGCTGTTCCATCCGGCGTCCGTCGCCGTGATCGGCGCGGCGAGCCCGCACGGGCGGCTGGTCCTGGCCAATCTCCGCGCCGGGGGGTTTGGCGGCACGATCCTGGCGGCGGCCGATGCCACCGCACTGCCGCCGCTGCCGGTCCCCGATCTGGCGCTGATCTGCCAGGACGGCGAAGCGGTCGCGGCGTCGTTCACCACCCTCGCCCGCCGCGGCACGCGCGCGGCGATCGTGTTCGGTATGGCGGAGGATGTCGGCGCGCTGGCGCGGCAGACCGGCCTGCGCGCGCTCGGCCCCGGGTCGTTCGGCCTCGTCGTGCCCTCGATCGGGCTCGATGCCAGCCGTGGGCATCTGCCGGCGCCACCGGGGCGGCTCGCGCTCGTCTCGCAATCGGCCTCGATGTGCCGCGCGGTCCTCGACTGGGCGGGGCCGAACGGGGTCGGCTTCAGCCATATCGTCGGGCTTGGTGGCAACGGCGATCTCGGCTTCGCCGCCGTCCTTGACTGGCTGAGCCGCGACAGCGGCACCGGTGCGATCCTGCTCGATCTGCGGCGGATCAAGGATGCCCGCCGCTTCCTCTCAGCCGCGCGGGCGGCGGCGCGGCTGCGCCCGGTGGTGGCGATCCGTCCCGGCGGTCGGCTGCTCGATCCGTCCGGCACCCAGGATGCGGTGCTGGAGTCGGCGCTGCACCGCAGCGGCGTGCTGACCGTCACCCGCCTTACCGATATGCTGGCCGCGGCCGAGACGCTGACCCGCGCGCGACGCCTGCGCGGCGAGGCGCTGGCGATCGCCACCAATGCGGTCGGCCCGGCCTGGCTCGCCGCCGATGCGGCGCTGCGCGAAGGGCTGCAACTGGCCACCCTTGCGCCCGACACGCGGGCGGCGCTGGGGCCGGCGCTGGCGGCACCGGTGCATCGGCCCGATGCCCGGGCCGTTGCCGGAATCGTCCATGCCGGCGCCGCTTCCGGCCTCAGCCTGGCCGACGCCGCCGCGCGCCTCGCTGCCGCACCGGAAGTCGGCGGTGTGCTGGTGGTGCATGCCCCGGTTCCGACCGGGGAGGCGGATGACATCGCGGCGCTGGCGGCTGCGGTGCGGGCCGCGCCGGTGCCGATCCTGGTGGCGGCGCTGGGGGAAAGCTCCGGCGCGGCGCAACGGGCGACACTGGCAGCGTCCGGCGTGCCGGTATTTCTGATGCCGGAGGATGCGGTACGCGGCTTTGCGCATCTGGCCCGCGACCGGCGCAGCCGCGCCGCCGCCGGCGAGTTGCCGCCCTCCGCGGTACTGGAGATTGCCCCCGACCGCGCCGCCGCCGCCGCTGCCTGCGCCGCCGCCCGTGCCGCCGGGCGCGAGATGCTCGATGCCGGCGAGGCGCGGGCGGCGCTCGGCGCCTATGCGATCGCGGTGCCCGACGGGGTGAACCTCGCAGTCATGCAGGATGCGGTGTTCGGCCCGGTGCTGGTGCTGGGCGGCGCCGGCGGCACGGTATTCGACCTGCCCCCGCTCAACCCGGCATTGTCCGCGGCGATGGTTGCGCGTGCCGGGCTGCCGCCGGGCATCCCGGCTGCACCGGTCGCCGACGCGCTGCTGCGGCTCAGTCAGTTCGTCGTCGATCTCCCCGACCTCGCGACCGTCGAACTGGCCTGGCCGGCGCCGCCGCGGCTGCGGTTGCGCCCGCCCGGCATGGCGGCGTCGCGGCTCGCGATCGCCCCCTATCCTGCCGAGCTGACCGGCACGTTCCGGGGCGCGCGCGAGAGCTTCCTGATCCGCCCGATCCGGCCGGAGGACGCGGCGGCCCATGCCGCGCTGTTCGCCCGTCTGCCGCCGCAGGACGTGCGCTTCCGCTTCTTCTCGGCGATGCGGGCGCTGTCCGACGAGCAGATCGTGCGCCTGACGCAGGTCGATTACGACCGCGAAATCGCCTTCATCGCCATCCGCCCGGCACGGCAAGAGACGGTGGGAGTGGCGCGGCTGGTGCAGGATGCCGCCGACGGCACGGCGGAATTCGCGATCGTGGTGCAGCCGGACGCAAAGGGACAGGGGCTGGCGACGCATCTGATGCGGCGGCTGTTCGGCTGGGCGGCGGCGCGGGGAGTGGTGGAGATCGTCGGGCAGGTGCTGGCCGACAATGCCCCCATGCTGGCCCTGATGCGCCGGCTCGGCTTCACCCTCCACCGCGCGCCGGACGACGAGACGGTGGTGGAGGTGCGTTGCACGGTGGCGGCGGAAAGGGGCGCGAAATGAGGCCGCCATGAGCGTGGTGCGTGCCAGGCGGCCGCGTCCCGCCTATCCTGCCGGCATGGAAACGTCGCTTGCGGCGCTGCCGACGCTGCCCCCTCCCTCCGCTCAGCGCAGACGCGCGATCCTGTGCGTGCTGGGCGAAGGGTTCTGCTTCGCGCTCGCCGCCGCCCTGATCAAGACGATGCGGCATTCCGGGGTTCCCCTGAGCGAGATGGTGGTGTTCCGCAGCATCGTCATCGTGCTGGTGATGATGGCGCTGCTGCGCCGCGGCGGCCTCGGCCTTGTCGGCATGTTGCGCACGCGCCATCCGGTGGGCCATGCCGTGCGCACGCTGCTCGGCTTCTTCGGGATGACCACGTCCTATCTCGGCTATCTGCGCCTGCCGCTCGCCACCGTCACCGCGCTCAACTTCGCCATGCCGCTGTTCCTCACCGTGCTCTCGGTGCCGCTGCTGGGGGAGCGGGTCGGGTGGCGGCGCTGGCTCGCGGTGCTGGTCGGCCTGGGCGGGGTGCTGATGATCGTGCGGCCGTGGCATGACTCGCGCACGGCCCCGCTCGGTGTGGTCCTCCTCGTCCTGGCCGGCGTGTTCACCTGGTCGCTCACCACCATCACCATCCGCCGCCTCGGCGCCGCCGGGGAGCGGAACGCGACCATCGTCCTGTGGTACAGCCTCGGCAGCCTTGCGATCGCGCTGGTGCTCGCGCTGCCCGTGTGGGTCGCCCCGGCGCCGCGCGACGCGGCGCTGCTGCTCGCCGCCGGCCTCGTCACCGCCGCGGCGCAGTGGCTGATGACCGAAGGCTACCGCGGCGGAGAGGCGACGGCGGTGGCGCCGTTCGAGTATGGCGCGATCGTGCATGCGACGCTGCTCGGCGCGCTGCTGTGGGGGGAGATGCCGGACCGCTGGAGCATCGCCGGCATCGCCGTGCTGATTGCCGCCGGGCTTTACATCTGGCGGCGCGAGACCAGGGCGGCGTGACGCCATGCGCATCGTCGCCGCCACCCGTGTTCGCAACGAGGACGACATCATCGAGGCGCAAATCCGCCATCATGCGGCGCTGGTCGATGCGCATCTGCTGCTCGACAACGGCAGCACCGATGCGACGCAGGCGATTCTTGCCGCGCTGCGCGACGAAGGATTGGCGCTGCATGTGATCAGCGACGGCACTGCCCATTTTGCCGACGCGCAGCACAACACGCGGCTTTATCGTCATGCCTGTACGGCGCTCGGCGCCGACTGGGTGGTGTTCCTCGACGCCGACGAGTTCATCGATCCGCGCGGCTTCGCGAGCCTTGCGCAAGTGCTCGCGGGCATCGGCACGGAGCATCCGAGCGTCGGCATGCAGTTGCGCAACTACGACGCCGGGGCGCCGGAGGGCGCGGGGGAGCGCAATGTGCTGCGGCGCCTGACGCGGCGGGGGAGCGCGCCGACGGATGTCTGGAAGGTGATCGTGCGTGGCCGCACCGATCCCGGCGCGATCGAGGTCGATCACGGCAATCACCAGATCTTCGTCGATGGCGCCGTGCGCCCGCCGCTGCGCCAGGATGCGATCGTGCTCGGCCATTATCCCAACCGTTCGCCATTCCACTGGGCGGGCAAGGCGACGATCGGCTGGCTCAAGGTCCTGGCGGCCGGGGAGCGGCTATGGGGTGGCGGCACCTCGGGCCATTACGCGCCGTTCATCCGGCAGTTCAAGGCCGATCCACGCGGCTGGCTCGCCGGCGCCGGGGCGGCGCCAGCGGCCGATCCGGCGCTGATCGATGATCCGCTGCCCTATCTCGGCGCGCCGCTGCGCTACACCGGAGCGGCCGATTACGCCGCCCGTGCGCTTTCTCAGACGCTTGCGGCGGCGGAGGAGATCGCGATCGCGCATGGCCGGATGATCGAGGCAGGCGAGCCGCCGAAGCCGCGCACCGATCGCTACCGCCGCGCGGCACTGGAGGAACTCGCGGCGCGTGGGACAACGATGGCGGACGGGCGGGCGAGGGTCGAGGCATCGCCGTATGCCGCGGCGGAGACGCTGGTGCTGCCCCCGTTCACCTATGGCAGCACTGCATCGGCGCAGGCAGCGGTGGCGGCGGCGCTGGCGGCAGAGGCGGCGGGCGCGCGGCTGCACCGCCCGCCGGTCCCTGCCTGGATCCTGCGGGACGTGACCGTGCATGGCCAGTACGGCATCGTCACCCAGGACGGGGATGTGCTGGCGGAAACGCTGCATCACCTGCCGCTGCACCGCCTGCCCGGCGCCGGCCCCGACGGCGCGGACCATCTTCGTCTGCCGCAGCGCGCCCGCGTGGCGACGCTGCCGGTTGCGTGCCATCTGCTCGCCTGCAACCTGACCAACTATTTCCACTGGCTGATCGATGTCGCCGGCCGCTACAGCGCCGACCGCTTCGCGGCCCTGGGCGCGGCCCAGCAGGCGCCGGGTGCGCCGGTGATGCTGGTGCCCGAACTCGACATGGCGTGGAAGTGGGAGACGCTCAACCTTCTGCTGCCCGACACGGTTCCGCGCATTGCCCTCACCGCCGGGGGGATCGCGTTCGTGCAGCGGCTGCTGTTCATCCCCGACCTGAGCGGCGGCGGCCATCTGCCGCACAGTGCGCTGCTCCGCGTGTTCGATGCGATCCGCGTCGCTGCCCTCGGCGCCCACCATGAACGGTCGGTGCCGCCGTGGCGGCGGCTCTATGTCGCGCGCACCGACACTGCGCAGCGCCGGCTGCTGAACGAGGCCGAGGTGATGGCGCGCGCCGAGGCCGCCGGGTTCACGCCGGTGGAACTGGGCCGTCTGTCGGTCGGCGAGCAGGCGCGGCTGTTCGCGGAGGCGACGCACATCCTGGCGCCGCACGGTGCCGGCCTGACCAATATCGGCTTCTGCCGGCCGGGGACGAAGCTGTGCGAGCTGCACATGGACAGCTATCTGCAATGGTCGTTCCGCCGCCTCGCGGCGCTGCGCGGCCTGTCCTATGGCTGCGTCGTCGGGGAGACGGTGACGCGGGACACCTGGGTCCACGGCAACACCTGGCGCATCGACGCCGAGGCGGTCGGCGCGGTGCTGCGTGATCCGCGTTTCATCGGGGGCTGAGGCGACGGGCCCGGTCAGGCGGCGCGGGCGTGCGGAGCGGCCGGCAGGGTTTCGCCGCTGGCGGCGTGATGCAGCGTTGCCGCTGCCCCGCGCGGCACGCTGGCGCGAAAGCCGCACGGCGGCAGACCATGATGATCGAGGTCGATGCGATAGCGGTTGGCCAGCACGATGCCGTGCACGACACCGCCGAAGCGCAGCTCCAGCGCCACCGGCCGAAGCGGTACGGCGTCATCGCAGGCCCATCCGAGCATCATCCCGTCGGCGATGTGCTCGATATGGCCGCGCAGCCGGCCGGCGGCGGGGCGAAGCATTGGCAGACCGGCGCGCCGGCGCAGCGCGGCACAGGCCCGTTCGACGGCAGCGCCGCCGTCCTCTCGCGGCAGGTCGGGCGGACGCTGCTCCGGCCCGGTGCCGTAAAGGGCCGCGTATTCAGCGGCATTCTCGAACAGGGCGCGTCCGGCGAGCGGCACGAAGGTCTCCGCCGCGGCCCCTTCGGCCAGCACCAGCGCATGGCGTCCGAGTTCGATATGCAGATACGCCACCTCCTCCGCCGCCGCGACTCGGGTGATGGTTTGGCCGTTGACCAGCGCGCCGGCCGGGATCAGCACGCCATCGACCAGCAGCGCGTGTTCGGGCGAAACCTCCAGCGCCCGGCGCGGCAGGCCCGGCGCGAGGGCACCAGCGGCGATCCGCACCGGCCGCAATTCGGGGTGCGCCGCCACCTGCGCCGCCGGATACCGCCGTCGGCCGATCCATTTGATCGGCCCGACCCCGCCGTCCGCGGTCAGCACCGGATCGCCGATGCGCAGCCGCTCCACCGGCACCTCGCCGCGCGGCGTCGCGATCCGGGTGCCGCGGCGGAAGCAGGACGCGGTGACCAGGGTGCTGCCGCCGGCACCGACCTCGACGCTGAAGGTCAGCCCGGATGCCGCATTGCTCACCGGCACGCGCGCCGTTTCCGCTGATGCCGCCGTCACGTCGAGCGTGCCGGCGCTGATGGTCGCCCCCGGCTGCGCGAAGGTCGAGCCCGCTTGACCGGACAGGCTGGTGAAGTCGATCAGATCGCCCGGCTGCAGCCCGACCAGCGTCAATCCGGTACCATTGCCCGGCATCGACAGCAGCCCCGCGCCGGCACCGAACACCACCGTCAGCGCCGCATCCGGCGCCAGGGCATCGAGCGCCACCTGCGCCCCGCCCTCGATCGTGATGGTGCCGGTGCCGTCGAGCGTCGGCGCCACCGTCAGGCGGGTGCCGGAGCCGCTGACCGTGATCGTCCCGTCATCGAGGACGCTGCCGTTGCCGGTGAGATCGACAGTGCCGGCGGACACGTCGAGCGAGAACCCGCTGCCGAGGGTCAGCGTGCCGGTGCCGAGTTCCGCGAGCGTCGCGCTGACGCCCGCCGTCGCCGCCGTCACCAGCAGCGTGCCGATGCTGGTACCGGCATCGAAGGCAAGTTCCGTCGTGGTGCCGTTCAGCGTCACCTGCCGGGTCGATGCCGGCGGATCGATCAGCGTGATCGGGCCGGTCGCAGTGAGCGATCCGCCCGACGCGACCGTCACGTTGTCGAGCGTGGCGCCATCGAGCGCGAGCGTGCCGACGCCGGCGCTGACGGTGCCGTTCTCCACCAGGCCGCCGAGCAGGATCGTGGAGCCGAACCCCGGCACGCCGTAATTGAAGGCGCTGAGCACGCCGCCGCCGAGATCGAACGTGCCGGTGAAGGCAAGTTCCCCGTTCGGCCCGCCGGCCGGATCGAGGCTGATGTGGCCGAGGCTGGAAAGGCTGATGTCGTTGGCGAAGGCGATGGTGTTGCCGACGATGAGGCCGGTGTTGCTGAAGCTGGTTACACCGGCACCGAACGCGACGGTGCCGGGCAGCACTTCGGTGCCGATCGTGTACAGGGGATCCAGATAGTCGAGCGTTGACGTGGTTATCAGTTGGCCTGCCACCGTTCCGCTGTTGGCGAAGGATGCCCCGGAAAACGCCAGGGTACCGCCTTCGAGGGTGAGCGCATTGCTGTTGACGAATTGCGGCGAACTCACGTCGAGCGTCGGCGCGTACGCCTGATTCCAGCCCAGGGGACTGTAGAGATAGCCGCCACCCCTGGGGTTGATGGCATATGGCACGTTGGCCGATTTACCTACTGTCATCGCCCCGAACGACATCGTGCCGGCATTGGTGAACGCCGCCGCGGTGATGGCGAGGTCGCCGCTGCCGGAATTGCTGAAGTTCGAGGTGATGATCCCCTGATTGACGAACGTGCCGCCGCCGAGTGCCACCGCATCCCCGGCCACCGGCCCGCTCGGCTGTGCCGCGCCTCTTGCCGCATCATCGGAGAGGTCGAGCGTGGTGCCGCTGCCCAGCGTCACGGTCGCGCCGAGGGCGGCGTCCAGTTCAGCGCTGCCGCCGGGTGGCGCCAGTTGCTGCGGGTCGAGCAGGAAGTGGTCGCCCGTGTAGATGCCACCGGCCAGCGTCAGCGTGCCGTCCGGCGCCAGGGTGGTCGCGGTATCGCGTGACGCGGTCGCGGGATCGATGGAGAGGCCGCCAAGATCGAACAGGGCCGCCGGCAGGTACACCCCCGCAAGCATCCCCCCCTGCCCGACCAGCCCGCCCGCAGCGCCAGGCGCGAGCGTGCCGCCGCTGAGCGTGCCGGCAAGGTCGAGCGTGCCGCCTTCCAGCGAAACCGAGCCGGTCGCCGTCAACTGGCCCGTCAGATCGAGCGTGCCAGCCGCGAGCAGCAGCGCTGCGGCCGCCCCGGCAGTGTCCAGCGTCACCTCGCTGCCGGCGACGTCGATCGTTACGCTATTGTTCGCGCCCGGCACCGCCAGCGAACTCCATTTCGTCGGATCGCTCCAGGCGCCGCTGCCGCCGTTCCAACTGACCGAGCCGCTCACCCCCACCCCCCTTCGCCGCGATCGGCAAACTATCAAGTTTCGGTTATGGATTGCAAGCGAAACTAGTGCCGACCGCAGGGTATTCGCACAGGCGGCGAAGCGCCGGGCGGAGGCAACCGGCGCGGTTCCGATGCGTCAGGCAGAACAGGGCCGTCGATCAGGGGAAGACCGATGTCGGACATCGAGCAGCGCATCCGCGACCGTGCCTATCAGCTCTGGGAACAGGCCGGCCGGCCGCATGGCCGCGGCGAGGAATTCTGGTTCGCGGCACGCCGCGAGATCGCCGACGACACCCAGGATGCGGCGCCTTGCGGCGAAACGGCCGGAAGCACGCCTGCCATGACGCCGCAACAGAGCGCACACCCGGTGCGGGCCGCCCGCGCCGCCGGCGCGCGCGCCGCCCGGAAATCGGCCGCCACCGACGAAGTGCCGCAGACCGCGCCGCCACGTGAGAGCGAGGCGAAGCGGGTGACGAAGCGGCCGAAGAAGCGGTGAACGCGAAGGCCGGGCCGCTATTTCGGCACCACGTTCGGGTTGCCGCCCGGTGTGCCGGGCGGGCGATAGACCGGCATCGGGTCCGCACCCTGCGTTCCCGCCGGCGGCGGTCCACGATCGATACCGGGATCGACGCCGGCCGGCGGCCGGATCACGCCCGATCCGCCCGCCCCGGCCGCCGGGGGCGGGGTGGCGGCGGCGGGCGGCGGAACGCTGGGCGGTGCCGCATTCGGTGCCGGCGGTTGTGCCCGCGCCGGGACGGCGGTTGCGACGAATGACAGGCCCAGCCCCACGACCAGGCCGGCAGGTCGAAGACGAGGACGCATGCAGCCACCTCCTGCGCGGCCAACGGCGGCCCCGAGCCGCGGTTCCCGCCGGCGCTGCCCCCGCCCTGCCCTGCCTGCCGCCTCCTCCGCCCGCGCGCGAACGCCGATGCCGTCACGCCCGATCGGCCGGTTGGGCCGGCATTACGGCAGCACCGCAGCCCCCAGGATGCGCCCGTCCGGCGCCTGCAACAGCGCCGCGAGATGCTCGCCCGCCGGCGCCGCCGCCTCGTCCATCAGCGCCGCGCCCTGCCAGGGGCCGAGCACGGCCAGGGCACGCACGACGTTCGCCTCGGTCAGCGTCTGCCCGCCGTTCTCCCCCCGCGCGACCGGCGTCCGATGCCACGAATCGAAGCCGACCAGCAGCACCGTTCCGCGCCCCGCCCCGCTGCCGACATCCACCCGCACGCGCCCGCCGGCGCGGCCGAGCGTGAGGGCAACCGCCGGCGCCTGCTCCACCGCGGCGGCATGGAGCGCCGCCAGCACTGCCGGCCGGTCGCTGCCCACCGCCTGCCGCCAGCCGTCGATGACAAGTTCCGGCGTATAGACCGAGTCCTGGAGGAATTGCGCCGCGTAGTGTTGCTGCCGCACGGTTGCCGCCGCCAGCCCGAAGCGATCGGCCCAGCCGAGCCGGTCCCAGTAGGTGACATGGAACGCGAGCGCCAGCACATCCGGCCGCGATCGCGCAAGCTCCGCCACCACCGCCTCGGCCGGCGGACAGGAGGAGCAGCCCTCGGACGTGAACAGCTCCGCCACCACCGGGCGATGCGGCGGCGCCTGTGCCGATACCGTGGTCGAAAGCAGCAGCGCCGCCGCCAGCGTTCCCGCTCCGCGCCATCCGATGGCCATCCCGCCTCTCCCGCCGGTTTGCTATATCCGGCTGTCTCGCGGCCGGGTGGGCGCGTTACAGGCGGCGCGGATCGGCCGGGCATGATTGACTTGGCGGTCAGCCGGATTTGGTGTCGGATGCCGACCGCCAGGCGCCGGCGCGCGGAGGAGGAGGTTCACTTGGACGCGGTTCTGCCTGCTCTGCCCGCCGAAGCCGAACGCGATCAGGCTGCCCGCGCGCGCATCCGCGCCCTGGAGGCTGAACTCGCGGCCTTGCGCGCCGAGGTCGGAGGATCGGCGGAGGCTGATCCCGTTACCGCCGGCGACTCGCCCGAAATCTTCCAGGGCGTCATCGCCGACGCGAGCGGCCCGGACGGCGCGGATTATCGCTACGAACAGGCCAGTGCGGCAACCGAGGCCTGGTTCGGCCGCAGGCTGGCGGGCATGCGGGCGCGGGAACTCGGTCTCGATCCCGCGCAGATCGCCGCCTGTGTTGCCAAACTGCGTCTTGCCGACGCGACCGGAGCGGCGCAGGCGAGCGAGCATCCCTTCGGCGCCCCGGGCCGCGTCGCGGGATGGTATTTCGGCGCCTATGTGCCGCTGCCCCGCGGCGCGGACGGGTGTGCGCGGGCCAGCTTCATCGTCGTCGATATCTCCTGGCGGCGGGCGGCGGAAAAGGTGCTGGCCGCCAGCGAGGCGCGGTTCCGCACCCTCGCCGATGCTGCGCCGGGACTGGTGTTCGAGGGTTCGACCGACGGCAGCCTGTTCGTCAACCGCTATTTCCAGGACTATACCGGGCTGCCGGCGGAGGCGCTGCTCGGCGACGGCTGGCGGAAGGTGATGCGGACCGAGCAACTGGCCGCCGCGCAGCTGCCGGCGGAACAGGCGTCCGCCTCGGGCTGCCCGTATCCCGTCGAATGCGAGTTGCAGGTGCGGCGCAGCGACGGCGCGTGGCGCTGGTTCCTGTTCCGCTCCGTTGCCGTGCCGACGGGCGGGACGCCGTTGCTGCGCTGGTGGGGAATCGCCTTCGACATCGATGACCGCAAGCGCGCCGAGGAGCATCTGCGCACCAGCGAGGCACGGTTCCGCGCCGTGGCCGACAGCGCCCCGGTACTGATCTGGGAATCCGATGCCGTTGGCCAGATGCTCTGGGTCAACCGCCCGTGGCTCGATCTCACCGGCCGCAGTCTGGAGGAGGAACTCGGCGACGGCTGGATGGCGAGCGTGCATCCCGACGATCTCCCCGGCTGCCTGCGCGTCTTCCGCGCCGCCCTGGCCGCGCGCCGGCGCTACCGCATGGACTACCGGCTGCGCCGTGCGGACGGCGCCTGGCGCGTGATGGAGGAAACCGGCGCACCGCGCCACGCCGAGGACGGGCGTTTCGTGGGCTTCATCGGTTCCTGCGTCGATGTCACTGAGGCGCGGGCGGCGCTGGCGGCGCAGCGGATGGGCGAGGAGACGCTGCGGCTTGCGGTGGAGGCAACCGAGCTCGGCCTGTGGGATCTGAACCTGCGCACGCAGGAACTGCACTGGTCGGACCGCTGCAGGGCGATGTTCGGCATCTCGACGGATGTGCCGGTCAGCATGCAGGATTTCTACGACTGCCTGCACCCCGATGATCGCGCCGCGATCAGCGCCCGGTTCGCCGCCGCGATCGATCCCGCGGTGCGCGGCGATTACGACGTGGAATATCGCACCATCGGGCGCGAAGACGGGATCGAGCGCTGGGTCGCCGCCAAGGGTCGCGCGTTCTTCGATGATCAGGGCAACGGTCTTCGTGCCATCGGCACCACGATCGACATCACCCCCCGCAAGCGGACGGAGACCGCGCTGCGCCGCGCCGCCGAGGAACTGGAGCTGCGCGTCGCCGAGCGCACGGCTCAGCTTGCCGAGAGCGAGGCCCGCTTCCGCGCCTATTTCGAGGGGGTGGAGGATTGCGTGTTCACGCTCGCGGTGACGGAGGACGGACGCTTCCTGCACGAAGGCTACAACCCGCACGGCGAGCGGCGCACCGGCTATGACAACGCCCGCATCCGCGGCCTGCCGCCTTCGGCATTCATGGCGCCGGAAACCGCTGGGGCGATGGAGCGGGCGCTCGCCACCGTGCGCGACCACGGCAAGCGCCGCTGCACCGAGCGGATCGCCTTTCCCGCCGGCGACGGCGTGTTCGACACGGTGATGGTGCCGGTGCGCGATGCGGCCGGCCGCGTCGTCCGCATTCTCGGTTCCTCGCGCGAAGTGACGGAACAGGTGCGGCTGGAGGAGGAACTGCGGCAGACGCAGAAGATGCAGGCGATCGGTCAGATCACCGGCGGCGTGGCACACGACTTCAACAATCTGCTGGCCGCCATCGGCGGTTCGCTGCAACTGCTGGCGCAGGACGTGACGACGGAGCGCGGGCGGCGGCGGCTGGCGGCGGCAGAGCGCGGCATCGAGCGCGGGGCGAAGCTGACCGGCCAGTTGCTTGCCTTCGCGCGCCGCCAGCAACTGGCGCCGCAGCCGCTCGATCTCAACGCGCTGGTGGCGGGCATGGCCGGCCTGCTGCACAGCACGCTCGGCGGCGCGGTGGACGTGCAGACCCGTCTGGCCCCGGCGCTGCCGGCTGCATTCGCCGATGCGACCCAGGTGGAACTCGCCATCCTGAACATCGCGATCAATGCCCGCGACGCGATGCCGGACGGCGGCACGATCACCATCAGCACCGCCGAGGTGCTGGCCGGCCCGCCGCAGAGCGGGGAGGATCCGCCGGCCGGGCGGCATATCGTGGTCGCCGTGCATGACTGCGGACACGGCATGACGCCGGAGGTGCGGGCGCGCATTTTCGAGCCGTTCTTCACCACCAAGGATGTCGGCCGCGGCTCCGGCCTCGGGCTGCCGCAGGTGCTGGGCGTGGCGAAGCAGCTGGGCGGCGGCGTGCGTGTGCTCACCCGGCCGGACGGAGGCACCACGGTCGAGCTGCATCTGCCGCCTGCCGAGGAACCGGCCGGACAGGCCGTGCCCGCCGCCCCCCGCGCAGCACCGGACGACGGCCTGCGGGGTGCCACCGTGCTGGTGGTGGACGACGACGACGCGGTGCGCGAGGTGGCGGCGGCTCTGTTGTGCGAACTCGGCTGCACGGTGCAGGCGGCGGCAAGCGGGAGGGCCGCGATCGATCTGCTGGCCGGCGGTGCGGCGGTGGACGCGGCGCTGCTGGACTACGCCATGCCCGGCCTCAACGGGCGCGAGACAGCGGCGCGGCTGCGGACGCTGCGGCCCCGGCTGCCGGTTGTGCTGATGACCGGCTACGCCGATTTCGCCGCGCTGGCGCAGGATGGTCTGCCGGTCCTGCGCAAGCCGTTTGCCGCCGCCGACCTGGCCGACAGCCTGGCGAGGGCGCTGCACCGCGCATCGGCGCCGGTGGCGCGATAGCGGCCGGCGCGGACCAGCGGCGTTAGCGCGTCGCGCCCTGCGTCTGCGCCTGGCCCGATGGCGGGCCGTCCGCCGGCGCGGCCAGCGGGCGCCAGTCGCGGAAGAAGGCGGTGCCGATCTCGGCGGCGAGCAGGGTCAGGTCGCGCTGGACGGCATCCAGGAAGCCGTGCAGGCCGTCGGCGATGATACGCTCCACCGAACGCCCCAGCAGGCCGGCCCGCAGTTCCTCGATGCGCTCCAGCGCCGTCATCGTGCCGCGCAGGCCATAGCGGCCACGCAGCCGGCCGAGCAGCCATTCCATCTGCTCGACACACAACAGCACACTGCGCGGGAAAGCGGTATCGACCAGCAGGAACGCCACCACATCGGTAGGGGTGAACCCCGGCGGGGCCACGCGGCGAAACGCATGATAGCCGGCGGCGCCGCGCAGCACCGCGCCCCACTGCGTCAATTCCGCAACCCGCCGTTCCTCGCTCGCCGCCGGCACCAGCAGGTGATAGCGGATGTCGAGCAGCCGCGTGGTCTGGTCGGCACGCTCGACCAGCCGGCCGAGCTGGTAGAACAGCCAGCCCTGGTCACGGAAGAACGTGCCCTCGGTGATGCCGGTATGGGTCTGCACGCCCTCCTTGAGCAGACGGCACAGACGCGACAGCCGGTCGCCGTGCAGCGCCTCCGGCCCGATCGCCTGCATGTCGCGATGGAACACGTTGACCTGCATCCACATCTCGGTCGAGATCAGGGGCCGCAGGGTGCGCGCATTGGTACGCGCGGCCTCCAGGCTCGCGGGGATGCTGGTCGGGTTGGCGGCGTCCAGCAGATAGAAGCGCTTCACCGCTTCGGCCGACGGGACCGCGGCGCGGGCAGCGAAGGCGGCTTCGTCGGCGTTGATGCGCACCAGCGCGAACCAGCTTTCCGCATCCCGCCCCGGTGCCTCGAAGGTCTGCGTGACATCGATCAGGCGCGCCTGATTCTCCACCCGCTCCATATAGCGCGCCATCCAGAACAGGCTTTCGGCATCCCGCGCGAGCAGCGGCGGGTCGCGCGCCACGCTCATGTGCCCGGCCCCGCCGCCGGCGCGGCGCCGGCGTCCAGCACCCAGGTGTCTTTCGACCCGCCACCCTGCGAGGAATTCACCACCAGGCTGCCTTCCTGCAAAGCCACACGGGACAGTCCGCCGGGCAATACCCAGGTGTCCCGGCCGGTGACCGCGAACGGGCGCAGATCGAGATGGCGGGGGCGGATACCCTGCTCGGTCAGTGTGGGTCCGACCGAGAGCGCCACCACCGGCTGGCTGATCCAGTTCGCCGGGTCGGCGAGCAGCGCGGCGCGCGCCGCGGCGATCCCGGCGCGGGAGGCACGCGGCCCGATGGTGATGCCGTAGCCGCCCGATTCGCCCACCGGCTTGACCACCAGCCGTTCCAGATTCGCGAGCGTGTGGGAAAGCCCTTCCCTCTCCCGGCAGATCCAGGTCTGCACGTTGGGCAGGATGGGATCCTCGTCGAGGTAGTAGCGGATAATGCGCGGCATGTAGGCATAGACCGCCTTGTCGTCCGCGACCCCGGTGCCGACGGCATTGGCGAGCGTGACGCTGCCGCGCCGCCATGCCTGCATCAGCCCCGGGACGCCGAGCAGCGAATCCGGGCGGAATACCGTCGGATCGAGGAAATCGTCGCCGATGCGGCGATAGATCGTGTGCACCTGCCGCCGCCCTGCCGTCGTGCGCATCCAGACGGCATCGTCCTCCACGAACAGGTCGGCGCCGCCGACCAGCGGCACCCCCATCTCGCGCGCCAGGAAAACGTGCTCGAAATAGGCGGAATTGTAGATCCCGGGCGACAGCAGCACGACCTGCGGGTCGCTCACGCCTTCCGGCGCGATTTCCATCATCGCGGCGAGCAGGCGGCGGCCGTAATCGTCCACCGGACGCAGCGCCATCGCCGTCATCAGGTCGGGAAAGGCGCGCGACATCAGGTGCCGGTTCTCGACCACGTAGGATACGCCCGAGGGCGTGCGCGCATTGTCCTCCAGCACCAGGAAGTCGCCCGCCGCATCGCGCACGATGTCGGTGCCGCAGATATGGACATAGGTACCGAAACGGACCGGGAAATCCTGCATTTCCGGGCGATACCCGGCGTTGCCGAACACCAGTTCCCGCGGCACCGTGCCGTCACGGACAATGTGGCCGGCGTGGTAGATATCGTGCAGGAAGGCGTTGAGCGCCGCCACCCGCTGCTGAACCCCCGCCTCCAGAATCTGCCACTCGGCGGCGGTGATGAGGCGCGGGATGCAATCGAACGGCAGGATGCGGTCGATCGCCGCCGCCTCGGAATAGACCGTGAAGGTGACCCCGAGATTGATCAGCTCGGTTTCCGCCGCCGCGGCGCGGGCGCGCAGGGCATCGAGGCCGATCGCGGCGATGCGCGCCCGCACCGTTGCCGCGGCGCCGCCGTCGTCGCGCGCTGCCGTCAGCTCGCAGAAATAGCCGCCGGGCCGGTAGTCTCGGAAAGGATCGTCGGGGCCGAGCTGCATGCGCCTCCCGTTGCCGGACACCGGGCGGCACCGCCCGGCCGCCCATCACGAAGCAAATAGCATACCGGAATCGCCCGGCTGGCAACTCCCACCGCCCAGGCGGCCTCCGCGGGTTGTGCGCGGGGGCGGGGTTGGCGGAATCGGCACCGGGGCGCTAGACAGTCGGGCGTCCAGCGTGCCGGCGACCGGTGGCCGGGGCGATCATGCCGCCGCCAGGCCCGGCCTCGCCGCCGATCCGCCGATCCAGTTTTCGTTGCTTGCCGGGAGCATCCCATGCGCCTCCTCGTCTCCAGTCTCGCCGCCGCGGCGCTGCTCGCCGCGACCAGTCCCGACCCGGCACATGCCGACGCCTGCGCCCGTCCGGCGGAGAAGGAGGCATTCGATGTCGCCGGGCTGAAAAGCGAACTGATGGTGGTGGCGATCGCCTGTCAGGCGCAGGACCGCTATAACAGCTTCATCAGCCGCTACCAGCACGACCTGCAGGCCGATGAGCGAATGCTGAACAACTATTTCGCGCGCACCGCCGGCCGCCATGCGCAGCAGGAGCACGACAGCTATATCACCAACCTTGCCAATGCCGAATCCGATGCCGGCATCCAGCAGGGCACGCTGTTCTGCCAGCAGCACATGGCCATGTTCGACGAGGTGATGGCGCTGCGCACCGGCAAGGATCTGCCCACCTATGCCGAGAGCAAATCCTTCCCGCAGCCGATCACGGTCAGCGAATGCGCCGGGCCGAAGAAGAAGCTGCACACCGCCGAGGAGAAATAGCCGCTACGGGATCGCCTGTTGCAGGTAGCCCCAGCGCTCCACCGCCGGTTCCGCCAGTGCCCAGTGCCAGCCGCTGTCGGCCCGGCAGATGCTGGTGGCGTACCACGCGGGAGGGGTCGGCGCGTCTTCGACCGAGAACACGATCTCCCGGCATTGCACGAGGGGCGTGTCGATGACGCGGACCACCCGCACCTGCCCGTGCTCGTTGCCGTAGGGAATCAGATGGCGCACCCGCCACGGCGCCGCATCGCCGGTGGCCAGGGCGGCGGCGACATCGGCGATCGCCTGCTGCTCGGAATGCTGGCGCGAGCGGCCGTACCATTTCAGCGCCGCATCGGCACCGGCGGCGGTGCCGATGGCGACGGCATAGCCGATCGCGGGATTGGCGGTCGCCGCCCCCGCCACGCCGCCGGTGGCGAGGCCGGTCAGTTCCGCCGTGGTGCCGCTGCCGCTCTGGCAGGCGGCGAGCAGCAGCAGCGGCAGCATGGAAGCGGCCCAGGCAGAGCCCCGCCTCATTGCAGCGCGCCCCAGCGCGCCGTCGCCGGCTCGGCCGACGCCCAGCGCCATTTGTCGCCGTCGCGGCAGATATAGGCGAGGAAGAACGACCGTTCCGAGGTGTTGTGGTCGGCATCGACCGAGAAGATGATTTCCTTGCAGGCGAAATCCGGCCCCTCGATCGCGCGGCTGACCGCGACCTCGCCGTGCTGGTTCAACTCGATCGGGATCGTGTGGGTGACGCTCCAGGCGGCGACTGCGCCTTCCGGCAGCGGGCCGGCGACGGCGGCGATGCTGTCCTGCGTCTTGTTGTGGACGTTGCGCTCGACATAGAGCAGCCCCGCATTCGCCCCTGCGGCGACGCCAAGGCCGATTGCCGCACCGACCGTCGCGTTCTTCGACACCGCCCCGGCAATGCCGGCCCCGGCGATGCCGGCGCCGGTCGCCGTGCCCTCGGTCAGGACCGAGCCGCAGCCGCCGAGCGCGCCGGCAACGAGCAGCAGAGCGGGGAAGATCAGGCGGGCAGCCGAACCGGTACGCATTCCGCTTCAAACGCCGCCGGCGGTTCCGGTTCCCGCCCGCAGCCCGGCGAGGAACGGATTGCTGCGCCGCTCCTCACCGATGGTGGAGGCCGGGCCGTGACCGCACAGGAAGCGCACGTCGTCGCCGAGCGGCAGCACCTTGGCGGCGATCGCGTGCAGCAGCGCCTCCTGGTCGCCATAGGGGAAATCGGTGCGCCCGATGCTGCCGCGGAACAGCACGTCCCCCAGAACGGCGAGGCGCAGGGTGGGGGCGACGAACACGACATGGCCCGGTGTGTGGCCGGGACAGTGCAGCACATCGAAGGCAATGCCGCCGACCGTGACCTGCTCGCCCTCGGCAAGCCAGCGGTCGGGGGTGGCGTTGTCGAGGCCGGGAATTCCGTAGCCGCGCGCCTGGTTCGCGATGGCGTCGAGCAGGAAGCGGTCGCGCGGGTCCGGCCCGACGATCGGCGCCGCCTGCCCCGCCGCCGCCAGCAGCCGCCGGAGTTCTTCGGCGCCCCCGGCATGATCGAGGTGGCCGTGAGTGAGCAGGATGCTTTCCACCGTCACGCCGTGCGAATGCACCGCGGCCAGGATCCGCGCCGCTTCCCCGCCCGGGTCGATCACCGCGCCGCGCCGCGTGTCCTCCGCCCACAGCAGGGCGCAGTTCTGCTGGAACGGGGTGACGGGGATGGTGACGAGCTTCAGTTTCGCCATGCGGGCAGGTTCCTCGGCCGGTTGGATCAACGCGCGAGCGTGCCGAACGTGGCACCGCGCAGCAACTGGTTCTGCAACAGCAGCGCGACCAGCAGCACCGGCGCCAGGTAGATCGCGCCGGCGGCGGCGAAGAGGCCCCAGTCGGTGCCGAAATCGGCCCCCAGCACGCGCAGCATGGCAACCGGGATGGTGTGGGTATCGACCCCGCTCAGCATCTGGCTGAACAGAAAATCGTTCCAGGTGAACACGAAGGCGATGATCGCGGTGGCGGCAAGGCCGGCACGCATCTGCGGCAGGCAGATGCGGCGCAGCACCGCGAGATGGGAGGAACCGTCGAGCCAGGCCGCCTCCTCCGCGGCGCGGGGCAGTTCGAGGATGAAACTGCGCAGCATCCAGATCGCGAAGGGCAGGTTGAACGCCGTATAGACCAGGATCAGCCCGGCATAGCTGCCGCCGAGGCCGATGCGGCTGAACAGCACATAGAGCGGGACGATGGCGCTGAGCGGCGGGATCATCCGCAGCACCAGCACATGGAACAGCAACGGCCCCGCACCGCGCACCGGCAGCCGCGCGAAGCCGTAGGCGGCCAGGGTGCCGAGCAGCAGCGCCAGCCCGACGCCGGCGCCGCAGATCAGCAGCGAATTGGCGATGTAATGCGCAAAGCCGCTCGGGAACACCTGCCGCCCATCCTCGGTCAGGCCAGTGAACAGGCTGCGGAAATGCGCGAAGGTCGGATGGAACAGCAGCTTCGGCGGCACCGCGAGCGCGTCCTGCCGGGTCTTGACGGCGGCGAGCAGCATCCATGCCACCGGCAGGAAATACAGCGCGCCCACCGCCGCGCCGCCGAGGCTGCGGCGCCACGTCGCCGGGCGGAACAGCGGATGACCGTCTCCCTCGCGCATGGTGGCGCGAGTTTGCGGCGCCCCTGCCCGACCGCGCAAGCCGTCAGGCCCGCCGGACACGAAAATGCCCGTTGCGCACCGTGTCAATGTTGTCATACGAATGCTGTCAAGGGGGCGGGCACCCTAAACGGCCCGCCGCGATGGCGCCCGGCGCCAGGGGAGAGCGACGTTCGATGGACGTTACGGTCAGCGACCTCTGCCGCAATTTCGGCCGCGTTGCGGCCCTGCAGGGTGTTTCGCTCGCCGTCGATGCGGGGGAGTTCTTCGCCATTCTTGGCCCCTCCGGGGCCGGCAAGACGACCCTGCTGCGCATCGTCGCGGGCATCGAACACGCCGATTCCGGCAGCGTGCGGCTCGGCGGGCAGGACGTGGCGTCGCTGCCGGTGCGGGCGCGCAACACCGCCATGGTGTTCCAGACCTTCGCCCTCTATCCGCATCTGACGACCTTCGAGAACCTCGCCTATCCGCTGCGCGAGCAGCGCACCCCTCGCGCCGAGATCGCGCGCCGCGTCAACGAAGTGGCGGAGATGCTGCGGCTGTCGCACACGCTGGCCCGCAAGCCCGGCACGCTCTCGGGCGGCGAGCAGCAGCGCTGCGCGATCGGCCGCGCCCTGATCCGCCGTCCGCGCCTGCTGCTGCTCGATGAACCGCTGACCAATCTCGACGCCAAGCTGCGCCATGACACCCGCGCCGAGTTCAAGCGGCTGCATCGCGAGCTCGGCAGCACCACCATTATTTATGCCACCCCCGACCAGTTGGAGGCGCTCAGTATGGGACAGCGCATCGGCGTGCTGCGCGCCGGGCGGATCGTCCAGGTTGACACGCCCGATGCGCTCTATCGCACGCCGGGAGACGATTTCGTCGCCGGTCTGGTCGGCGACCCGCCGATCAACCTGCTGCCCGGCACCCTGCGCGCAACGCATTCCGGCACGCGCATCGACCTGCCGTTCATGGGAATCGACGCAGGGCCGTGGCATGCCGTGCTGGACGGCTTCGGTGCCGGCACGCGCCTGACCGTCGGGTTGCGTCCGCAGGCGATCCGCCCGGTCACCGCCGAACCCGACGGTCCCGCCTTCACCGCCCGCGTGTTCCTGACCGAACCGCTGGGCGACGTGACCATCCTCGACATTCTGGCGCATGGCGAGACGCGGCTGCGCATGGTGCTGCCGCAGGAGCAGGCCTGGCGCATCGCCGTCGATGACACCATCGACTGCACTGTCGATGCCGACCAGATCTGCCTTTTTGCGCACGAGACCGGCACGGCGATCCCGCGCGACGGGACGGCGGCGGGGGGCTGAGCCGGCCAGGTCCGGCGCGGCGACGACGAGGGCAAGAACCACAACGTCCAAGGGAGATCAGGAGCGATGAAAGGGCTGTACTCGGGCTTCACGGCGTTGGCGGCGGCATCGATGCTGCTCGCCGGCACCGCACTGCCGTCGCCCGCCGCGGCGAAGGAGATCGTCATCAACATGGCAGCACCGGACTGGCTGCCGACCCGCTTCATGCAGGAGGAGTTCAACCGCACCTACAAGGCGAAAAGCGGCAACGACGTGAAGCTGGTGATCGACTTCATCCCGTGGCCGAGCTTCTACCAGCGCGTCGCCGCCTCGCTGTCCTCGGGCGAGAAGAAATACCAGATGATCGTGACCGACAGCCAGTGGCTCGGTGACTTCGTCGAGGGTGGCCACTACCTGAAATTGAACAAATACATCGACAAGGATCCGGAACTGCAAGCCATCATGGCCGACATGCATCAGGTCCTGAAGGACACTTCCTCCAGCTATCCTTACAAATCGACCAATTACTACGGATTCCCGCAGTTTCCCGACAATCTGGTGACATTCTATCGCACGGATTTGTTCTGCAACAAGACCGAGCGCGCCAATTTCCAGGCCAAATATCATCGCGCTCTGCCGTGCTACTACAATGAATGGCAGGACGTGGATTGGGATGAATGGGGCCAGATCGGTGAGTTTTTCACCCGCAAGAAGGGTGCGCAACTCGGCAACGGCGTGGCCGATGACGATATCTATGGCGTCGCCTTTCAGGCCGGCAAGGGCTACGACTTCTCCTCCATGCAGATCAACACGCTGGTGTGGGACTACGGCGGCGATATCTGGGATGAGACGAATACCAAACCGGCGTCCGGCGTCGTCAACTCGCCGATCGCCGTCAAGGCGATGCAGAAATACCTCGACCTGCTGAAATGGGCGCCGCCGGTCGCCCGGACCGGGCAGATGGACATCTTCGTCGTGCAGGATCTCTACATGCAGGGTAAGGTGGCGGCGGTGGTGGACTGGGTCGGCGTTGCCGGGCCGGTGGTCGATCCCAAAGTGTCCAAGGTCGCCGACAGATCCGCCTTTGCCCAATCCCCCGGCACCCGCCGGCCGGACGGGTCGATCAGCCGCTGGGCCAATATCGGCGGCCAGCCCTTCGTGCTCACCACCTGGAACAGCGAGGAAGTGGTCCACGAGTCGCTGGAGGTGGTGAAGTGGTGGCTGTCCACGCCGACACAGGTGAATTTCGTCAAGCACGGCGGCGGCGAGAGCGGCATGCTGAGCGTGCTGAACGACCCGGCCTATGCCACGTGGGCGCCATTCTCCCGCGCCTTCGCCGACAACCTGCAATGGCAGAAGGACATCTGGCACATCCCCGAATTCTTCCCGCTGCTGACCGAGCAGCAGGAGCAGTTCGACAAGGCGATCACAGGCCAGATTTCCGCCAGGCAGGCGCTGGACACCGTGGCCGCGTTCCAGGACAAGATGCTGCGCGAGGACGGCCGCATCCACTGACCTGACCCTGCGCCGAAGGCGGCGCCGCCCCCGCCCGGGACGGCGCCGCCGCGTTCGCCGCCTGTCACATGTTGAGCCGCATGACCCATATCCAGCCGCTTTCCCCGCCACCGGAAACCATCGCCGCCACGCCAATGCGGCGCAGTGCGCGAGGCTTCCTCGGCTGGCTGATGGCGCCGGAGCGGCGGGGGCCGCTGCTGGTTGCCCCGGCGATCGCAACGCTCGTCATCGTCAATGTCTTTCCCCTGCTGTGGTCGTACGGGCTGAGTTTCTTCAACTACAATGCCAAGCGCATCGCGGTGCCGCCGCGCTGGGTCGGGCTTGCCAACTACACCGACCTGTTCAGCGATGCTGACGTGTGGGGCCGCTTCGTCAACACCGCGGTCATCGTCATCGGCAGCGTCACCCTGCAACTGATCGTCGGCTTCCTGCTGGCGCTGCTGTTCGCGCGGGAGTTTCCGCTGCGCCGCTATCTGCTCATGCTGGTGCTGGCCCCGATGATGCTGTCGCTCTCCGCCGTCGGGGTGTTCTTCAAGCTGTTCTACGAACCGACCTTCGGCTTCATCCCGCGCCTCGTGCAGGAGTTCACCGGCCAGCCGGTGGTGATCCTCGATACCCCGGTGAAGGCGATGGCCGCCATCGTCTGCGCCGATGCCTGGATGTGGTCGCCGTTCGTCATGCTGCTGGTGCTCGCCGGCCTCGTCAGCGTGCCGAAATACCTCTATGAGGCAGCGGAGATCGACCGCGCCGGCGCATGGCGGCGATTCCGTACCATCACCTTCCCCTATATCCGCAGCCTGCTGCTGCTCGCCCTGCTGTTCCGCACCATCGAGACCTTCAAGATCTTCGACGTTCCCTATGTGCTGACCGAAGGCGGCCCCGGAACGTCGACCGAGACGGTCTCGGTCTATCTGTTCCGTGTCGCCTTCAACTATTTCCAGACCGGCCGCGCCTCCGCGCTCGGCTATATCGTGCTGTTCGGGGTGATCGTGCTGACCAGCCTCTATCTCTATGCCATCCAGACGCGGCGGAGCGAGCAGCCATGAGCGCGCGCGAGGTGCGCAGCATCGGACAGGCCGGCTGGGGACGCACGCTCGGCGCCGCCGCGGTCAGCATTCTCTATTTCTTCCCGGTGCTGTTCATCATCCTGGCCGCCTTCAAGACACGCCAGGACATTCTGACCTGGCCGGTGAAGTTCGTGTTCACACCGACGCTCGACAATTTCGTCTCGGTGTTCTTCCGGGTCAGCGTCGAGGGCGGGGCGGCGGAGGCGACCGGTTTCGGCCGCTACTTCTTCAACAGCATGTTCATCGGCGGATCGAGCGTACTGCTCGCCCTCGTCATCGGCACTGCCGCCGCCTACGGCTTTTCCCGCTTTCCGCTGCGCGGCAACGATACCTACCTTTTCATGATCCTGACGACGCGGATGATGCCGCCGATCATCGCCATCATCCCGATCTTCGTGCTGTTTCGCATCTTCGGTCTGTCCGGCACCTATCAGGGCATCATCGCGCTCTACACCGCGTTCAACCTGCCGTTCTCGATCTGGATGGTCAAAAGCTTCTTCGACGACCTAGACCGCGACATCGAGGATGCGGCGCGCATGGACGGAAGCGGCGAATGGCGCGTCTTCCGCCGCGTCTGCCTGCCGCAGATCTATGCCGGCCTTGCTGCCACCTTCGTCTTCGCCGTCATCCTGACCTGGAACGAGTTCGTCTTCGCCCTGCTGCTGACGGGGACGGAGACGCGCACGGTGCCGGTGCAGATCGTGCGGACCATCGGCGGCGCGATGGGCGTCGATTGGGGCCTGCTGTCGGCGCTGGAGACGCTGTTCATCATTCCCGTCGTGCTGGTCACGTTCGCATTGCAGAATCAGTTGCTGCGCGGCGTCACCTTCGGCACCATCCGCCGCTGAAAGACAGGGGAATGTCCGAAATCCGCCTCACCGGCGTGACCAAGCAGTTCGGCAGCCTGCGGGCGGTTGATCGCGTCGATCTCGATGTCGCGGCCGGCGAAGTGATGTGTCTGCTCGGCCCCTCCGGCTGCGGCAAGACGACGACGCTGCGCATGATCGCGGGGCTGGAGCGGGCGACTGCGGGTGACATCCTGATCGCCGGCCGCCGCGTCAACGACCTGCCGGCGCGGGCACGCAATGTCGCCATGACATTCCAGTTCTATGCCCTCTACCCGAGCCTGACGGTGGCGGAGAACCTCGCCTATCCGCTGCATGCCGACGGACTGGACCGGGCCGCGATCGCTGCCCGCATCGCCGATGTCGCCCGCGTGCTCGACCTTGAGGGGATTCTGGCGCGGCGCCCCCATCAGCTCGGCGAGGGCGAGAAGCAGCGTGTCGCGGTCGGCCGCTCGATCGTCCGGCAGCCCACCTGCTTCCTGTTCGACGAACCGCTGAGCCGGCTCGACATCCAGCTTCGCCAGCAGATGCGCACGCAGATCAAGGAAGTGCTGGAACGGCTGGACAAGCCGACGGTGATCGTCACCCACGACCAGATCGAGGCGCTGACGATGGCCGATCGCATCGCCGTGATGCGCGACGGCCGCATCGCTCAGGTGGCAACGCCGCACGACCTGTTCGCCCAGCCGGCTGACACGTTCGTCGCCGGCTTCATCGGCACGCCGCAGATGAACCTGCTGCCGGCGACACTCGCCGACGCTGCGCCGGTTGGGCCCGATGGGCCGGATGGGCCGGGCGGCGCCGTGGCACGCTTTGCCGTGCTCGGCGGCGCGCTGGCGGCAACGGCGCCGGCGGCGGTGCGCCAACTGGCACCGGGGAGTGCCGTCACGCTTGGCATCCGGCCGCGCAGCTTCCTGCCGGCATCGCAGGACGCGCCGGGCGCGCTCGCCGCAACGGTTGATCTGATCGAGCCAATGGGGGCGGAAATGCTGCTGCATCTGGTCCGGGAGGGCGCCGATCTGCGCTGCGTGGTTCCCCACACGACCAGGATCGCGGCCGGCGAAACGGTCGGCCTGTGCTGCAAGCCTGGCCAGTTGCATGTGTTCGATGCCGCGGGGGTGCGGGTGGCATGAGCGGTTCCTCGGGGCGCGGCTTCTCGGCGGGAAGCGCGCGGGCGCTGGAGGTGACGATCGTCGCCGCGAGCCTGCTGGCGCTGGTGCTGATCTTCCAGCCGTTCTCGCTCGGCCTGTTCAGCGTCGGCGCGGCGGCGATCGTGATCGTCGGATTGCTGTTCAATCTGGTGCCGCTGTGCCGCCCGGGCGTGACATGGGGCGCGCTGGCGCGGGCCGTGCTCGTGATCGTGGTGATCTTCGCAGTCGTCACCGCACTCTCGCTCGGGGCGGCGGTGCTCTATGCCGCATGGGTGGCGCCGGGGGATTAGCAATCGGCAGCGATCCGCCGGCAGCGACAGCGGCTTCAGTTCGATCGACCCGCCGCTCCCGCCGGTCCGGCGGCCGCCCACAGGTCGCGGATCAGACGGATCGCCTCGTTGTAGATCTGGGCCTCGTTCGGCGCGAAATCCCGCCACACGCGCGTTGCCGCGGCCAGATCGGGCAGGGCGCGGCCGAACGCCTCCACCACCAGCCAGCCGTCATAGCCGATCGCGCGCAACGCCTTGAAATGCGCCGCGAACGGGATATGCCCGCGTCCCGGGGTGCCGCGGTCGTTCTCCGAGATATGCACGTGGCGCAGCTTCGGCGCCGCCTGGAAGATGATGCCGACCGGATCTTTCTCCTCCAGATTGGCGTGGAAGGTATCGTGCATGATGCCGAAATTCGCATGATCGACCCGCGCGGCGTGCGCCAGGGCGTCGGCCATCGTGTTGACGATGTAGGATTCGAACCGGTTCAGATATTCCATCACCAGTACCAGCCGGTGCCGGGCCGCGGCCTCGGCGGCGGCGTGATGCACCTCGGCGAGGCGGGATTTCTCCGCCTCGGTCGGCGCGGCTCCGGTGAACAGGCCGAGCGGCTGGCCGATCGGCCCGCACAGCAGCGTGGACCCGAGTTCCGCCGCCCATTCGGCCGCCGCCGTCAGATGCGCGACGGCGGCGCGGCGATGCGCGGGGTCGGCACTGAGCGGGTTGCGGGCCGCGTCGGGGATGACGGTGACCGCGGTGGCGGCCAGCCCGAGGTCGCGGATGCGCGCACCGAGCCGGCGGTAATGCCCGGCATCGCCGCCGAACATCGGCACTTCCACCCCGTCATACCCGGCCGCCTTCAGGGCCGCGATCTGCGGCAGATGCTGCTCCTCCACATGGGTGGTCCAGAGCAGCAGATTGAAGCCAACCTTCATCGTGCCCCCCTCCGGCGTCAGGCGAACGCTTGCACCACCCCGTCCGGCATCACGCCGAGGCGCCGGCACTCGGCGACGATCGCCGAGTCGCTCCAGCCGCGGATGATCCCGGTGCGCACCAGCCACGCGCCGCAGCCGGCCGCCCGCGCGCCGGCCACGTCATGTTCGATCGAATCCCCGACGCCCGCAACCTGCGATGCCGGCACGCCGCCAAGCGCTTCCATGGCCATCGCATAGATCGCCGGATGGGGCTTGCCGATCCACGTCACCTCGCCGCCCATTTCCTGATAGAGTTCGGCGATCCGCCCCGCCGCGAAGGCGAGGCCGGACGACGTCAGCATGGTGCGGTCGGGATTGAGGCAGAGGGCCGGCACGCCACGCCGCGCCGGACCGGCGAGCATATCCGCATACCAGTCGAGCGTGTGCCGCTCCCCCTCGCTGCCGGCGATCACCACCAGTTCCGCCGCCTCCGGCCCCACCGGCGTGAGGTCGATCCCGTCCAGGGCGGAGCCTTCGCCGGGACGTTCCAGCAGCAGGCAGCGCCGCGCACCGCGGGCCGCCGGCACGGCACCCGCCAGCAGCAGCCGCCGCGCCACCTCGCCGGAAGTGAGCAGCAGGTCATACGCCTCCGGCGCGAAGCCGAGCCGCGCCAGCCGCCGCGCGTTCGGCGCCGCCTGCCGCGCCGAGTTGGACAGCAGCACCACGCGCTTTCCTGCCGCCCTCATGCGCAGCAGCGCCGCGGCGGCACCGGGATAGGCGGTGGTGCCGTCGTGCAGCGTGCCGAACTGATCGATCAGGAAGGCAGCATGGTGCGCGAGCAACCCATCGATGCCCGGCAGCACGATCATCCCACCCCCCGAAGCGCCAATCCGGCCGTTCCCGCCGCCGCCTCCTCCGCCCGCGGCGGCAGCATGGGAACACCGAGATGGCGCGCGCGCAGCGCCGTCCATGCCGGATTGGCCGCGCCGCCGCCGACGCTGCGCACGCTCCGGACGGCCGGCGCGCCGAGCTCCGCCAACCGACGATACGCCAGCGCCTCGATCCGCGCGATCCCCTCCAGCAAGCCATGCAGGAACGCCACCTCCCCCGCCGGCCGGGGATCTTCCCGCGGCGGCATGGCCGGATCGGCGATCGGGAACCGCTCCCCCGGCGCCGGCAGCGGGTAATAGTCGAGGCCGCTGGCCGTGGCGGGATCGATGCCGGCCGACAGGCGTTCCAGCGCAGCCGGGTCAAAATGCCGCGCCAGCGCCGCCCCTCCGGTATTGGACGCCCCGCCCGGCAGCCAGCGATCGCCGAGGCGATGGCTGTAGATGCCATATCGCGGCGCGAACACCGGCCGGTCCGACAGCAGCTTGATCGTCAGCGTCGAACCGAGCGAGGTCACCCCCTCCCCGACCGCGTTGGCCCCGGTTGCCAGAAAGGCGGCGCAGCCGTCGGTGGTCCCGGAGACGACAAGGATTGCCGCCGGCAGGCCGAAGCGGGCTGCGACCTCCGGCCGCACGGGTGCAAGCGGCGCACCCGGCGGTTGCACCTGCGGCAGGCGCGCCACCTCCAGGCCGATCGTGCGCAGCCATGCCGGCCAGCAGCGGGCACGCGGATCATAGCCGGTCTTGAGCGCATTGTTCTCGTCCGACACGCCGAACCGGCCGCAGAACCGGCCGGCCAGCCAATCCGCCTCGTGCAGCACCCAGGCCAGACCGGCGTGATCCTGCCACGCCAGCGCCTTTGCCGCCGGTGAGGCGGCGCCGTGCGCGGCACTGTCCTCCGGCGCCGCCGCGGCGATGCGGGCGAGCGCGTCGGGCGGGGCCGGATCGCTGTACAGGCTGGCAGGGGCGAGCGGCGTGCCGGCACGATCGACCGGCAGGACCGTGCCCGACGTGCCATCGACCGCCAGCGCCCGCACCGCCGCGAGCGGTGCCCGCGCGCCCAGGGCCGCCAGCACCGCACCGGCCGCCTGCCACAGGGCTTGCGGGTCACGCCGGGCGGCAGGCGGGATTGGCGCCGCCGCGAAAGCGACCGCCGCCCCCGTCGCATCGACCAGCGCCGCCCGCACGCCGGACGTGCCGATGTCGATCCCGATCGCGACCCCGCTCATCGACGGTCCAGCGATTGCCGGTACTGCTCGGCGTCCCAGCCGAGCAGCGCGGCTTCCTCGTCCGCCGTCAGCACCCGCAAATCTTCGGCCGGATCAAGCCGCGCGGTCACGTCGGCAAGGCAGCGCGCGAGCGCGACCGCCCCGGCCGACGCATCGGCACGCAGCAGCACGCCGCACCCCGCCACCGCCAGCAGCGCCGCATCGCGCGCCGGCGGCTCGCCGATGCCACGTCCGAGAAAGATGACGTGATCGGGATACAGCGACCCGCGCCGCGCCACGGCGAGCGCGCGCGGATCGGTCGCCACGCCATGCGTCCGCGCATCCGCCGCCGGGCGATAACCCGCCAGCAGCGGCAGCAGACCCGGCGGCGGCGCCGCGCGCGGGGAACGGCGCAGCCGGGTTGCCACCTCCGCCACCAGCGCCGCCGCCGCCGCGGTGTTCCCCGCACCGACCACCAGGCCATGATTGCCGAGCACGATCACGTCCGGCCGCGCGCCGGGGCGCAGGCGCATCGCCCGCGCCAGCGGCGCCCCCGGGCGGACATAGGGCACGAAGCTCCACGCCAGTCCCGCCAGCAGCGGGGCCAGAGCCGTCGCGGCATCCGTGCGGCAGGACCAGGCGATCGTTTCCACGCAATGGACATGCACCACCACCGGATGCGGCAGCAGCGCGTGCATGGTCGTCTCGATCGACGGGCGCAGCCCTGCCGGGTTGCGCGCCGCCGGCACGAACCGCGCGGCATCCTCCATCGCCACCGCGTCGTCGGCATAGATCGCGGCCAGCAGGGGATCGAGCGCCACCGGCACCATGATGTCCTGCGCCTCGGCACGCGCGAGCCAGGTGCCCGACGCCTTCACCCACAGCACGCCATCGCGCTTGAGCGAAACGTTGCCGCCGGCACCCTGCACCAGCGCCGCATCAGCCCCGATCACCGCACTGTAGCGGCGCAGGGCGCGGAATTCCGGATCGTCGGCAATGCCGTTCATGCGTGTGCCATCCAGGCAGCGAACGCGTCGCGCTCGGCCGCGGTCATGTGCAAATGGTGCTTGGTGCGGCGGAACAGCACGTCCTCGGCATTCTGCGCCCATTCCGTCCGCCTGAGGAAGTCCGCCTCCCGCTCATACAGCAGCGCGCCGAAGTGCCGTCCGAGATCGGCAAGGCCGCGGGCACCTTCCAGCAGCGCGTCTGCGCGTGTGCCGTAGAGCCGCGCATAGTGATGCGCCAGCGCCGGCGGCAGGAACGGATGGCGACGCCGGAAGGCCGCAAGCCAGGCGGCGAAATCCGCGTCCGGAAGATCGCCGCCGGGCAGCGGCGCGGCGCGCGTCCAGTCCCCCGCCATGTTCGGAAGGAACGCCCCGAGTTTCTGCAACGCATGCTCGGCCAGCCGGCGGTAGGTGGTGATCTTGCCGCCGAACACCGACAGCAGCGGTGCCTGGCCCACGGCCGCCTCCACATCGAACACGTAGTCCCGCGTCACCGCCGAGGGATTCGCGGCGTTGTCGTCATAGAGCGGACGCACGCCGGAAAACTCATGCAGGATGTCGGCGGGCGTGATTTCCTGCCGCATGTAGCGGTTGACGACGCGGCAGAGATAGGCGCGTTCCCCGTCGTCGATCGCCACCTCCTCGGCGGCACCGTCATAGGGAATGTCGGTCGTGCCGATCAGGCAGAGATCGCCCTCGTACGGATTGACGAAGATCACCCGCCTGTCGTCGTTCTGCAGAAGATAGGCGTGCGGCCCGTCCCAGAACTTGCGCACGACGATATGGCTGCCCTTGACCAGCCGCACGCGCCGCGACGCATTCGCGCCGAGCACGCCGGAGATCACCTGTTCCACCCACGGCCCGGCGGCGTTCACCAGCGCGCGCGCATGCAGCGTTTCCGTGATGCCGTCCGCGGCACGCAGCGTCGCCTGCCACAGCCCGCCGGTGCGCCGCGCCGAAACCACGGCGGTCCGCAAGCGCACGGCCGCCCCGCGTGCCGCCGCATCGAGCGCGTTGAGCACGACCAGCCTGGCATCGTCCACCCAGCAGTCGGAATATTCGAATGCCGTGCGATAGGCCGGGCGGATCGCCGCCCCCTCCGGTGCGCGGCGCAGATCGAGCCGGCGCGTGCCCGGCAGACGCTCGCGTCCGCCGAGATGGTCATAAAGGAACAGGCCCAGCCGAACCAGCCAGGCCGGCCGCTGCTCGGCGCTGTGCGGCAGCACGAAGCGCAGCGGCCAGACGATGTGCGGTGCCGCGCGCAGCAGCACCTCGCGCTCGATCAGCGCCTCCCGCACGAGGCGGAATTCGTAGTATTCGAGATAGCGCAGCCCGCCGTGGATCAGCTTGCCGGAGCGCGACGACGTGCCCTCCGCCAGATCGCCCTTCTCCGCCAGCATCACCGACAGGCCGCGCCCGGCGGCATCGCGCGCGATGCCGGCGCCGTTGACGCCGCCGCCGATGACGAGAAGGTCGAACGGATCGTTCATGTGCCGCTCAGCACGGATTGAGCGGCGGTTGGCCGGCGATGTGGCGTCGCACTTCCTCCGCCGCCGCCTGTGCTGCGATGGTCACGGTTTTCACCGAGGCGCCTGCGATGTGCGGCGTCAGCGTCACGTTCGGCAGTTGCAGCAGCTTCCAGTCGGGCGGCACCGGCTCCACGGCAAACGTCTCCAGCATCGCGCCACCGAGATGGCCGGAGGAAAGGGCCTCATAGAGCGCCGCATAGTCCAGCAGCGGCCCGCGCGCGGTGTTGACGAGCAGCGCACCCGGCTTCATCGCCGCCAACTGCGCGCGGCCGATGAAGCCCGTCGTCTCCGCCGTCACCCGGGCATGCAGCGACACCACATCGGCCTCGGCCAACACACGCTCCAGCGGGACATGCGCGACGCCGTCGTCACGGTCGGCGGCGGAGAGCTGGACATACGGGTCGGCCACCAGAATGCGGCAGCCGAATGCCTTCAACAGGCGCACCACCCGCGTACCGACCTGGCCATAGCCGACCACGCCGACAGTGAGTTCGGACAATTCCCGCCCGGTCCGATCGGCGCGATAGAGATCGCCGCGCCATTCGCCGGCCCGCAACGCCTCGTGCCCGGCACGGATCAGTCTGGTTTCGGCAAGGATCGCGCCGATGGTGAATTCGGCGACGGCGGAGGCGTTGCGGCCCGGGGTATTGACCACGCGCACGCCACGCGCCCGCGCCGCCGCCATGTCGATGTTGACCGGCCCGCCGCGCGAGACGGCCACCAGCCGCAATGCCGGCAACCGATCGAGCATCGCTGCCGACAGCGGCGCAAGCTGGGTGACCAGCACCTCCGCGGCGGCGACGAAATCGACGATGGCATCGGGATCGCCCTGGTATTCCTTGAGCCCGGCAACGCCCGCCCGGGCATAGCCATGCTCCATCGGGGCATCGGGCCACGGCAGGCGCAGGCTGCGCAGGCGCACGCGATCGCCGCAGGCGGCGAGGATGGCGCGCTCGAACGTCTCGGGCAGCATGAAATTGTCACCGACGATCGCCACCTCGCAGCGTGCGGCACCTTCTTCATCGGCCATCCTGCATCTCCTGCACCTCGCGCAGCCTGCGCCAGATGGTGGGCAGCGCGGCATAGGCGTCCCGGTAAACCGGAAAGAGCGCCCGGTACAGCCTGACCAGTTGCGGCGCGGGATCGAGCGGCGCTTCCAGCCGGGCGGCGACGAAAGCCTGCGCGCAGGCGGCCATGTCGGGATGAAGGCCGATGCACACCGCCGCCATCATCGCCACCCCGGCCGCCCCTGCCTCCGGCTGCGACGCGACGCGTACCGGACGATCGAGACAGGCGGCCAGGATTTGCCGGATCACCGGCGACCGTGCGGCCCCGCCGGTCAGCCGGATATCGCCCGGCGCCCCGCCGATCGCGTCATAGCAGTCGCGCGCCGCCAGCCCCAGCCCCTCGAACACCGCGCGCGCAAGGGCGGGCAGACGCACCGATTGATCGAGACCGAGCAGCGACGCACGCGCGGCGGCATCGGTGAACGGTCCGCGTTCGCCGGCGGCGGAGATGAACGGATGGAACAGCGCCGCCCCGGGCTGCGCCGCCTGCGCGAGCGGGCCTAGCGCGCGCACGATCTCCTCCCGGCCCGGCGCCGTCCCGACGAGTGACGCCGCATCGGCCACGATGTCGGCGAGCCAGTCGATGTTCAGCGTCGCCGCCATGTTGGTCTGTGCCTGCATGGTGTGCCCTGGCACCGGAAATGCCATGCAGTAGCCGGTCATCGCGGCACTCGGCGCCACCGCTGCGACATCGGGCACCAGCCGCATGTGCATGCCCGTGCTGCCGACGATCGAGACGCCGACATCAGGACCGGTGCCGTACAGCCCGGCGCCGAGCGACGTGCACAGCACATCGACATAGCCGAGCACCACCGGCAGCCCCGCCGGCAGTCCGGTCTGCCGCGCCGCCTCGTCCGACAACGGATCGGCGGCGAGCGTGCCGTCCTGCATCGGCGGCAGCAGGCGGCGCGCATCGGCAAGGCCGATCGCGCGCAGTACCTCGTCGCAATAGGTACGGGTGCGGAAGTCGCCGAAGCTGAAGCAGCCCTCGCACGGGCTGGTGCGGCGCTGCCCGGTGGCGCGGAAATAGAGGTAATCCTTGGGATGCAGCGCCGCTGCCGCGCGCGCCAGCAGGTCCGGACGGTGGCGTTGCAGCCACAGCAGTTGCGGTCCCTGCTGGCAGGCGGCAAGGCCGGTGCCGGTATGTGCGAAGGCCGCCGCCGCGGCGCCGGTCACCTTCAGTTCCTCGACGATCGCGGCAGCCCGCGCATCGAGCCACAGCCAGCCGTCGCCGACCGGCTCGCCGGCAGCATCGATCAGCCAGGTGCCGTCGCCCTGGCCGGTGATGCCGAGGGCAACGATCTCCACCCCCGCATGCCGTGCGGCGAGGTCTTCGGCCAGTGCACGCAGCACCGCCGCGGCATCCTGCCAACTGCGCCGCATGTCCTGCTCGACGCCGCCGCCCGGCAGGGTGACATAGGCATTCGGCCGCGACGACGCGGCAAGAATGTCGCCGTGATCGGTGAACGCCACCGCCTTGACCACGGAGGTGCCGGAATCGAGCGCGACGATGACCGGGCGTCTCATGCCGGCTGCGGTCCATGCGCCAGCGCCCGCCCGGTCTGGCCGTCGAAGATGTGCGCGTGGGCAGGCCGGAAACCGAAGGCGATGCGCTCCCCCGCGCGCAGCTTCACCCGCGTGTGGCTGACGGCGACGATGATCTTCTCGCGCAGCTCGATCACCACATGCGCCTGATCGCCGAGCCACTGGTTGGAGATCACGGTGCCGGAGAGCGGGCCTTCGCCGAGGTGCAGATGATGCGGGCGAACGCCGAGCACGACGTTGACGCCGTCCGGCGGCAGCTTGACGCCGGGCAGCGGGATGCACTGACCGGCGGCATCGGCGAGACTGAGCCCCTCCGGCTGCACTTTCGCCGCGAGCGCGTTCATCGGCGGCTCGCCGAGGAAGGTCGCGACGAACAGATTGGCCGGCCGCTCCCGCAGCACGGCGGGCGGGCCGTATTGTTGCAGCACGCCCCCTTCCATCACCGCGATGCGATCCGCCATCGCGTTCGCCTCGGTCTGGTCGTGGGTGACGAGCAGCGCCGTGCAGCCGCGGGATTTCAGCGCCGCCTTGACCCGCCCGCGCAGCACCGCGCGCAGTTGCGGTTCCAACTGCCCCATCGGCTCGTCCAGCAGATAGAGCGCGGCATCGCGCGCCAGCGCCCGCGCCAGGCTGGCCCGCTGCTGCTGCCCGCCGGACAGCCCGCCGGGACGGCGCGCCAGCAGCGGCGCAATCTCAAGCATCTCGGCCATCTCCCGCACCCGCTGCGCTGCCGCCTCGCGCGACAGGCCGCGCTTGTCGCGGACGAGGCCGAAGCCGATATTCTCGGCGATGGTGAGCGGCGGGTACAGCGCATATCCCTCGAACGCCATCGCCACCCCGCGCCGGTCCGGCGGCTGCCCGTCGATGCGCCGCCCTGCCAGCGTGATCGTGCCGGCGGTGACGCTCTCGAACCCCGCGATCATGCGCAGGGTCGACGTCTTGCCGCAGCCGGAGGAGCCGAGCAGCGCGACGATCTCGCCGTCCTCGACATGCAGATCGAGGCCGAGCACGGCGCGCACCGGGTGCCCGTCGCGGCCGGGATAGGTCTTGCTGAGCCGGTCGAGGAGAAGGCTCATGCTGCCTCCCGCACCGGCGCGGGGGCGGCGATGCGGGCACCGGAACCAGCATCGAACAGCGTCGCCTGCGCCGGGTCGGCGCTGATCCAGACGGCGCTGCCCGGTACCGGCACCTCGCCCAGCACGCTCGCCACCACCTCCTCGCCGCCCGCCCGCAGCAGCACGACGAGGCGTTCGTGCAGCGGCGTGGTGGCGTTGAGCTGCGCCGGCGCGGCCCCCGGCAGCGCCGCCGCATGCACCGCGATCGCCTCCGGCCGCAGGCCGAGCAGGCAGTCCCGCCCGATCGCGTGCTGCGCTGCCGGCAGCGTCAGGCGCAGCCCCGCCGCCGCGACCTGCACGCCGCCGGTGCTCTCCGTCGGGCGGCAGGGCAGAAGGTTGATCGGCGGATCGCCGAACAGCCGTGCGACGGCGACCGAGTCGGGATGCTCGTACACCGTCTCCGGCGGTGCCGTCTGCGCGATCCGCCCGTCGAGCAGGATTGCCACGCGGTCGCCGAGCGCCATCGCCTCCCGGTAATCCTGCGTCACGTACAGCGTCGCGGCCCCGGCGGTGCGCAGCAGGCGGGGGAATTCGAGCCGCATTTCATAGCGCAGCTTGGCATCGACATTGCGCAGCGGATCATCGAGCAGCAGCACGCGCGGCTCGCCGACCAGGGCGCGGGCGAGCGCAGTGCGCTGCTTCTGCCCGTTGGAAAGCTCCTTCGGCGCGTGGCCGAGCACGTGGCCGATACGCAGCAGGTCGGCGACGGCGCCGACGCGCCGCTCGATCTCGGCGCGGGAAACCCCGCGCGCGCGCAGCGGGCTGGCGATATTGTCGCGGGCCGACATGTGCGGATAAAGCGCGAAGTTCTGGAACGCCATGCCGATGCCACGCGCCTCCGGCCCGCGCATCGAGACGTCGCGCCCGGCAACCCGCACCTCGCCGCGCGCCGCCGGCTCCAGCCCGGCGATCGCGCGCAGCAATACCGTCTTGCCGACGCCCGAAGGGCCGAACAGCACCAGCGTCTCGCCCTCCGCGACATCGAAATCGATGCCGCGCAGCAGATGGTTGCGACCGAATGTGACCGAGAGGGCGCGGACGGCAAGTCCCGGATCGGCGCTCATCCCTTGACCGCTCCCAGGCTGAGGCCTTCCACCAGCCAGCGCTGGGCATAGAGCGCGAGCGCGAGCGTGGGCAGGATGGAGAGCACGATGGCGGCGGCGATCTGCCCGTACTGGATGCCGGACGCGGTGACGAAGGCGAGCGCGCCAACCGTCACAGGCTGCTTGTCAGCGGAGGCGAGGATGAGGGCGAAGACGAAGTTGTTCCAAGCAAAGATGAAGGCGAGCAGCCCGGCCGCGGCGATGCCCGGCCCGGCGAGCGGGATGGCGATGCGGGTGAAGGCCCGCCACCACGAATGACCATCGACGCGATAGGCATATTCGATATCGGGACTGGCATCCTCGAAATAGCCGCGCACGATCCACAGGATCAGCGGCAGGCAGATCAGCTGATAGACCCAGACGAGGCCAGTGTAGGTGTTGGCGAGGCCGAGATCCTGGAAATAGAGCGACAGCGGCAGCAGCACCAGCAGCGGCGGCGCGAACCGGAACGACAGCAGCGTGAAGGCGATATTCTCCCCCAGGCGGAAGCGGAAGCGGGCAAACGCATAGGCCGCCGGCACGCCGAGCACCAGCGACAGCAGCACCGAGACCGATGACAGCAGCACGGAGTTGCCGAGGTTGCGCATGAACGGCAGATCAAGCTGGCCGGCCGCCGTCACCAGCTTGCCCGAGATCAGTGCGCGGTAGTTCACGATCGTCGGGTCGAAGAGCAGACTCGGCGGGATGCGCAGGATCTGCTCGTTGGTCTGAAAGCTCATCAGCACGATCCACAGGATCGGGAAGAGGAAGAAGAGCACGATCACCGCGAGCGCCAGCGTGCGCAGCCCGCGCGCCAGGAAGGCGGAAGTTCCGTCAATACGCGCCATGCGTCCGCTCCCTCAGCCTAAGCCATTGCTTGACGAATACGTTGGAGAGGGCGTAGGTCAGCGCCCACAGGATCATCATCAGTGCCGCCGAGCGGCCGACATTGGTATACTGGAAAAACTCCAGATAGGCGCGCACCTGGAACACCATCAGGCTGTCGCCAGGGCCGCCCTGCGTCATGGCATAGACGATGTCGAACTGCTGGATCGAATCGAGCAGGCGGAACAGCGTCGCGGTGACGATGTAGGGCATCAGCATCGGCAGCGTGATGCGGAAGAACACGAAGCGCGCCGGCACGCCATCGAGCCGTGCCGCCTCGAACGGCTGCGTCGGCAGGCTGCGTAGGCCGGCCAGCAGCAGGATCATTATGAACGGCGTATAGACCCAGATATCGACCAGCACGACGGTCAGCATCGCCGTGTGCGGGTCGGACGCCCATTTGAAATCGGCCAGCCCGAAGCGGCTGACCAGCCAGCTCAGCACCCCGAAGCCGGGATTGGTCATCAGCTTCCACATCAGCGCCGCGATCGCCGGCGCCGTCATCAGCGGCAGCAGCAACGCCACCGAAATGGCGTTGTTGAGCGGGCTGCGTTCGCGCAGCAGCAGCGCGATGGCGAGCCCGAGCAGCAGTTCCAGGATCACCGTCGCCGCTGTGTAAATCGCCGAAACCTCGACGGTGTTCCAGAAGTCCGGATCGCCGAGAAAATCGAGATAGGTGTCGAAGCCGACGAAGCCGCGCATGAACGGCATCGCCAGGTTGTAGCGTTGCAGGCTGTACCATGCCGCGGTGCCGAACGGCACCAGGATGCCGATGCACACCAGCAGCGCCGGCAGGCTGAGCAGATACGGCAGCAGCCGCGCCGCACGCGGCCCGGCCGCGTGGACACGGGCGGCCGAGGTGGCGGGATGAGCGATGTCGGACATGACGGTCGGGCTTTCCTGCTACCTGCCACGCGGCTCCCACGATCGGGCGACGCCCCTCCTCCCGCTCCCTCCCGCGCGGGGAGACGGAGCGGGAGGCCCCGACCGCTCGCCCCCGGGGGGCGGGGGCGGGCCAGGGGTCGGCGCGGGCGATGCCGCCTCAGCCCAGTCCTGCGCTCTTGAGCTGACGGTTGATGCTTTCCGCCAGCTTGTCCAGCCCCTCATCGACCGGGATCTGCTTCGCCACCATCTGCTGCAACGCCGCCGCCCAGTCGGTCGTCAGGTTGAAGAACAGCGGCTGCGGCGTGAAATAGATCTTGGCCTTCGGCGCCGTCTCGGTGTACTCGTCGAGGTAGCCGGGGTATTTGCCGATCTTCTCCTTGAATTCGGGATCCTCCCAGACCTTGGTGCGCACCGGGTTCACCATGTCCTGCTTGCGCGCGCCATACAGCAGATGGTCGGTCCCGGTCGCCCACTGGATGAAGTCCCAGGCCGCATCCTTCTTCCTGGAGAAGTTGGACATCGCGAGCGACCAGATCCAGACATTGGCGGTCGGCGCGGTGGCCTCCGGATTGGCGGCGAAGGCGGCATAGGCGAGGTGCCCGCGCTCCTTGTTGTCGCCGCCGTCCATGAAATAGCCGAGGATGTCGGCATCGTAGATCATGCCCGAAGCACCGGCGCCGAGATCGGTGCCGACCTGGTACCAGGTGTAGGTGGCCCAGTTCTTCGGCCCGCTTTGCTGGATCATCTCGACCCAGAGTTTGGTGAACGCCTTCGATTGCGGCGAATTCATCGCGGCCTTGAGCTTGCCGCCCTGCATCACGAAGTCGTGGCCGCCATAGTTGGTATAGCCGGACAGGAAGCCGGGATGGATGGTTGCCCAGGAGCGGCTGCCACGCACACCGATGCCATAGGGTCCGCCGGCATCCCTGGTGATCTTGGCAGCGATCTCCAGCATCTCCGGCAGGTTCTTCGGCACCTTGACGCCGACCTTGTCGAAGATCGTCTGATTATAGCTGATGTTGTTGAGCTCGAATCCCCACGGCACGCACCACTGCTTCGCCCCCGCGCCGCCCAGCGCGTCGCCCGGCTTGCCCGACCACGCGGTGGAGGCACGCAGCCCCTCCAGCACGCCTTCCCAGTCGTAGTTCGGCGCGGTCCTGGCGCCGTTCCTGAGGTATTCGTTGAGATCGACCAGCCAGCCGGCGGGACCGTACTGCCAGGTCTGATAGGCGCCGGTCATGAAGGCGTCGTATTCGGTGGAGTGTGACGACAGCGCCGCCGTCACCTTGTCGAAATAGACATCCTCGGGGAAAATGTCCCACGTCACCGACATGCCGGTCAACGACTTGAAGCTTTCGATATCGGCGATCATCGCGTCGGCATACGGATGCTTGTTCAGCAGCAGCTTCAGCGCCGTGCCCTGGTGCGCCTTCCAGTTGTAGTCGGCGGCGAGCGCGCGGCTTTGTGCCGCGTTCAGGAACGTCCCCGCCGCCGCCGCCCCGATGCCGAGTGCGGCGGCGCGGCGGATCAGTTCCCGTCGCCCGACATTGCCTGCGACAAAGGCGTCGAACAGGTCCCTGGCCTTCTCGTCCATCAGTCTCTCTCCCTCATCTCGCGCGGCATGTCGGGTGGGTCGAGGAGCCGGCGCGCGGTCGGCTCGTCGGTGATCAGGCCGGCCAGCACGCGGCTGGCGAGCACGGCCCGGATGGCATCGATCTTCTCCGTCCCGCCGGCGACGGCGACCACGCCGCCGCCCTGGCGCGGCGGCAGCGCGATCAGCCGGTCGTGCAGATCGGTCGCGATCGGGCTGCCGTCGGCGGCGAAATAGCGGCCGAGCATCTCGCCCGCGGCACCGGCGTCGCGCAGCGCCCGCACTTCGTCCTGCGTCACCATGCCGGCCATCGGCAGAAACGCCGCTTCGGCGATCGGGCCGATGCCGGCGAGCACCAGCGACGCCTCCGCGGCGAGCGCCAGCGTTTCGGCAACGCCGCGCTGGCGGCGCAGCACCGCGGCATCCGCCTCGCTGTCGGCGAACATCGGTACCGGCAGCAGATAGGCGTCGGAGCCGGTCTTCTCGGCAACGCGATGGATCACGTCGAACGGCCCGGTGCGGATACGCCGCGGCAGGCCGCCGAGCAGCGAAACCAGGCGGACCTGCGGCGCCGGCGTCGGCGGCAGGAAATCGACGGCCGCGGCGAGCGTGCGGCCGTGGCCGAGACCGATCACGCGATGCGCGCCACGCTCCAGCGCCTCACGCAGGAATGATGCGGCGGCGGTCCCGAGCGCGCGCAGCGGCAGTCCACGCTCCCCGAGCGCCGGGACGACGCGGCAGATCGTCAGTGCATGGCGGGCGCTCAGCGCATCTTCGAGCGCGATGCAGCCGCCGATCGGTCCTTCGACGAACACGCGCACGAGGCCGGCACGGGTCGCCCGGGCGATCAGCCGGTGCGCCTTGGCGGCGGCGATGCCGAGCCTTTCCGCCACTTCCGACTGCGTGAAGCCGCCGGCGTGATAGAGCCAGGCGGCGCGCGTCGCCAGGGCCGCCTCCTCGCTGCCGGGCAGCGCGGTGTCGTGGACCGAACCCTCCATCGTTCACCCTTGTGGTGAAATTTTTTCCTCAATGGAGAAAATATTTTCAGAATACGGCGCGCGAGTCAAGCCGGGTCGCGTCCGTTCAGCTTACTCGGTCGGGTCGGCGGGAAGGATGCGCAGCCCGTCGATCGCCACCAGCGCGCCGTCACGCTCCACGTGCCAGAACAGCCAGCCGTTGCAGGCCGGCGCATGCTGCACCTCGGCCCCGACCTTGTGGATGGAGCCTTGCAGCGGGCCGACGCGGATGGTGCCGTCGGCAACCACCACTGCCTCCACGCGGCGGTTGCGGTCGGTCAGTCTGGTGCCCGGGGGCAGCACGCCGCGCTCGACAAGGCTGCCGAACGGCACCCGCGGCACCTCCCGCCGGCCCGCCGTCACCGCCAGCGCCTCCGCCGCCGCCGGGCGGACCCGCCGCACCCGGCCCAGCGCCGCCTCGACATAGGCAGGATGGCGCTCGATGCCGATGTAGTGGCGACGGAGGCGGCGCGCGACGGCCGCGGTGGTGCCGGTGCCGAGGAACGGATCGAGCACGATGTCCCCCGGCGCGGTGCTGGCGAGCAGGATGCGGTGCAGCAGCGCCTCCGGCTTCTGGGTCGGGTGCAGCTTGAGGCCGTGGGCGTTGCGCAGCCGCTCGGCGCCGGTGCAGAGCGGGATGAACCAGTCGCTGCGCATCTGGATGTCGTCGTTCATCGCCTTCATCGCCTGATAGTTGAAGCGATGCCGCGAATCCTGCCCGCGCGCCGCCCAGATCAGCGTCTCATGCGCGTTGGTGAAGCGCCGGCCGCGGAAATTCGGCATCGGGTTGGCCTTGCGCCAGATGATGTCGTTGAGCACCCAGAAGCCGAGATCCTGGAGAATCGCGCCGATGCGGAAGATATTGTGATAGGAGCCGATCACCCACAGCGTGCCGTCCTTGCGCAGCAGCCGGCGGCACTCGCCGAGCCATTCGCGGGTGAAGGCGTCATAGGTGGCGAAATCGGTGAATCGGTCCCACGCCTCATCGACACCATCGACCAGGCTGTCGTCCGGCCGCCGCAGTTCGCCGCGCAGCTGGAGGTTGTACGGCGGGTCGGCGAAGACGCAATGGACGGAGGCGGCCGGCAGCATGCGCATGACGCGCACGGCATCGCCCAGCAGCACCTGATCGAGCGGCAGTTCGCGGACGAGTTCCAATGCGGGCGCGGCTCCGGCGGGCGGGTGCGCATGGTGACGAGCCGGCCGAGGTCGCGTCAACCGTCCCGCACCGCATCGAGTGCAGCCACCGTCGCATCGGCCGCCCGCTCCGGCCCGAAGCGCCGCAGCACGTCGTCATAGGCGGCGGCGGCCAGACGCCGGCGCAGCACGGCATCCGCCGCCAGCTCGCCGAGCGCCGCCTGCCAGGCGGCGGCATCGCCGGCGAGTCGCCCGGTGGTGCCGTCGGCGATCGCGGCGGCGAGCGGCTCGGTGGGGGAGGCGATGGTCGGCACGCCGACCAGGGCAGCCTCGACGAATTTAATCTCGCTCTTGGCCTCGCAGAACGGGTTGCCGGCATCGAGCGGGGCGAGATTGATGTCGAACCGTGCCAGCTCGTCCGGCAGGTCGGACAGAGTGACGGCCCGGCGCCATTCGATCTGCCCGCCATGCCGGGCAAGCTCGGGGAAGGCCGCAGGGTCCAGCAGGGCGGCACCGTCGGCGCCGGTGAACAGCACCAGCAGTGCCTCCTGCCGCTCGGCCAGCAGGCGGGCGACGGCGGGGGCGGCGGCGGCGAAGTCCCGCTGATGCGTGCGGGTGCCGCCGGCATAGCCGATGCGCAGCCGCCCGTCCGGCACCGCCCGCGCCCGCGCCCGCGCCGCCCGCCGTGCCCGCGCATGCGCCGCCGCGTCGAAGGCATTGGGCAGCACGAACACCGGACGGCCGGGCATCGCGGCGCGCAGATGCGCGGCGAGCGGCGCGGTGGCGGCGAAGGCGGCGTCGGCATCGCGCAGGATGCGGCGCAGCCGCTCGGCATGCAGCCGCGCCGCCGCCTGATCGACGACGCCGGTGCGGATCGCATCGATCACCTCGGGGCGCACGAGATCGGGGTCGCTTACCAGATCGTCGAGGTCGAGCACGATCTTCGCCCCGCCGCTTCGCGCCGCCGCGACCAGCGCCGCCACCCGCTCCCCCCACGCGCCGCGCCACAGCACCAGCACGTCGGCACGGGCCGCCTGTGCCGGCCCGGTCCGGTCGAGCGGGCGCCATCGCGCCTGCCATCCGCCGGCGGCGGCGGCGGCGGCGGGGCGGACGCAGCGATAGAGCGCGCCCGGCGTCTGCGGTTCGGCCGCGACGAACAGCGCCTGCGGGACGGCCGCGTCCCCGCGCCGCCGGCGGAAGCGGGGCGCCGCGGCGGGCAGCGCGGGCGGAGCGGCCGGGCGGCGCAGGCGTTCCAGCACCGCCCGCACCGGCGCCGTCAGCCGCCATGAGGAGGAAGCCAGCAGCGCCGCCAGGTCCGCCCGCAGCACCGCAGCGTCCCCCGCCTCCGCCGCAAGCTGCCAGGCCGCCCCGAGGCCGGCGAAGCGGGCGCGGCAGGCGGCCGGGTCGGGCAGCCGGCACAGTGCCGCGACCGGGCCGGGCACCATCGCCCCGACCGCGAGCACGACAAGCCCGCCGTCATGGTCAAACACGAAATGCGGCTGTCCGGCGTCCGTCAGCCCCGTATCCGCGCCGCCGCCCGCCAGCAGCACGACGGCCCGGCCGCTCAGCTGCGGCGTCCAGGCCGCGAGCACCGCACGCGGGTCGGCTGCCGCCTCGATCAGCAGCAGGTCGGTGCCGGGCGCGGGCACATCCGTCCAGCCCGGCGCGGGCTGCATCCGCGCCGCCGCCGCCCGCAGCGCCGCCGTCACCGCCCTACCCTGCCCCGCCGCACCCACCTGCCCGGCCGCGAGGGCGGGCAGCAGCCAGTGCAGGAAGGGGGCATGGGCCGAGGACGCCGATGCCGGCGGGGGGGTGAACAGTGGCGCAAGCCCGGGCGCCAGCAGCGCCGCAAGGCCGCCATCCTCCTCGCAGCGTGACATCTGCGGCTATCCGGCAGCGCCTGCCGGGGGTTGGCAGCGCGCCACCCGCCGGCCAGACTTCACCCGCCACTGCCGCGCCAGGCCCCGATGAGCAACGACCGTGTCGCGGTCATCACGCGTACCCGCAACCGTCCCCTGCTGCTCGCCCGCGCCGTCGCCAGCGTGCTCGGCCAGACGCATGACGACTGGGTGCACGTGATCGTCAACGACGGCGGCGACCCGGCCGCGGTGACGGCACTGGTGGAACGCCACAGCGCCGCCTACCGCGGCCGGATGCAGGTGCTGCATCACGCCGTTCCGGCCGGCATGGAGGGCGCCTCCAACGCCGGCATCGCCGCGTCGCAGTCGGCGTGGCTCGCGGTCCATGACGACGACGATTCCTGGCACCCGGCCTTCCTCGCCCGCACGCTGGCGGCGATCCGCGCCCATCCGCTGCCTGAATGCCAGGGTGGCATCGCCTGGACGACGCGCGTCGTCGAACGGATCGAGGGTGAGCAGGTCCGGACGCTGCGGCGGATCAGCTACAATGGCGGGCTGCGGACGGTGGAATTGTGGCGGCTGCTGCAAAAGAACCTCTTTCCGCCGATCTCGTTCGTGTTTGCCCGCGCGGCGGCGGTGGCGGCGGGCGGGTTCGACCCGGCGCTGCCGGTCCTCGGCGACTGGGATTTCAACCTGCGCTTCTGCGCGCGCTTCGAGATCGCGGTGGTGCCGGAGCATCTCGCCTTCTACCATCACCGTCCGCCCGGCGCGAATGCCGGCTATGGCAATACCGTGGTCGATGCGATGGCGCAGCACAGGGACGTGCGAAGCTGGCTGCTCAACCGCTGGCTGCGCCAGGATCTCGACGCGGGGCGGCTCGGCCTCGGCGTGCTGGCGGCCCTGGCGGAGGAGGCCGACATCCTGCACCGTACCCGGCCGAGCGCGTGGGCATGGCGCGCCGTGCGCCGCGGCTGGCAGGAGATGGCAGCGCGCGCCCGCCCCCTCATGCCGTCCGGCGTGCCTCGTATTCGCTGATCCGCGCCACTTTCGGCGCCGACCGCCCGGCCTCGAATTCCGCATCGAGCCAGGCGGCGAGAATGCTCTTGGCCAGTTCCGGCCCGACCACGCGCGCGCCCATGGTGATGATCTGGGCATCATTGCTCTTGCGTGCGCGTTCCGCCGAATAGGTGTCGTGGCACTGCGCGGCGCGGATGCCGGGAACCTTGTTGGCGCTGATCGCCATGCCGATGCCGGTGCCGCACAGCAGCACGCCGCGCGCATGCCGCCCCGCCGCCACCGCCTCGGCCAGCGCGAAGGCGATGTCCGGATAGAGCACCGGCCGTCCGTCGTGGGTGCCGTAATCCTCGACCTGATGGCCGAGACCATCCAGCATCGCCTTCAGCGTCTGCTTCAGGTCATAGGCCGCCTCGTCGCAGCCGATCGCGATGCGCATCCCGGTCCCTCCGCCGCTCTGCCGCCGATATGGGCGCCGCACCCGCCGCTTGACAACCTCCGGCGCGGTCGGAACGCTGCCCCGCGAGGAAGGAGACGCCGATGAACCGTATCATCAACGATCCCGACAGCGTGGTCGAGGATGCCGTGCGCGGCTGGCTGCGCGCGCATGCCGACATGGTGGCGCCGACCGACAACCCCCGCGTGATCCGCCGCCGCCGCGCGCCCGAGCCGGGCAGGGTCGGCATCGTCACCGGCGGCGGGTCCGGCCATGAGCCGGCATTCCTCGGCTATGTCGGGGACGGCATGGTGGACGCCGTCGCGATCGGCGAAATCTTCTCCTCCCCCACCGCACGGAGCTTCCACGACGCCTTCGCCGCCGCCGATGGCGGGCGCGGGGTCGCCTGCCTCTATGGCAACTATGCCGGCGACAACATGAACGTGAAGATGGCGGTGCGGCAGGCGTCGCAGCATGGGCTGGAGGTGCGGACCGTAGTCGCCAACGACGATGTGCCGAGCGCGCCGGCGGATGACCGCGCGCGTCGCCGCGGCGTCGCCGGGGAGATCCTGATGTGGAAGGCCGGCGGCGCCCGCGCGGCGGAAGGGGCGGCGCTGGAGCAGGTGATCGCGGCGGCGCAGAAGGCGATCGACCAGACGCGCAGCATCGGCATCGGCCTCGCCCCCTGCACCATCCCCGCCGTCGGCAAGCCGAATTTCACCATCGCCGACGGCATGATGGAGGTCGGCATCGGCCATCACGGCGAACCCGGCATCGCGGTCGAGCCGGTGCGCCCGGCGCGCGCGATGGCCGATCTGATGCTGGACACGGTGCTGCCCGACCTGCCGTTCGGGCGCGGCGATGATCTGGCGGTGCTGATCTCCGGCCTCGGCGCCACGCCGATCATGGAACTCTACATCCTCTATGACCGGATCGCCGAGGGCCTGGAGGCGCGCGGCATGGCGATCCGCCATATCTTCATCGGCAACTACTTCACCTCGCTCGACATGATGGGGGTGACGCTGACCCTGCTGCGGCTGGACGGCGAGCTCGACCGGCTGATGGCTGCGCCGGCACGCTCGGTCGGCCTGACGCGCATCGCGCCATGAGCGCAGTGGTGCTGGCGGAGGCCGGCGGCGTGGTGACGGAACTCGCCGCCGCGATCAGCGACAAGCGCGCCTGGCTGTCGGAGATCGACGGCGCGATCGGCGACGGCGATCACGGCATCAACATGGCCAAGGGGTTCATGCAGGCGTCGTCGGCCCTCGGCCCGGCGACCGAGGGGCTGGCGGCCTCCTTCACGCTGCTCGGCGATACGCTGCTCGGCGGCATCGGCGGCTCGATGGGGCCGCTCTACGGCACCTTCTTCCTGGAGATGGCGAACGCCCTGTCCGGCGCCGCCACGCTCGATGTCGCGGGATGCGGGCGGATGCTGCATGCCGGGCTTGCCGGGGTCGCGGAGCTGGGGGGCGCGAAGCCGGGCGACAAGACGATGCTGGACGCGCTGGTGCCGGCGGTCGCGGCGTTCGATGCCGCCCGGGCCGCCGGTGCCGACTTCGCCGCCTGTCTCGACGCGATGGCGGCGGCGGCCGAGCGCGGGCGCGACGCGACGCGCGAGATGGTGGCGAAGGTCGGCCGCGCCGCCCGGCTCGGCGAGCGCTCGCGCGGCGTGCTGGACGCCGGTGCGGCATCGTGCTGCCTGATCCTCCAGACCCTGGCGGCGGCGCTGAAGCGGCGGATGACGTGAGCGGCGCACGATCACCGCATGAGGCGGCACGCCGTTTCGCCGCTTATGCGCCCGCCAGCGCGTCCAGCGCCCCTTGCAGCAGCCACGCCGCCGCCGCCCGATCCACCACCTCCGCCCGGCGGCGGCGCGACAGATCGGCCTCCCCGATCAGCACGCGCGTCACCGCCGCGGTCGACAGCCGCTCATCCCACAGCGCGGCGGGCAGGCCGGTCGCAGCCGAGAGTGCATGCGTCCAGTCCCGCGCCGCCTGCGCCGCCCGTCCCGCCGTGCCGTCCATCGCAAGCGGCAGGCCGATCACCAGTCCCCCTGCCCCCTCCCGCCGCGCGATCGCCGCGATCTCGGCTGCCGTCGCGGCCAGCCTGCCGCGCCGCAGGCTGCCATAGGGGCTGGCGATCATCAGCGTCGTGTCCGACAGCGCGACCCCGATGGTCCGCTGCCCCGGATCGAGGCCGATCAGCCGTATGCCCCTGGGCAGGGCGGCGCGAAGGTCGGTCAGGTTGATGATCGGCATGGCCGCCGTTATGGTCCGCCGCACTTCCCGCACCAAGAGGAGACCGCATGTCGCTCGATCCCGCGACCGTGCGCCGCATCGCCCGGCTCGCCCGCATCCGCCTCGATGAGGCGGAGGTGCCGCAGCTCGCGCAGGAACTGAACGGCATCCTGGGCTGGATCGAGCAGCTGAACGAGGTCGATGTCGCCGGTGTCGCGCCGCTGACGGGCGGGGCCCAGATGGCGCTGAAGATGCGCGCCGACATCGTCACCGACGGCGATATGCACGAGGCGGTGCTGGCCAACGCCCCCGAACGCGCCGGCGACTATTTCGTCGTGCCCAAGGTCGTCGAGTGATGCGTGACCTCACCATCGCCGCTGCGCGCACGGCGCTGCGCAGCGGCGCGCTGTCGGCGCGCGAACTCACCGACGCGCATCTCGATGCCATTGCCGCCCTCAACCCGCGGCTCAATGCCTTCATCACGGTGACGCCGGAACTGGCCCGCGCGCAGGCGGATGCGGCCGACGCGGCATTGCGGCGCGGCGCGCACGGTGCGCTGACCGGCATTCCGCTCGGCATCAAGGATCTGTTCTGCACCGCGGGGGTGCGCACCACCGCGGCGAGCCGCATCCTCGGACCCTTCGTGCCGCCCTATGAAAGCACCGTCACCGCACGCCTGCGCGACGCCGGCGCGGTGTTCCTCGGCAAGACCAATCTGGATGAGTTCGCGATGGGGTCATCGAACATGACCTCGGCGTTCGGGCCGGTGACGAACCCGTGGACGCGGCGCGGCGACAACGCGCCGCTGGTACCGGGCGGCTCCTCCGGGGGATCGGCGGCCGCGGTGGCGGCGCGGCTCGCGCTCGGCGCGACCGGAACCGACACCGGCGGCTCGATTCGCCAGCCGGCAAGCTTCTGCGGCATCGCCGGTCTCAAGCCGACCTATGGGCGGTGCAGCCGTTGGGGGATCGTCGCCTTCGCCTCCTCGCTCGATCAGGCGGGTCCGTTCGCGCGCACGGTGGAGGATTGCGCCATCCTGCTCGGCGCGATGGCCGGGCACGACGACCGCGATTCGACGTCGGCCGACATCCCCGTGCCCGATTTCGCCGCCGCCTGCACGCGCGGCGTCAGGGGCCTGCGCATCGGCATCCCGCGCGAATACCGCAGCGACGGCATGGCGCCGGAGATCGGGGCGCTGTGGCAGCAGGGCATCGCATGGCTGCGCGACGCCGGCGCCGAGGTCATCGACATCTCCCTGCCGCACACGAAATACGCACTAGCCACCTACTACATCGTCGCCCCGGCCGAGGCGTCGTCCAACCTCGCCCGGTACGATGGCGTGCGCTTCGGCCTGCGCGCGGAGGGCGAGGACCTGACCGGACTTTATGAGAACACGCGCGCAGCGGGCTTCGGCGCCGAGGTGCGGCGGCGCATCATGATCGGCACCTATGTGCTGTCGGCCGGGTATTACGACGCCTATTACCTGCGGGCGCAGAAGGTGCGTGCCCTGATCCTGAGCGACTTCACCGAGGCGTTCCGGGAGTGCGACGCGCTGCTGACGCCGACCGCACCCTCGGCGGCATTTGCGCAGGGCGAGAAGATGGACGACCCGGTCACGATGTATCTGAACGACGTGTTCACCGTGCCGGCCAACATGGCGGGGATTCCGGGCCTGTCGGTGCCGGCCGGCCTCGATGCCCAGGGCCTGCCGCTCGGCCTGCAGATCCTCGGCCGGCCGTTCGACGAGGAAACCGTGTTCGCCGTCGGCACCGCGATCGAACACGCCGCCGGATTCACCGCCGCGCCGGCGGCAGGATAGGAACGGCCCGCGGATGGCACGGATTGTCCGCAGAAGCGAGGCCACCGGCCGCACGGCGGCGATCGGCGTCCGGATTGGACTGGCCGTCATTTCTTGCCAGGGACAGGAACCGACCCCATGACCTACACCATCGAAGGCGCCACCGGGCCGTGGGAAGTGGTGATCGGGCTCGAGGTGCATGCGCAGGTGATCAGCAATGCCAAGCTGTTCTCCGGCGCCGCGACCACTTTCGGGGCGGCGCCGAACAGGCAGGTGAGCTTCGTCGATGCCGCGTTTCCCGGCATGCTCCCCGTCATCAACCGCGAATGCGTCGCCCAGGCGGTGCGCACCGGCCTCGGCCTCAATGCCGGGATCAATCTGGTCAGCCGCTTCGACCGCAAGAACTACTTCTACGCCGACCTGCCCGCCGGCTATCAGATCAGCCAGTATCAGCACCCGATCGTCGGCACCGGCACGATCGCGATCGAGCTCGCGGACGGCAGCACGCGCGACATCGGCATCACCCGCCTGCATCTGGAACAGGATGCCGGCAAGAGCCTGCACGACCAGCACCCGACGAAAAGCTACATCGACCTCAACCGCGCCGGCGTGGCGCTGATGGAGATCGTCAGCGAACCCGATCTGCGCAGCCCGGAGGAGGCCGGCGCCTATCTGCGCAAGCTGCGCACCATCCTGCGCTACCTCGGCACCTGCGACGGCAACATGGACGAAGGGTCCATGCGTGCCGACGTGAATGTCTCCGTCCGCCGGGCCGGCGAGGGATTCCGCACGCGCTGCGAAGTGAAGAACGTCAACTCCATCCGCTTCGTCATCCAGGCGGTGGAGGCGGAGGCACGGCGGCAGATCGAGGTCTGGGAGTCGGGCGGCACGGTGGAGCAGGAAACCCGCCTCTATGATCCCGCCCGCGGCGAGACCCGCTCCATGCGCAGCAAGGAGGAGGCGCACGACTACCGCTATTTCCCCGACCCCGACCTGCTGCCGCTGGTGCTCGATGAAGCGTGGGTGGCGGCGCTGCGCCGCGATCTGCCGGAACTGCCGGACGCCAAGCGCGCCCGCTTCATGCGCGACTTCGGGCTGCCGGCCTATGACGCCGGCGTGCTGGTGGCCGAGCAGGCGACGGCGGATTACTACGAGCATGTGGCGCGCGGCCGCGATGCGCGGCTCGCCGCGAACTGGGTGATCGGCGATCTGTTCGCCGCCTTGAACCGCACCGGCCGCAGCATCGCGACCAGCCCGGTTTCCGCCGCGGCACTCGGCGGTCTGCTCGACCTGATGGCCGACGGCACGATCAACGGCCGCATCGCCAAGGACGTGTTCGAGGCGATGGTGGACACCGGCGCCGATGCGGCGACGATCGTCGAACAGCGCGGGCTGCGGCAGGTGACGGATGGCGGTGCGATCGAGGCGGCGGTCGCCGGTGTGCTGGCCAACAACGCCGACAAGGTCGCCGAATACAAGGCCGGGAAGGACAAGCTGTTCGGCTTCTTCGTCGGCCAGGTGATGAAGGCGATGGCCGGCAAGGGCAACCCCGCCCTCGTCAACGCCACCCTCAGGCGCCGGCTCGATGGCGGCTGAACCGCCGCCATCGCCCTCGTCGCTGTCGTCCTCTGGTGGACTGATTGAGTCTGGAGACTATGCGGCGACGATCCGGCTCAGCGGATAGCCCTGCGCGAACAGCAGCGCGCGCAGGGAGGCGTGATCGACCCGCGCATGCGCCGCCGCGGCAACGATCGGCTTGGCATGATAGGCGATGCCCAGCCCGGCCGCGCGGATCATCGCCAGATCGTTCGCCCCATCGCCGACCGCGAGCGTCGCCGCCGGGCGCAGGCGCCGCGCCGCCGCCAGTTCCCGCAGCGTCGCGAGCTTGGCATCGCGATCCAGGATCGGGACGGCGACCTCTCCGGTCAGGCACGTCCCGTCATCGAGCAGCACGTTGGCGCGGTGCTGGTCGAAACCGAGCAGGGCGGCGACGCGGCTGGTGAAATAGGTGAATCCGCCCGACACCAATGCCGTCGTCGCATTGTGCGCGCGCATCGTCGCCACCAGCTCGCGCGCCCCCGGCGTCAGGCGGACGCGCGCCCAGGTCTGTTCCAGCGCATCGAGCGCGAGGCCGCGCAGCATGGCGACGCGCTGGCGCAGCGCCTCGGCGAAATCGATCTCGCCGTTCATGCTGCGGCGGGTGATCGCGGCAACCCGGTCGCCGACGCCGGCAAACGCCGCCAGTTCATCCAGCGTCTCGCCGGTGACGATGGTGCTGTCCATGTCGGCCACCAGCAGCCCCTTGCGCCGGCCGCGCGCGCGGGTCGTGATGGCATCGACCGCCGCCCCCTCCAGCGCCGCCGCAACGGCCGCCTGGTCGGGGGGCGCGGAACAGGGGATGTCGGCTGCCTCGCCGGGCGAAAGGATCAGCGCCGCGGCACCGCCGACGGCCTCGCGCACGCGGGCGATCAGGGAGGCGGTGAGCGTGGTGGCGGCACGGTCGGCAACCAGGGTCAGGACATGCGACATGACGCGCCTATGCCGATGGCGGCACGGGACGGCAAGGCGTGACTGATCGGCGGCGCGCCCTCATCGTCGCCGGCCCGACCGCGAGCGGCAAATCGGCACTGGCGCTGGCGCTCGCCGAGCGTCTCGGCGGCACCATCATAAACGCCGATGCCATGCAGGTCTATCGCGAGCTGCGCATCCTCACCGCGCGCCCGACCCCAGCCGAGGAAGCGCGCGTGCCGCACCGCCTCTATGGCGTGCGGCCGGCCACCGAACCCGGCAGCGTCGCCTGGTGGCGCGATGCGGCGCTGGCGGAAATGGCAGCGGCGCGGCTGCCGATCCTGTGCGGCGGCAGCGGCCTTTATCTCGCGGCACTCGCCGGCGGCATTGCGCCCGTTCCCGACCCCGGCGCCGCAGCGCGCGCAGAGGCGCGGCGGCGGTTGGCGGCGGACGGGCCGGCGGCGCTGCACGCCGCCCTCGCCGCCGTCGATCCGGCCACAGCGGCACGGCTGCACCCCACCGACCGCCAGCGCCTCGCCCGCGCCTGGGAAGTGTGGGCGGGCACCGGCCGCGGCCTTGCCTCCTGGCAGGCGGAGCGGAGCGCGCCGGTGCCGTGGGACGTCGCCGCCATTCTGCTCGATCCGCCGCGCCCCGCGCTGCGCGAGGCGATCGCGCGGCGACTGGTCGCCATGCTCGACGCGGGGGCGCTGGAGGAGGTCGCGTCGCTGCTGGCGCAGGCGCCCGATCCGGCCCTGCCGGCGATGCGCGCGCATGGCGTGCCGGAACTCGCCGCCCATCTGCGGGGCGAGATCACGCGCGAGGAGGCTGCGCGGCGCACCCGGCTCGTCACCGGCCAGTACACGAAACGGCAGGCCACCTGGTTCCGGCACCATCCGCTCGCCGAAGCGGCGCGTACGCATACGATCCATGCGCGCGTGACGGGTCTTGCGCAATTTTCGACAAGAGAGATGGCTGATTTGATGAATTTTCTTCGCTGGATCGGTTGACGCACCGCAGCGCGGCGTCTAACACGCGGCCATGAGCACATCCCTCCCCGCCGCCGATGCCGACGCCCTGCAGCCGGGTGCCGAGATTCTCCTGCGCGCCCTCAAGGACCAGGGCGTCGAGGTCGTGTTCGGCTATCCCGGCGGCGCGGTGCTGCCGATCTACGATGCGATCTTCAAGCAGAACGCGATCCGCCACATTCTCGTCCGCCATGAGCAGGCGGCGGTGCATGCCGCGGAGGGCTATGCCCGCTCCACCGGGCGCGTCGGCGTGGTGCTGGTGACCAGCGGGCCGGGCGCGACCAACGCCGTGACCGGCCTCGTCGATGCGCTGATGGACAGCATTCCGGTGGTGTGCCTGACCGGGCAGGTGCCGACCCATCTGATCGGCAACGACGCTTTCCAGGAGGCCGACACGACGGGCATCACCCGCCCTGCCACCAAGCACAACTATCTCGTCAAGCGCAGCGAGGATCTGGCGCGGGTGGTGCATGAGGCGTTCTATGTCGCACGCAGCGGCCGGCCCGGTCCCGTCGTCATCGACCTGCCCAAGGACATCCTGATCGGCCCCGCGCGGTATTCGCCGCCCTCCGCCGCGCCGCACCGCAGCTACCGTCCACAGACCGAACCCGACGGCGGCGCGATCGCCCGCGCGGTGGCCCTGCTCAAGGGGGCGAAGCGGCCGGTGATCTATGTCGGCGGCGGCGTCATCAATGCCGGCGACGCGGCCAGCGAGGCGCTGCGGCGCCTCGTGCAGCTTACCGGCTATCCCGCCACCAGCACGCTGATGGGGCTCGGCGCCCTGCCGGCGAGCGACCCGCGGTTTCTCGGCATGCTCGGCATGCACGGCACCTACGAGGCGAATCTCGCCATGCACGGGTGCGACGTGATGCTGGCGGTGGGCGCCCGGTTCGACGACCGGGTGACCGGCAAGCTCGCGGCGTTCAGCCCGCAGTCGCGCAAGATCCACATCGACATCGACCCCTCCAGCATCAACAAGAACGTCCCGGTCGATCTGCCGATCGTCGCCGATGCCGGCCGCGCGCTGTCGGCGCTGGTCGCGGGATGGGAGGCGGATGGGGCGACGCCGGATCGCACCGCACTTGCCGCATGGTGGCGCCAGATCGACGGCTGGCGCGCCAGGGAGTGTCTGCGCTACACGCAGTCGCGCGCCGCCGGTGCGATCATCAAGCCGCAATATGCGATCCAGCGCCTGCACGCGCTGACCCGCGAATCCGGCCGCCCCACCTACATCACGACCGAAGTCGGGCAGCACCAGATGTGGGCGGCGCAGTTCTTCGGCTTCGAGCAGCCGAACCGCTGGATGACCAGCGGCGGCCTTGGCACGATGGGCTACGGGCTGCCGGCGGCGATGGGGGTGCAGGTCGCGCACCCCGAAGCACTCGTCATCGACATCGCCGGCGAGGCCAGCATCCTGATGAACATCCAGGAGATGTCCACGCTGGCGCAGTACCGCCTGCCGGTGAAAGTGTTCATCCTCAACAACCGCTACATGGGGATGGTGCGCCAGTGGCAGGAGCTGCTGCACGGCGGGCGGTATTCGGAAAGCTATTCGGCGGCACTGCCCGATTTCGTCAAGCTTGCGGAAAGCTTCCATGCCACCGGCCTGCGGGCGGAGAGCGTCGATCAGCTGGACGCGACGATCAGGGCGATGCTGGCGGCCGACGGTCCGGTGATCGCCGACATTGCCGTCGATGAAAAGGAAAACTGCTTCCCGATGATCCCGAGCGGCGCCCCGCACAACGAGATGATCCTGGGGCCGGAGCATGAGGCGACGGCGGCCGGGGTTGCCGATGCCGGCCTCGCGCTGGTGTGATCTGCCATGCCAGCACAAGGCGACAGCGATTTCCGCTCGGCGACGATCTCCGTCCTGGTCGATAACGAGTCCGGCGTGCTGGCGCGCGTGATCGGCCTGTTTTCCGGCCGCGGCTACAACATCGACAGCCTGACGGTCGCCCCGGTGGAGGATGGCGGCCAGCGCAGCCGCATCAACGTCGTGACCAGCGGCACCCAGATGGTGATCGAGCAGATCAAGGCCCAGCTCGATCGCCTGGTGCCGGTGCATCGCATCGCCGATCTGACGCAGCAGGGGCCGCATGTGGCGCGTGAGATGGCGCTGATGAAGGTGATTGCCGCCGGCGACAGGCGCAGCGAGGCGCTGCGGCTCGCCGATGCGTTCCGCGCCCGCGTCGTCGATGCGACGACGGAGAGCTTCATCTTCGAGATGACCGGCAGCACCGACAAGCTGGATGCGTTCGTGGCGCTGATGCGCCCGCTCGGGCTGGCGGAGGTGTCGCGCACCGGGGTTGCCGCGATGGCCCGCGGGACGCGGGTGATCTGACCGGACGAAGCAGAGATTCCAGAAACGGGGACTTCAAGATGCGCGTTTATTACGACCGCGATGCGGACGTGAACCTGATCAAGGGCAGGAAGGTCGCGGTGATCGGCTACGGCAGCCAGGGCCACGCCCATGCCAACAACCTCAAGGACAGCGGCGTGAGCGACGTCGTGGTCGGCCTGCGTCCCGGCTCGGCGGGGGTCGCCAAGGCGGAAGCGGCGGGCCTGCGCGTCATGGACGCGGGCGAGGCGGCAAAATGGGCCGACGTGGTGATGGTGCTGACGCCCGATGAGGGCCAGGGCGATCTCTATCGGGAAAAGCTCGGCCCCAACATGCGCCCGGGCGCGGCACTCGCCTTCGCGCACGGCCTCAACATCCATTTCAACCTGATCGAGGCACGGCCGGACATCGACGTGTTCATGATCGCGCCGAAGGGGCCCGGCCATACCGTGCGCAGCGAGTACCAGCGCGGCGGCGGCGTCCCCTGCCTCGTCGCCGTCGCGCAAAACCCTTCCGGCAATGCGCTGGAGATCGCGCTCTCCTACGCCTCCGCCATCGGCGGCGGGCGCGCCGGGATCATCGAGACGACGTTCAAGGAGGAGTGCGAGACCGACCTGTTCGGTGAACAGGTGGTGCTGTGCGGCGGCCTCGTCGAACTGATCCGCGCCGGCTACGAAACGCTGGTGGACGCCGGCTATGCACCCGAGATGGCGTATTTCGAGTGCCTGCACGAGGTCAAGCTGATCGTCGATCTGATCTATGAAGGCGGCATCGCCAACATGAACTACTCGATCAGCAACACCGCCGAGTATGGCGAATACGTCTCCGGCCCGCGCGTCATCACCGCCGAGACGAAGGCGGAGATGAAGCGCATCCTGGACGACATCCAGACCGGCCGCTTCGCCCGTGACTGGATGCTGGAGAATCGCGTCAATCAGGCGAGCTTCAAGGCGATGCGCCGCCGCGCCGGGGAGCATCCGATCGAGCAGGTGGGCGAGCGGCTGCGGGCGATGATGCCGTGGATCGGCAAGAACCGTCTGGTGGACAAAAGCCGGAATTAGCCGCGGCGGCGCGGGCGGCGGATGCCTCCGCCCGCGGCCGGCTTCCCCCGCATCGTTCCTTCACCCGACCTTGGTGATCGCCCACTTCACCTGCTGCGGCCCGTCCTGATAGCCGGTCAGCACCACCTGCTCGGTGCGCCGCGGCGTCGGGCCGCCGAGATAGATGCTTTCCTCCAGCCCCAGCCGTGCCCCGTCGGCACGCAGCCGCCATCCGCTGCCGGACGGCACCCGCAGCAGCACCGCCTCCCCGTCCTGCTGCACGCTGGCATCGACATCGGGATGGAGATGGAACCGCACCGAGAAGGGCTGCGGCGCCGCTGCCTCCACCGCATCCTCGCCGCGGATGTCCTCGCCGCTCTCGCTCATGTAAAGCCGGCGGCGATGCGTCGCCCCGAATGGGCGCAGATATCCGTCGTGGCTCGCCTCCAGCCAATGGGCGCCGTTGGCCTCCTGGTGCTGCGCCTCGACCTGCTCGGGCCGCCGGCCGAGCCCGTCCGCCCGCAGTTCGGAGGAACTGGTATCGGCGATCACCAGCGTCGAATGCGCCGCCGTCGCGCGCGTCGCATCGCGCCATTCGGCACCGGCGGCCGGTGCCGCGCCGACATTGACGATCATCCGGTCGCGCCCGATCGACAGCTCGAAGGAAAGCGTCCCGGCATGAGCGAAGCGGTCGAGCTTCGGCGGCGCCGGCGCGCCGCAATCGACGATCAGCACGCTTCGGCCAGCCTGTAGCCGATGGAACCCGCCCTCCGGCAGCGCCGTCATCGGCCGTCCTGCCCGCCCCGCCTGGCTGAGCGCGAGATCGATCAGCGAGGCGCCATCCTCCTTGCTGCCGTTGAACAGCGCGAGCCCGCCATCGCCATGGCGCAGGCCGCGCAGCGCCGGCGCCATCCGCTCGATCGCGCCGGTGAGCGGCGACGGCGGCGCCACCTGTGCCGCCTGAAGCAGAGCGCGGATTTCCGTCAGATCCTGCAACGCGGCCAGCAACTGGGCCGGGCTGCGCTCGGCATGGCACCCGTCGGCCAGCACCTGCCGTGCGATCTCCTGCGGCAGCACGCGGAGCGCGCGGGTCAGGAAGGCGGCGTGCTCCGGCAGCGCCACCGCAGCCGCGATCAGGCCCTTGAGCGCGGTCAGGGCCCGCGCGTCCAGTTCCTCGGTCGGCAGAGCAGCGGCAAGGCCGCGCGCATCGCCCACCAGCCGCGCCATCAGCCGCTGGCGGAAGCCGTCATCGGCGCTGGCGGCGAAGAAGTCGTAATGGCCGAGCCACGCGGCAATGCGCGCCCCGGCCACATCAGGCCGTTCCGCAAGCTCGGTGTTGCCGGCCCCCGCCATCCATTCCTGTACCAGCGCCCGCGCCCGCATGCGTGCCGCGTCGGTGCCGAGCGCGCGCAGGTCGCGCAGCCAGACGAAACCATGTGCGTAGGCTCGCAGCAGCACCGATCCGGCAAGAGTGTCGAACTGCCCCGGCCGTAGCACGCCCGTCGAGCCGGCAAGCTCCAGCTCACCCTTGAGCAGTGCCGCCCCCCGTGCCGGATCGCCCGGCCACGGGTCGCGCACCGGCAGCGCCGGCGCATCGGGAATGCGGGTCATGCGCAGCGAGGGCAGGCGTGCCAGGGTGCGACGGGCGTCGCGCATCCAGCGATTGGGGTCGAGCATCGTCACCCTCCCGCACCGCGCAGCGCCGCGATCGCCGCGGCATAGTCGGGTGCGCCGAACACCGCACTCCCCGCCACCAGCACGTCGGCGCCGGCCTCCAGGATCGCGCGTGCGGTCGCCGGGCCGACGCCGCCATCGACCCCGAGGCGGATCGTCCGACCGCTCGCGGCGATCCGCGCCCGCACCTCGGCGATCTTGCCGAGCTGTCCGGCGATGAAGGTCTGGCCGCCGAAGCCGGGATTGACGCCCATCACCAGCACGCTGCCGATGAGGTCGATCACCCAGTCCAGCACCGCGACCGGGGTCGCCGGGTCGAGCACCACGCCCGGGATGCGGTCCAGCGCGCGGATGGCTTGCAGGGAGCGGTGCAGATGCGGACCCGATTCGGGATGGATCAGGATATGATCGGCCCCCGCCTCGGCGAAATCGCGCAGGAAGGGATCGACCGGCGCGATCATCAGATGCACGTCGAAGGGCAGGCGCGTGCGCCGCCGCAGGCCGGCGATCAGGGACGGGCCGAAGGTGATGTTGGGCACGAAATGCCCGTCCATGACATCGAGATGCAGCCAGTCGGCGCCCGCCGCCTCGACCGCGGCAACCTCCTCGCCCAGGCGGGCGAAATCGGCCGCCAGCAGGCTCGGGGCGATGACGGGGGGGCGGGGCACGGACGCGGCCATGGCGCGGTTCTAGACGTCGGACTCCGCGCCGCACAAGCGATCAGCGGCGATTGAAACGCGCCAGGAAGAATCCGTCCATCCCGCCGCGCTCCGCCCACAGCGCCGGCGTGGTCCGCACCCACCCTTCCGGGGTCAGCGCGGCGGCCAGGTCGGGCAGCTCCTCCGGCCGGACCGGATCGGTGTCGAGCGGCAGGCGGGCCAGGGCGGCGGCGGCGCGCGCCGGCCCTTCCTCCGCCAGCAGCGAGCAGACCGCATACAGCAGCCGCCCACCGGGGCGCAGCGCGGCGCAGGCCGCGTCCAGCAGCCGGTCCTGCTGAAGGATCAGCGGCGGCAGGTCGCGTGGGCGTTTCAGATGCGGGATGTCGGGATGGCGGCGGATGGTGCCGGTGGCGCTGCACGGCGCGTCCAGCAGCACCGCATCGGCAGCCGCCGGCGGCTGCCACTGCGTCGCATCGGCGCAGACCAGGTCGGCCGGCAGACGGAGCCGCGTCAGATTCTCCCGCAGCCGATCGAGTCGCGCCGGATCCCGCTCCACCGCCGTCACCCGCGCGCCGGCGGCGGCGCATTGCGCGGTCTTGCCGCCGGGAGCGGCGCACAGATCGAGCACCCGCATCCCCGTCGCCGGCGCCAGCAGCCGGGCCGGCAGCGCGGCGGCGGCGTCCTGCACCCAAAACCCTCCCTCGGCGAAGCCCGGCAGGTCGGTGACCCGCGTGCCGGGCGGGTAGCGCCAGGTGCCGGAGGGCAATTCCACCCCACCCTCCGGCGCCACCGCCCCCGCTGCCAGGGTCAGGTCGAGCGGCGCCTCCTCCTGGTGGGCGGTGGCAATCGCCCGCGCCTCCGGCCCCCAGGCGCGCCACAGCCAGGCGGGGGTGTCGAGTCGCGGCCCGTCCAGCCCGGCCAGCGCCCCCTCCCCCGTCGCGGCGAGGCGGCGCAGCACCGCGTTGACCAGTCCGGCAAACGGCGCGAGCCGCTGCGTCCGGACCAGCGCCACCGCGGTCGCCACCGCGGCATGGGCCGGCGTGCCGAGCAGCAGCAGGCCGGCGGCACCGAGCCGCAGCACATGCCGTACCGCGATCGGCGGCGCCCTGCCGAGCATCGGTTCGATTGCCGCATCGAGCGAGCCGAGCCGGCGCAGCACGGCCGCGGCCAGCCGATGCGCGGCGGCACGGTCGCGCGCCGCAAGCCTGGGCAGCGCCTCCAGCGCCTCGTCCAGCGTGCGGCGGTGGTCCAGCACAGCGGAAAGCACGGCGAAGGCCGCCTCGCGGGTCGGATCCTGCATCACGCCTTCCTTGCCGTGCGGCGATGCGATGCCACAGAGGCGCGGGGATGATTGTCATTGAACTGTCATCCCCTTGCAACACGGCGGTCGCCCCTGGCACCTAGTGTGCGCCGCGCCGGGCGGCCGGCGGATCAGGAGGACGCATGAAGTTCACGGGGGCTTTGCTGGCGATCGCGCTCGCCGGCGCGGTCGGCTGCGGCGCGGCACCGGCCCGCGCGCAGAAGCAGATCACGGGCGCCGGCTCGACCTTCGTGTATCCGGTGCTGTCGCAATGGTCGGCCACCTATGCGCAGCAGGGCAGCGTGCAGGTCAACTACCAGTCGATCGGGTCGGGCGGCGGCATCGCCCAGATCAAGGCCGGCACCGTCGATTTCGGCGCCACCGACATGCCGCTGCCGCCGCAGGATCTCGCTGCCGCCGGACTGGCGCAATTCCCGGTGGTGATCGGCGCCGATGTGCCGGTGGTCAACCTGCCCGGGGTCAAGCCGGGCGACCTCAAGCTGACAGGACCGCTGCTCGCCGATATCTTCCTCGGCAAGGTGAAGGTCTGGAACGACCCCGCCATCGCCGCCGCCAACCCGGACCTCAGGCTGCCGGCGACGCGGATCACGGTGGTGCATCGCTCCGACGGGTCGGGCACCACGTTCATCTGGGCCAACTATCTGTCGAAGGTCAGCGCGGAATGGCGCGACCGGGTCGGCGAAGGCACCTCGGTCGCCTGGCCGACCGGCATCGGCGGCAAGGGCAACGAGGGGGTCGCGGCCTATGTGCAGCGCATCCAGGGCGCGATCGGATATGTCGAATACGCCTATGTCATGCAGAACAAGATGACCTGGACCCAGGTGCAGAACGCCGCCGGGGCCTTTGTCGCGCCGAACAAGCAGAGCTTTCAGGCCGCCGCGGCCAGCGCCGACTGGTCGAAGGCGCCGGATTTCTACCTCGTGCTGACCAACGCGCCGGGGGAAGCGGCCTTTCCGATCGCCGGGTCCACCTCCATCCTGATGCACCGGCAGCCGAAGGATGCCGCACGGACCAGGGAGACGCTCGGCTTCTTCCACTGGGCGCTGGAAAAGGGGCAGGCGGCGGCGGACGCGCTCGACTACATTCCGCTGCCCGCCGCGGTGGTGCAGCAGATCGAGGCATACTGGCAGGCCAATATCCGCACCCAATGATGATGGTTGACGGGCGATCCTGATGTCCTTTGCCGTGCAGGGCAGGTTTACGGCCGCTGGCCGGGGCGTTCCGCGGGCGCGGGAAGCGGCGGCGGACGGGGCGTTCCGTGCCGCCGCCGTGGCGGCGGCGCTGCTCGTGCTGGTGCTGCTCGGTCTCGTTGCCGCGTCGATGCTGTGGGGCGGGCTGCCGGCATTGCGCAGTTTCGGGCTTCGCTTCCTCTACGGCACCGAATGGGACCCGGTGGCGAAGCGGTTTGCCGCCTTGGTGCCGATCTATGGGACGCTGGTCACGGCCGCGATCGCGATGCTGATCGCCGTTCCCGTCTCGTTCGGCATCGCCGTGTTCCTGACCGAGGTTGCGCCAGCCTGGATGCGCGGCCCGGTCGGCGCCGCGATCGAACTGCTGGCCGGCGTGCCCTCCATCATCTACGGCATGTGGGGCCTGTTCGTGTTCGTCCCGTTCATGGCGGACCATGTCGATCCCTGGATCGACGCGACGCTGGGCGGGCTGCCGGGGGTCGGCGCGCTGTTCAGCGGGCCGCCGATGGGAATCGGCATGCTGACCGCGGGCATCATCCTTGCCATCATGGTGATCCCTTTCATCAGCGCGGTGATGCGCGACGTGTTCGCGCTGGTGCCGCCGCCGCTGCGCGAATCGGCATTCGCGCTCGGCGCGACACGGTGGGAGGTGGTGCGCCGCGTGATGCTGCCGTACACCCGCAGCGCCGTCGTCGGCGGCATCTTCCTCGGCCTCGGCCGCGCCCTCGGCGAGACGATGGCGGTCACCTTCGTGCTCGGCAATTCCCATGACTTCAACATCTCCCTGCTCGCCCCCGGCAACTCCATCGCCGCCGCCATCGCCAATGAGTTCACCGAGGCGGATTCCGATCTTTACCGCTCATCGCTGATGGCACTCGGCTTCCTGCTGTTCGTTGTCACCTTCCTGGTGCTGGCAGCAGCGCGGCTGCTGCTGCTGCGCCTTGCCCGGCAGGCGGGGCGCTGAACATGGCGGTGTCGCGCGCACTCCATCGGCGGCGCCACGCCGCCAACCTGCTCGGTCTCGGCGTTGCGACCGCGGCGACGGTGTTTGGGCTGATCTGGCTGGTGTGGATCCTGGGCACCACGCTCGCCAACGGCCTCGGCGCGATCGATCCCAAGCTGTTCACGCAGATGACCCCACCCCCCGGCGCCAGCGGCGGGCTGCTTAATGCCATCGTCGGCAGCGTGATCATGATCGCGCTCGGCGTCGTGCTCGGCACGCCGGTCGGCGTGATGGCGGGAACCTGGCTCGCCGAATATGCGCGCGGCCGGGTGCTGGCCGAGGCGATCCGGTTCCTCAATGACATCCTGCTGTCCGCACCCTCCATCGTCATCGGGCTGTTCGTCTATGCGCTGGTGGTGCGCACCAGCGGGCATTTCTCGGGCTGGGCGGGCGGCGGCGCGCTCGCCCTGCTGATGCTGCCGGTGGTGGTGCGGACCAGCGACGAAACCATGCGTCTGGTGCCCCCGACCCTGCGGGAGGCGGCGCTGGCGCTGGGGGCGCCGAAATGGCGCATGGTGACGCTGGTGATCTGGCCGGCGGCACGCACCGGCATCACCACCGGCATCCTGCTCGCGATCGCGCGCATTTCCGGCGAGACGGCGCCGCTGCTGTTCACGGCGCTCAACAACCAGTACTGGACCGTCGATCCGGCCAACCCGCTCGCCAACATCCCGGTGGTGATCTTCCAGTTCGCGCTCAGCCCCTATGAACAGTGGCACCGGCTGGCGTGGGCGGGCGCGCTGCTGATGACGGCCGTGGTGCTGATCCTGAGCGTGGGCGCGCGCGCGGCGCTGCGGCGGCGGCAATGAGAGGGGACGCCATGGCGGACACCGGCACACGCATCGACCAGGCCCCCGCCGGCGCGGCCGGGGCGGCGGGCGGGGCGATGCAGGTTCAGATCGCGATCCGCAACCTGGATTTCTTCTACGGCACGAACCGCGCGCTGAAGGGCATCGACCTCGACCTGCCGGCGCGGCAGGCGACGGCGATGATCGGGCCCTCCGGCTGCGGCAAATCGACGCTGCTGCGGGTGCTGAACCGGATGTACGATCTCTATCCCGGCCAGCGCGCGACCGGACAGGTGACGATGGACGGAGAGGACATCCTCGATCCCGGCCTCGATCTCAACACGCTGCGCAGCC
>JAJZNE010000042.1 GCA_021847995.1 Pseudomonadota bacterium | reverse complement strand
TCCATCGCCCGGTATAGACGAAGGCATAGTGGTTGCTCAGCATCACGAAGACGACCGGCAGCGTCAGATAGTTGTTGTGGACGGAGCGGGTCTTCGCCGCCTCCCCCAGCGCCGGGTCGGGCGTGCGGCCGGCGAGCAGTTCGCGCACCACGATGCGCTGGTTGGGGATGATCAGCAGGAAGACGTTGCCCACCATGATGGTGCCGACCAGGGCGCCGATATGGATGAAGGCGCCGCGGCCGGAAAAGACGTGCGTGTAGCCGAAGGCGACGGCGACCAGCAGCACGAACCCGACCACGGCAAGCCGCAGCGGCCGGCGCGCCAGGGCGGAGCGGCAGAGACGGTCATAGACCACCCAGCCCGCCGCCAGCGACACCATCCCGACGGCGACCGAAGCCGCCGGCGACAGCGCCAGCACCGAGCGGTCGATGAGATAGACCGACGGATGCAGGTAATAGACCAGGACAAGGAGCAGGAAGCCGAAAATCCAGGTGGAGTAGGCCTCCCACTTGAACCAGGTCAGGTGCGCCGGCATGAAATCCGGGGCGACGGTGAATTTCTGCATCTGGTAGAAGCCGCCGCCGTGGACCTGCCACGCTTCCCCCTTCACGCGGGGATCGAGCCGCGGATTGGGCGCGAGACTTGCGTCGAGCGCGATGAAATAGAACGAGCTGCCGATCCAGGCGATGCCGGCGACGACATGCGTCCAGCGCACCAGCAGCTCCACCCAGTCGAGCAGCAGTCCCCAGGCCATCGCAATCCCCCCGCGCCGCCGGCGCCGGCTGCGATCCTGCGCGCCCCGGCGCCACCGCGCAACGCCCCGCCGCGCAACGCCCCGCCGCGCAACGCCCCGCCGCTGCCGGTTCAGACTTCGCCGCTGCTCGGGCGCCGCCGCCGCGGCTCCTGCGTGACGATGGCGACCCCGGCGGCGGAGACGGCGAGGCCGAGCCACCCGAGCGGCGGCACCGCCTCCCCCAGCACCGCCCAGGCGATCAGCGCCGTGGTCGGCGGCACCAGGAAGAACAGGGCGGAGACGCGCGAAGCCTCGCCCAGCCGCACCATCGCCAGCAGCAGCGTCAGCGCCACGATCGAGTTGGCAAGCACGAGATAGGCCAGCGCCAGCATGAGGCGCGGGGTCGGATGCAGGTGCATCGGCTCCAGCCACGCCGCCAGCGGCAGGGACACCAGCAGCCCGACGCCGCATTGCACGAGGCTTGCCGTCACCGGATGCACCGCGATGCCGAACCGCCGCTCATAGAGCGTGCCGGCGGTGAGCGTGAACAGGCCGAGCATGCCGAACAGCAACCCAGCCACCGGCAGCCCGCCGAGGCGCGCATGCGCGAGGATGGCGCCGACCGCCCCCGCCAGCCCCAGCGCCAGCCCGAGCCAGCGCCGCCCCGACACCGCCTCTCCGGCGAGCAGGGGGGCGAGCAATCCGACCAGGATCGGTTGCAGCGAGGTGAGCAGGGCGAGGTTGCCGGGCGCGAAGCCCTGCGCCAGCGCCAGCGTGACGAAGTTGAAATGGCCCGCCTGCACCAGCAGCCCGGTCATGGCGAGATGCAGCCACGCCACCCCGCGCGGCAGGCGCGGGCGCAGCACCAGGGCGGCCGGCAGCAGCACCGCCTCCACCAGGGCATAGCGCGTTGCCAGCAGCGTCAGCGGATCGGCGTCATCGAGCGCGATGCGCAGGAAGATGAAGCCGCAGGACCACAGCAGCACGAACAGCGGCGGCCCGACCGTGCGCAGCAGCCGGGCCGCGTCGCCGAACCCGTCCACCCGACCGACCCGCGCGCTCATCGCGCCGGCAGGTAGCCGCGGGCTGCACCGCTGTCGAGGTGGTGCCGGTCAGCCGTGCGCCACCAGCACCGCCCAGACGGCAAGCAGCGCCGCGATCGCGAGCAGCGTCGAGGCGCCGGATACCCAGCGCGCCGGCCGGCGCCGGCGGGAGAGGGAGGGGGGAGGGTTCGGTTCGGCCGGCATCGCCACGTCCATTCCTGCATCCGCGCCCGCAATTGTCCGGGCGATCCGCTAACGCGGGGCAAAGCAAGCCCGTTGCGGACGGATCGATTCGGGCAAACGTTTCGTGAACCGGCGGCGGCGGCGAAAACCGGCCGCGGCCCCGGCGCCCTGCGCCGGCGCCGGGTCAGGATTGCGCATCGGGCGCGACCACCAGGCAGTTGCCGTGGCGGTTCAGCTTCTCGCACGCCGCCAGGGCGGCTTCGCGCGACAGGCCGGTGAGCCGGGCGCGGTACAGGGTGCCGTGCGGCTGATGCAGGGTGCCGACATGGGTCTGTGCCGCCGCCAGCAGGTCGCGGGCATGCAGGCGTGCCGTCTCCGCCGCCATGCGGGCCTGGCCTTCGCTGCCGAAGGCGCCGACCTGGATCGCCCAGTTGCCGGCCCCGCCCGCCGGGCCGGCGGCGCGCTGCGGCAGCGTGTCGGCGTAGGCGTGCGGGATCAGGTGAAAGCCGCTGCCGACATGCGGCACCGCCGCGACCACCGGGGATGGCGGCGGCGGGGCGGGCGGGGCGGGGAGCGAGGCCACCTGCACTTCCTCCCGCCCCCAGAAGGTGCGGTTCTGGGTGTTGGCGGCCAGCGCCACCGGCGCGTGCTGCGGCTGGCGCCGCGGCGGGATGCGCGGGCCGGGCGGAATGTTGACCGGCACCTGGAGCATGGCGAGCTGCTGCGCCGGCGACGGCCGCAGCGGCGTGATGCCGATCACGGAGGGTCCGACATTCGCGACATAATGCCGCGTTTCGTCCGGCAGCGGGCGGTTGCGCTGAAGATAGTCATCGAGGCGCCGCGGACCGGCATTATAGGCGGCAAGAAAGCCGGGCGCGCCATAGATGTCGTAAAGCTCGCGCATATAGGCGGTGCCGGCCATGATGTTGTCATGGGGCTCGAACGGATCGGGACCGAGACCGTAGCGGCTGCGCAGCTCGTCATAGGTTTCCGGCATCACCTGCATCAGCCCCATCGCGCCGGCGCTTGAAGTGATGAGCTGGCCGTCGAGATAGAGCTGCCCGCCCGATTCCTGGCGCATCACGGCGCGGATCCAGCGTTCCGGAACGTCGTAGCGCTGCGCCGCCTCGGTCACGTAGGGGCCCCACGGATCCTCCGCCGGGCCGGGCACGCGGTAGTCGCGGCGGGCATGGGCGGCGTATTCGGCGGCTTCCTGCGGCGGGTTGACGGCGACGCGGGGATGGCCGGCGCAGCCCGCCAGTGCCACCAGCACCGCGGCCGCGGCACCGATCCGCCACATCCCTGTTCTGCCGGGGCGACGCAGGGGGGCGGAGGGAAGGGTGGTCATGCGGCGCGGCCTCCCGTCGTGGCGCGGCCGCCGTGCGGCCGGAGGGCACGACGGATTGCCCGCCGTGGTTCATCGGATCAATCAGCAACTTCCCCTAAGCCCTTATCCCAATGGCCGTGCCTGGCGCAAGGGCGAACACGCGGGAGCGTCAGCGCAGGATGCCGTTCCGGGCACGGAAATCTTCCGCCTGCCGCGGCGGCTGCTATTCTGCGCGGGCGGAATGGAATCGGGGGCGGATCCGCGCATGTTCGATGTCTCTGTCCGCCTTTGCGGGCTGATCGTGGCCCTCCTCCTGCCCGCTGCCTGCGCGCCGGTGCCGCAGGCCGCGCCGGCGCCGGCGGGCGCGGCGGCGGCGGCGGGCGTGGCGGTGGGTGTGATCGTGGCGGCGCGCCCGCCCCCG
>JAJZNE010000086.1 GCA_021847995.1 Pseudomonadota bacterium | reverse complement strand
CGCCGGCCACGCCGCCGCCCTGCACGCCGAGACCGCCGGCGCCGCCCAGGCCGCCGCCGCCGCCATACGCGCCGCTCATGGTATGGCCGGAGCCGCCGCCCGACCCGCCGGCGCCGCCGGTCGCCGCATCGCCTGCGAAGCCGACCCCCGCCAGCGTCACGGTGGCGCCATTGGCGACGAACAGGCCGCCGCCCAGCCCCGCCCCGCCGCCGCCGCCGTCGGTGCCGGCCGCCCCCGCGCCGCCCACCGCCGCCATGCCGGAGAGCGTCAGCGCCGAAATCGTCACCGTGCCGGCATAGACGAACAGGCCGCGATGCCCGGCCCCGTCGATCGTGTTGCCGCCGCCGTTGACCGTCAGGCTCTCGCCCACGGCAAGGTCGATCGCCAGGGGATCGGCGGTTTCCGTGAAGCCGGCGGTGAGGCTGATGACATAGGAATGTCCGCTCCCGGCCAGCGCCCCGCCGACATCGATCGAACCGAGCGCGGCATCGAGCGACGCTTCATTGGAAACGTCGAACGTTGTCGTTGCGGACATCGTCTTTCCTCCCGCGGCAGGGGAAACTTTTCCGACGCCAGCATGAATACACGCGCCCGGCCATTATCTTCCGGTTTATTTTCGGCGGACCGACCCCGATGTCACCCCAGCGCCGCCGCCACCGCCGCGCGCAGGGCCGGTAGCACCTCGGCCGTGAACCAGGGGTTGCGCCGCTCCCACGCCATCGTGCGCCAGGACGGGTGCGGCAGCGGGAACCGGCCGGGCAGATGGTCACGAAAACCGCGCACGCGCGCCGTCATCGCACCGGGGCCGAGGGTGTGGGCCTGGGCATGGGATCCCACCAGCAGTGTCAGCCGCAGCCCGGCGAGCAGCGGCAGCAGGCGGGGGTGCCAGTGGGCGGCGCAACCGGCGCGCGGCGGCGCGTCGCCCCCCCGCCTCAGCCGGCCGGGATAGCAGAGGCCGGTCGGGACGATGGCAATCCGCGCTTCGTCATAGAATGCGGCCCGGTCGAGGCCGAGCCAGTGGCGCAGCCGGTCGCCGGAGGCATCGTCCCACGGGATGCCGCTGGCATGCACCCTGGTGCCCGGTGCCTGGCCGATGATGAGCAGGCGCGCGGTGACCGAGACGCGCAGGACCGGGCGCGGGCCGAGCGGCAGATCGGTGCAGCGGGTACAGGCGCGCGCCGTCGCCGCCATTGCCGCGAGCGCCGCCGCGTCGCTCATGCCGGGCGGGCGCACGCGCTCGTGACCGCAGGCGGTGCAGCCCTGTCATGCGCGGGATTGGGGCAGGGCCGGCCGCGCCAAGCGGCGGCGCAGAACGAATGGGACATAGTGCCGCGCATGTGGGCGGAAGGTCGGGCGCTGTCGAGGGCGGCCCATGCCCTTGCCGGGCCGCGCGCTGCGGGCGATATGTCGCGGCGCCGCACGTATTCCGGAGATGCCGCATGATCCGCCCTGTCGTTGTCGCGCTGCTCGCGCTGCTGCCGCTCGCGGCCTGGATGCAGCCGGCGCGGGCGCAGACCGAGCAGCAGGCGCTGGTCGATCGCGCCACACTGACGGTGCAGGAGATGTTCACCGGCGACCATGCCGGCGATATGATCTCCCTGCTCCGCCGCGCCAAGGGCGCCCTGGTTTGCCCGCGCGTGTTCAAGGCCGGGTTCATCATCGGCGGCTCCGGCGGCGGCTGCGTGCTGCTCGCGCGCGGGCCGGCGGGCTGGAGCAACCCGGCCTTCTATACCGTCGGCAGCGGCAGTTTCGGCCTGCAGGCGGGCGTGCAGGACAGCCAGGTGATTTTCCTGGTGCTGACCGAGCGCGGGCTGCACGCGATCCTGGACAGCCAATTCAAGATCGGCGCCGACGCCTCCATCGCCGTCGCCACCATCGGCGCCGGGGTGGAGGGCGCGACCACCGCGGCGCTGCGCGCCGACATCGTCGCGTTCGCCCGGGCGCGCGGCCTGTTCGCCGGGATTTCCGTCCAGGGCAGCATCATTTCCGCCGACAGCGGCTGGAACCAGACCTATTACGGCACCCCGCTGGCGGCGCAGCAGATCATCCTGCAGGGTGAGGGCAGCAATCCCGGCACCGAGCCGCTGCGCCAGATGCTGCTCAAGTTCAGCGGCTAGAACTGCCGGCCGCGGCACGCTAGCCTTGCGCGCATGGACAGGGACGCGCCGTTCTGGCGGAGCAAGCGGCTGGACCAGATGACCGCGGCGGAGTGGGAATCGCTCTGCGACGGCTGCGGGCGCTGCTGCCTGCACAAACTGCGCCGCGACGACGGCGGCGGCCTTGAGTTCACCAACGTCGCCTGCCGGCTGCTCGATCTTGCCACCTGCCGCTGCCGCGACTATCCCGCCCGGCAGCGGCGCGTGCCGGACTGCGTGCAGCTCACGCCCGCCGCCCTGCGCCGGATCGACTGGCTGCCGCCCTCCTGTGCCTATCGGCGGCTGGCGGAGGGGCGCGATCTCGCCTGGTGGCATCCCCTGGTCTCCGGCGATCCCCGCACGGTGCATGCGGCGGGGGTTTCCGTGCAGGGGCGGGCAGTGAGCGAGCGGCAGGCGGGGCCGTTGGAACATCATGTCGTGGACTGGCCGGGCCGCATGCCGCGTGGCCGCAGCCGGCCGGCCGCGACCGCGAAGGAGACGCACCCATGATGCGCGAGGCCCTGTTCGGCGGCGTCAATGCCGCGGTGCTGACGCCGCTGCATGACGATCTTTCGGTCGATCTCGACCGCATGGCGGGACATTGCCGCTGGCTGCTGGCGAACGGCTGCAACGGCCTCGCCATCCTCGGCACCACCGGGGAGGCCAACAGCTTCGGCATCGCCGAGCGCATGGCGATCATGGAGGGGCTGGTGGCGCGCGGCATTCCGGCCCGCACGCTGCTGCCCGGCACCGGCACGACCGCTATTCCGGACACCGTGGCGCTGACCATGCGCGCTGCCGAACTCGGCTGCCGCGGCGCGCTGCTGCTGCCGCCGTTCTTCTACAAGAACCCGTCCGAGGACGGGCTGTTCGACTACTACGACGCCGTCGCGCGCCGCGTGGCGCCCGGCATTGCGCTCTATTTCTATCATTTCCCGGCGCAGTCGGCGGTGCCGATCACCTCCGGGCTGATCGCGCGGCTGCTTGCGGCGCATCCCGGCCGATTCCGGGGGATCAAGGATTCGAGCGGGGATTTTGCCAACACCCGCGACTATGTCCGGCGGTTCGCGCAGCACGGGTTCGAGGTCTATTGCGGCGATGACGGTGCCCTGCACGCGCTGCTGCAGGAAGGCGGCGCCGGCTGCATCACCGCGGCGAGCAATGTCGGCAGCGCCATCAGCGCCGTGGTCTATGCCAACTGGGACCGCGAAGCAGGGGCGCAGGCGCAGGTGACCCTGTCCGCGATCCGCCGGGCAGTGACCTCGGCGGCGCTGATCCCGGCGCTGAAATCGCTGATGGCGCGTCACACCGGCGCGCCGTCCTGGCGCATCCTGCGCCCGCCGCACCGCACCCTGGATGCCGCGGCCGAAGCGAAACTGTTCGCCGCCTTCGACGCCGCCGGCCTGCGCCTCACGCCGGTTGCGGCGTGAACGCGGAGGGGCCGGATCGCCCCACACCGCTGTCACCGGTTGCATAGCCGGTTTCGGCGGCATCGTGCCATAGATTACAGAGCGTCAAATATAACTGTCGGTGGATTGATCCCTTCCGCAGAGGCGGCGGGATTTTTCTTGTGGGGACTTCGCATGGGCCGGGCCGGTTAATGCTTCCGTTACGGTTGCCCGACAGACTTGCGCGCAGCATTCCAGGGAGGCGGCGATGCGAACCGGTGCGCGCGCGGACGACCCCGTTCACGATCCTCTGGCACTGTGGCGCGGAATCGACGACGCCATTGCACGGCAGGCGGCCGTGCGGCAGCGTAAGGTGACGCCGCCGCCGCCCGCTCCGCCGCCGGGTCAGCCCCCTCGCCGCTCGCCGGTGCCGGCGCGGGCGCTGGAACCCGCCTGAGACGCCGCCGTCATGTGGCGCGTGCAAGGATCCTGCCGCTGTCCCAGATCCCGAGGCAGACCCGCTCCCCGCCCCGCACCAGCAGCAGATAGGGGTCGAGCACCGCCCGTTCCTGCACCAGCTCGCCGAGGATCAGCGCGCCCCCCGGCACCTCCGACTGCAACGACCGCGCCAGGGCGGCGATCGGCTCCGGCACGCCGAGGCGGGAAAGCGCCGCGGCCGGCACCCACCGCTCCTCCCAGTGCGAGCCGGCGCGCAGGCGCAGCAGGCCGGTTGCGAACAGCAGCGGCAGCAGGCTGAGCCAGGCGAAGCTGAGCGCCGCGGGAAGCGACGGGGCCACGTCGCGCAGACCCTGGGCGAGGCCACTGGTCGCCGCCATGCCGACGAACGGCAGCAGCAGGCCGAGCAGCAGCAGTCCCTGATGCCGGTACCAGAAATTCGGCCCGAATCTCTCCACCTGCGCGCGCTTGTGCGCGGCCAGCGCCGCGGCCTCCACCGGCACGATGCCGCGCACCGCCAACGCCTCGGCCAGCGGGCTGAGGCGGGGGGCGGGAATGGCTGTATCGAAGGGCATGGCTGTCTTCCTCCCTGCCATGTTGCCGGAATACAGCGTCGGCCAGAAACGCGCGGCATGACACTCACACCTCGGTGACTGCGCCCCCGCCGCGCCCCTTGCCATTTGCCGCGCGGCGGGCGAGCCTGCCCACGGCAAAGCGAGCGGGGGGAAACATGGCGGATCTGGAACAGCGCACGATGACGAAGGTGACGGCCCGGCTGGTGCCGTTCCTGATGCTGTGCTATTTCGTTGCGTATCTCGATCGGGTCAACGTGGGCTTCGCCGGGCTGACGATGCGCCACGACCTCGCGCTCTCCAACGCCGCCTTCGGCCTTGCCTCCGGCATCCTGTTCCTGACTTATTTCCTGTTCGAGGTGCCGTCGAACCTGTTCCTGCACCGTTTCGGCGCGCGCAAATGGATCGCCCGCATCATGCTGAGCTGGGGCATCGTCTCCGGCGCCGATGCGTTCGTCACCGGGCCCTATTCCTTCTATCTCGTGCGCCTGCTGCTCGGCGCGGCGGAGGCAGGGTTCTTTCCCGGCATCATCTTCTTCCTCACGCTCTGGTTTCCCGGTGTCTATCGCGGCCGCATCGTCGCCTGGTTCATGGCGGCGATCCCCGCCTCCTCCGTCATCGGTGCGCCGGTGTCGTCGCTGCTGCTGTATCTCGACGGCGTGGCCGGGCTGCGCGGCTGGCAATGGCTGTTCATCGCCGAGGCGATCCCGGCCCTGATCCTCTCCGTGGTGGTGTATTTCTACCTCACCGACCGCCCGGCCGATGCCACCTGGCTGGCGCCGGAGGAACGGCGCTGGCTCGCCGACCGGCTGGCGGCGGAGGAGCGGCAGCGGCTGGAGGCCGAGCATTTCTCGATCGGTCGTGCACTGACCGACTGGCGGGTGCTGACGCTGGCGCTGGTCTATTTCGGCGGTGTTGCGACCAACTACGGCATCAGCTTCTGGCTGCCGCAGATCATCCAGGGTTTCGGCGGCCTGACTAAGCTTGAAATCGGCCTGATCACGGCGATCCCTTATCTGGTCGGCACCGTCACGATGGTGCTGTGGGGGCGGCGCAGCGACCGCACAATGGAGCGCAAGGGCCATGTCGCGATCCCGCTCGCGGTGGCGGCGGTGTGCATTGCCCTTGCCGGGCTGGTGGCCAACCCGACGCTCAAGATGGCGCTGCTGTCGGTTGCGGGGTTCGGCGTGTTCGCCAATCTGCCGGTGTTCTGGACGCTGCCGGCGGCGTTCCTGTCGGGGGCGGCGGCGGCAGCAGGGATTGCCATCATCAATTCGCTCGGCAATCTGGCCGGCTTCGTCGGGCCGTTCGCGATGGGCTGGATCCGCGACGCCACCGGCAGCTTCAGCGGCGGGCTTTATCTGATCGGGGCGCTGGCGCTGATCGGCTGCATCGCCGTGCTGCTGCTGCCCCACGAATCCCGGCTGGAGGCGGCGCCCCCGCAGCCCGGCGAGTAGAGACAGAATGCCTAGCAACCATGAAACGGCGGATGCCACGGCGAATTTCGCGACTAGCCCGCGACTACCGACGACGGCGACGTAAGTGAGGGGCGGCCATACCGGTCAGTATTTTGGCAAGCCACCATTTTGGGCAGTGGCACTTATTAGAATGCAGTTTCCAGATGTGAGGTCGTATGATGTCTGAGAGAAATATCAGATTTGTACCAAGTGTTCAAAGGTACTATCACGCAATAATTCGTCTGTTGCAAATTGGTCTCTTGTTGTTCATGCTTTTTGTATCAGTTTTCACGATGGTGTTGTCGCTAAAGCAGCAATGGCATGATGGTCCCTCCCGGGTGTCGTCGATTACGCACAGAATGCCGGAGCTCGACTATGCGCTGTTGTGGGCGGCCGGGAAAATGGCTGTGGCGGAAGACGCCAACCAGCTTTACGATGGGCCACGTTTTTTGGCTTGGCGTGAAAAAATTTTAAAGTCCAATCTCTTTCGTCTAGATTGGATTTATCCCCCCCCGATGATAGCGCTGGCTATGCTGGTGGCGAATGTTCCATTGTTACTTGGTTATATCGTCTGGACGGTTCTGATCTCTGGCATTGCGACTTTGGTCCTGAGAGGATCCGGCCTCTCCTGGCGGGTCGTGCTGCTTGGCCTGTTCGGGCCGCCAACGTGGCGTGGAATTATGTCCGGTCAATATGCGCCCCTGGCCGCCGCACTGGTGATGGCGGGGCTACTACGCGCGCGGAAAGCACCGGTGCCGGCGGGCATTTACCTAGCGTTTGCAAGTCTTAAGCCACATCTCGGCGTTCTAGTACCAATAGTTTGGATCGCGCAGCGGCGTTGGGCCGCCTTCGCCATTGCGACCACTGGAATTGCGATTCTTGCGACCATCAGCACCTTCCTATTCGGAATAGAGATCTGGTCGGCCTTCCTACATGGCAGCAGCACGTCAGTCAGATTACTTTTGGAACCAAAATTTCCGGAAGCTTATTGGGGAGGAACCGCATCTGTATATTGGATGGTACGCAGTTTCGGCGCGTCGCCCTCCGCGAGTTATGGGGTCCAGTTTCTAGCGGCGCTCGCAGCGGTCGTGGTGACATGGGCTGCTGCCCGGCGCGGAAGTGAGGCCGCCGCCGCGGCCGTTGCCGCTTGTGCGATATCGCTGGTGTCGCCGTACTTCTATTATTCCGATCTCGTCGGATATTCGCTGGTGGTCGGAATGCTTGCTGAGCGACGAAAATCTGGCATACTGCCCATGTTCCTATGGTTATGTCCAGGCATAAGCACGGCTTTTGCGGTGCTTACGGGACGGCAATTGCTTCCCGTGTTCGTTGTCTATGCCGCTGCCGTTGCTTGGCGGGACTTCGGCGGCCCTACCCCGAGGATATTGCATAACAAAGAAAGTGGGGTGACACCGGTCAAACGCACGGTAGGCCCTTCCGGGACCAATGCCGAAGCGCCGCTGTAGGGAATGGGCAATCTCGCGTCGCGATTGGGGCGGACGAAGACCTAATGTTAGCGTTCAACTCGCTCGAGTACAGACTGTCTAGTCATTCCGAAAAAAAGATACGTAACTATTCAGTTACAATAGAAAAACACTTCAATTCGAGTGAGAAAGATTTGTGATTCGTCACGATATAAAATTCGGCATCCCGCAATATAATGATATTGATGATTGTTTGGTAGATGCAACATGCGGCGGAATCGGCCAATGAGTCGAAATGAAGTGAACAGGCTGCTACATCCCTATAGATTCTTGGCCATTTTGCCCAGGTTGCTGCTAACGATCATTCTGGGACTGATGATGGCTTTAGCGCTTGCCTTAGCATTTTCAGAACTCCGGGCACAATGGCATGACGGGCCTCACGCGATCTCTTCCGTTACCCATGAAATGCCCGAGGTCGATTTTTCGCTCCTCTGGTCAGCTGGCAAAATGGTTGCCGCAGGGAAGGGGGCATTACTATACGATGGGCCAAGTTTTGCGCTTTGGCGGCAGCACCTTTTCGGCGCCGGCTTACAGCGACTTGATTGGCTTTATCCTCCGCCGATGGTTGCCGTAGGTATAGCCGTATCCCAGATTCCGCTCATTCCCGGCTATTTCCTCTGGATGCTCGTGGTCTTCGGCGTCTCGGTCCTGGTACTGCGTGGCGCGGGGCTTTCCTGGCAAGTCGTGATATTTGGGCTGCTTGGACCGCCAATGTGGCGCGGCTTAGCCATCGGGCAATATGCTCCGCTCGCTGGGGCACTCGTTGTGGCGGGATTGCTGACGGCAAGGCGCGCGCCCGTTCGTGCAGGAATTGCCCTCGCATTTGCGACCTTGAAGCCGCATCTTGGGATTCTTGTTCCCATCGTGTGGGTGGCACAGCGTCGGCGGACCGCGTTCTGCGTCGCGGCGGTAGGAACGGTCGGCCTTGCGGCTGTCAGTACCGCTTCGCTTGGTCCTGGTATCTGGCCAGCATTCTTGCACGGCAGTGCAACGTCCGCCCGCATGTTGGTGGAGACGCCCACGCCAACGGGCTACCCATTGAACGCGGCGTCGGTGTTCTGGATGGCACGCAGCTTCGGCGCGTCGGTCGCGCTGAGCTATGCGGTTCAAGCTATTGCTGCAATCTTTGCGGTCTTTGCCGTCTGGAAGGCTGCGCGGCACGGCACCGAGGCAGAGACTGCGACCGCGGCAGTTGCGATTTGCATGATTTTGCTCGTTCCGCCGTACCTGTATGCGTCCGACCTTGTCGGTTATTCGATTGTGATCGCTATGATTGCTGAACAACAGTCGGCTGGACCATTGCCGATATTCCTATGGCTCTGTCCTGGCGTAAGCGAGGTTTTCACCTATGTTACCGGCAAAGCGGTGTTGCCGGTCGCATTCGTAGTGACGGCATTGGTTGCTTGGCGTCAATTTCGTGCTTCGGTGTCATCCGCAATCAAGGGGCCAATTGCTGCCCCGGCGACACCAGTAACCCTCTTTGGCCAAACAGTAGGTGAAGGTTCGGCTCCTGCCCGACATGAGGGATAGTCCGCCGGTGCCGGTGGTCCGACGCAGAGAGCGAGGCCGCGCCGCCGCGCGACCGAGGCCGCATCCTCCGCAAGGTGACCAGTTGCCGATTTTCCGTGGTCAGACGGTCAGGGTCGCGTGCTGTTATTCGGAATTGTGTCTCCCTTGAGCGGCAGAAGGGGCACGCCATCTAGCGGCTGCAGGGCTTCGAGTCCCAATCGGGCGATCCGAATACTTAGTACGACAGTGGCAACCGCGCCCGTCGCCATCAACAGCGGGCGAACCGCCGCTACCGCACCGGTGGGCGATTCAATTCCGGTGCTGGCCAAGGCGCCGATCATCACGTAACCAAAAAGCGACGGCAGGCACGCCAGCGTGCCCAGCAGATAGTCCCTACATGTGACCGCGGACAGGCCCAGCGCGTAGCTGGTGGCCGAGAACGGCATTGCCGGCGAAAGGCGCAACAGCGCAACCAGCCGCCATCCCTCCGTCGCCAAACGGCCGTCGAACGCCCGCAACCGCCGCCGACCTTGCATCCGCTGCGCGATCGCCGGTCGCCACTTCAGTCGCGCCAGCCGGAAGGCGAGCCATGCACCGCCGAGCGTGCTGGCGGCGGCCAGCACGAACCCGGCGGGGGCGCCATAAAGTGCCCCGGCCGCAACTCCCAAGAGTGAGGCGGGGAGAATGCCACTTACGGCTACCATCATCTGCGCCGCGGCAAAGACGATCGATCCGGCAATGCCGAAGTCACGAACAGGGGCCAGCAGATCATGGGCAAAGTCGAATGGCCGCGAGGAAAGCAACGTCCCGGCCAACGCTGCGGCGGCTGCCAGGCAGATCATGGCGGCGGTCGGCAGCGCGCTTCGCCACGCTGGCCTGACACCATTCATGCGACCCGCTCCAGCAGCGGGGCCAGCCGAACCTTCTCGCCGTCGCTGAATAGCACGGTGCGCGCCAGCCCCGCCCGTTGCAGCCGGAACTGCGCCGCCGTGCGCAGCACGCCGAGGCCGTATACGACGCTCCGCCGGAAATCTATCGAAGATGCCTCGGCAAAATATTTCGTTGGACATGAAATCTCGCCGACACGAAAGCCAAAATACAATGCCTGAGCTAGCATTTGGTTATCGAAAACAAAGTCGTCCGAACAGGCCAGTAGCGGCAGCTTTTCCAACACAGCACGGCTCCAGGCGCGATAGCCGGTGTGGTACTCGGAAATTTTCTGGCCGAGTAGGATGTTCTCGACCAGCGTCAGCGCGCGATTGGCGAGGTATTTATAGCGCGGCATGCCGCCAGTGAGAGCACCGGTGCCGAGGATGCGCGAGCCAAGCACGGCATCGAACTGCTCGGAGGCGATCATCGAAGCCATCGCCGTCACCAGTTTCGGCGTGTACTGGTAATCCGGGTGCAGCATCACGACGATGTCAGCACCACGGGCGAGCGCGGCGCGGTAGCATGTCTTCTGATTACCGCCATAGCCGCGGTTGATCTCGTGCGCAATCGCGTGCAGCCCCATCCGCCGCGCCAGTGCCAGCGTTTCGTCGCCGCTTGCATCATCGGTCAGGATGATGTCGTCCACGATGTCGCGCGGGATTTCGGCAACAGTGCGCGCGAGCGTCCGCGCCGCATTGTAGGCCGGCAGCACGACACATACTTTCTTACTTGCAAGCATCGAACCACGTCCTGACGCCGGATCGGTTGTCGTCCTGAATAGCCGGTCATTTCGAGATCATGCAAGGAGCAATTTGCTTTCGTTGTTGCACAGGCGCGCTGCGAGACCCATCGCGGGCAACAGCAGCATCCAGCCGATATTCACGCCGGTCAGATGTGCGATGATCGGCGTCAGCAGCGGCGCCAGGGCCAATGCAGCAAACGATGCCCATGCGCCGCTGCGAAGCAATCCATCCCGCGTCAGCAAGGGCAGGAGCCACAGCGGCACCAGGGATGCTGCGACAAGATCGTAGGCCAACAAATAGGGAGTCGCGAACAGGCTGGCCGCCACCAGGGCCGCATTCTTCGCTGACTGTGCCCCGATGGACATCCAAATCCGTGCGACCAGACCGGCCGCAATCAGGCACGATGCCGCCTGCGCCGCATAAGCCACCGGCAGCGATGTTGGCAGATGACGAAACGAGACAAATACCGAAACGAAGAGGAACCAGACGCCGGTCCCGTCATCCAGAAGCCAGCCGCGGAGGATCGGTTCATGTGCCACAAATGCCCGCCACGGCGCCGTACCGAACGCCACGACACTCAGAGCGATCAACACGACGGCTGTCACTCCGCCTGCGATCAGTGTGTTCCAGCGCCGGCCGGCGATCAGTGCCACGGGAACCAGCAGCACCATCTGCGGCTTCGCCACCAAGGCACCGAGCAGGATCCCCGCAAACACCGGCCGGCGCTCCAGCAGGATCAATCCGCCGCCCAGCAGCGCGGCTGTCCAGGTGCCGGTCTGGCCGGTCAGCCAGTTGATCAGCACGGCCGGCAACGCCAGCGCATACACGCCCGAGCCTCGTGCCCGCCTGCCCTCGACCGGCCAGGCGGCGCGCACGGTTGCAGCGAACACGACCCATCCGCCTGCCAGCCATGCGGCCACCGCCGCGAGATAGGGCAGGAAGCCCAGCGGTAGCGTCAGCAGAACTGCAACCGGCGGATAGCTATACTCATACGCATGAATCGGCCCGCCCAGCACGCTGATCTGAAACTCGTGGAAGCGGGCGAAGTCGTAGACATCGGCCACCCGGCCGAGCAACGCCAGCCGTGCCGCCGCCCAGAAATTGATGGTGTCGTCCCCGAATGCGAGCGTGCCGCCCGCCGTCAGCCCCGCCGCCGTTTCCATCTTCAGATGCAGCGCGAGCAAGCCCACCTCCGCGATCAGCCAGAGGCCCAGCGCCGCGCGGAACAGGTTCGTTCGGAGCACCCGCGCCACAGCCCTGCCTCCGCCCGCGTACATGCCAGACGTTCCCGCTGCTGGTTGCCCAGTGTAATAGCAACTCATTTCGATGTCGCGCAATCTGCGTCACCGCGTTCGCTGAGCATCGGTTGAGCCGGCGTTCCCCCGGCCCTAACCTCCGCTCCATGCACGCCCCCGCCCCGGCCACCCCCGACCAGGACCCCACCCTCGCCGCCCTGCTTGCTGCCCGCCCGCATCTTGCCATGCACGCACACGACGGGCTGGTGATGGAGGGGGTGGCGCTCAACGCCGTTGCCGATGCCCTCGGCACGCCGTGCTGGGTCTATGGCGCCGGCACCCTGCGCCGCCGCCTCGACAGCCTTACCGCGGCTCTCGGCGGGCTGGCGCGGGTGCATTACGCGGTGAAGGCGAACGATCATCTCGCCCTCCTGCATCTGCTTGGCGGTGCCGGTGCAGGGGCGGATGTGGTGAGCGGCGGCGAACTTGCGCGCGCGCTTGCGGCCGGCATTCCGCCGGGCCGGATCGTGTTCTCCGGCGTCGGCAAGACCGCTGACGAACTGCGCGCCGCGCTTGCCGCCGGCATCGCCCAGATCAATGTCGAAAGTGCCGCCGAACTCGACCAGATCAGCGCCGTCGCGGCGGCGGCGGGGCGGGTCGCGCCGGTCGCGCTGCGCATCAACCCCGACATCGACGCCGGCACCCACGCCAAGATCACCACCGGCCTCGCCCACAACAAGTTTGGCATCCCCTACGCCGACGCCGCCGCGCTCTATGCCGATGCGGCGGCGCGGCCGGGGCTGCTTCCGGTCGGCCTCGCGCTGCATATCGGCAGCCAGATCCTGTCCGTCGCGCCTTACCGTGCCGCCTTTGCCCGTGCCGCCGCGCTGGTGCGCGACCTGCGCGCCGCCGGGCAGCTTGTGACGCGGCTCGATTGCGGCGGCGGCCTCGGCATCGGCTATCGCGACGAAGCCGGGGCCGCGCCCGCCGCCTTCGCCGGTGCGCTCCGCAGCGCCTTCACCGGTCTCGACCTGGAGCTGATGGTCGAGCCGGGGCGCTGGTTGGTTGGCCCGGCCGGCCTGCTGCTGGCGACCGTGCTGCTGACCAAGGGCGGGCAGGGGATGCCGCCCTTCGTGGTGCTCGATGCCGCCATGACGGAGTTGATGCGTCCCGCCCTCTATGACGCCTGGCACGGCATCGTTCCCCTCGATCCGGCGCGCGCCGCCGGGCCGGCGGTGCCGGTCGATGTCGTCGGTCCGGTGTGTGAAAGCGCCGACACGTTTGCCCGCGCCCGTCCGCTGCCGCCCCTCCTCGCCGGGGACCGTGTGGCGATCCTGGATGCGGGCGCCTATGGTGCGGTGATGAGTTCCACCTACAACGCCCGCCCGCTCGCCCCGGCCGCGCTGATCGACGGCGCGCGCTGGGCGCCGATCCGGCGGCGTCAGACGGTCGCGGAACTCTGGCGCGATGAGAGCGTCCCGACCTTCATGGGGTGATGCGCGCGGAGCGGAGGCGATGACCGACACGCCACCAGACCGTCCGGCACGGCGATTGCGTCTGCTGCGCCGACTCGCCGCGGCGGTGCTGCTGTTCGAGCGCGCCTGGCCGGCGCTGTGGCCGCCGCTCGGTGTGCTCGGCCTGTTCGTCTGCGCCGCGCTGCTCGATTTGCCGCCGCTGCTGCCGCCGCTGGTCCATCTGCTGCTGCTGCTCGCGCTCGCCGGCGTGGCGGGCTGGCTGCTGTGGCGCGGCCTGCGCGGCCTCACGCTGCCCGATGCCGCGGCGGCGGACCGGCGGCTGGAGCGCGATTCCGGCCTGCGCCACCGGCCGCTCGCGGTGCTCACCGACCGGCCGGCGCTGCCGGGGGCGGAGGCGCTGTGGCAGGTCCATGTCGTGCGGGCGCTCGCAGGCCTTGCACACCTGCGGCTTGGCCTACCCCATCCCGGTCTCGCCGCGATCGACCGGCGGGCGCTGCGTGGCGGGCTGGTCGTAGCGCTCGCCGCGTCGCTGGTGATCGCCGGGGACGAGGGGCCGGAACGGTTGCGGCGCGCCCTCTCTCCCGCGTTCGTGAAGCTGCCGCAGGCGGCGACGACCGAAGTGCAGGGCTGGATCACGCCGCCCGGCTACGCCAACATGGCGCCGGTGTTCCTTCGTCCCGAGGGTGGTGCGGTGGCGGTGCCGGCCGGCTCGCACCTGACCGTCACCCTCTCCGGCGGACGCGGCCGGCCGAACCTTTCCCTGGCGGGGCGGGCGCTTGCCTTCCCGCCGGTGGATGCCGGCAGCTACCAGGCGGATCAGGATCTCACCGGTGGCGGACGGCTGGTGTTGCGCCGGGGGGGCAACGACGTCGCCGGGTGGGACATCACCGTGGTCGCCGATGCCGCGCCGGTGGTGAACTGGCCGGATCCGCCCGGCGCCGCCGACGGCCCGCGCCGCGCCCCGGCCACCCGCCTGCCCTGGCAGGTCGCGCATGATTATGGCGTGGTCGCCCTGCAGGCCGAACTGCGGCTCAGGGACCGGCCCGAGGCGCCGCCGCTGGTGGTGCCGATTCCGCTGCCGGGCGGCGCGCCGAAGCAGGCCAGGGGCGTGCGCGTGCAGGATCTGACGCCGCATCCCTGGGCCGGGCTTGCGGTGATCGCGCGGCTGGTCGCACGCGACGCGCCGGGACTAACGGGCCACAGCGCCGATGCCGAATTCGTGCTGCCCGAGCGACGGTTCGACAATCCGACGGCGCGCGCCCTGATCGCCGTGCGCAAGGGACTGACGCTGCACCCGCAGGACCGCGCCGCGGCGATGGCGACGCTCGATGAGATCGCCGGGCAGGATATTGTCTGGCATGACGACCCCGGCGGCTTCCTCAACCTGCGCGCGGCGCGGGCGCGGCTGCGCGAGGACCGCGCGGCGGCGGCGGTGCCGGCGGTGCAGGCGCAGCTCTGGCAGCTAGCGCTCCATCTGGAAGAAGGGCTGACGGACCGCAGCGCGCGGCGGCTGGCGGAGGCGCGGCAGGCGCTGCGCGACGCGATGCAGGCTGAGAAGCGCGGCGAGCACGTCGATCCAAAGGAGATCGAGCGGCGGATCGAGGCGTTGCAGCAGGCGATCCAGCAGCATTTGCAGGCGCTCGCCGAGCAGATGAAGCGCGACCCCGACGCGCGGTTGGCCGACCCCGATGCGCAGAAGATGAACGCCGAGGATGCGCAGAAGCTCGCCGAGCAGATGCGCAAGGCGGTCGAGCAGGGGCGCATGCAGGACGCGCAGCAGCAGATGGCGGAACTGGAGAAGATGCTGGACGCCCTGCAACATGCCCGGCCGATGCACCGCGACGCCCAGGCGCGCGAGCGGGCCCAGAAGCGCCAGCGGGGACGCCAGCAGTTGAACGCCGTCCAGGACATGGTGCAGCGGGAGGGCGGGCTGCTTGACGAGGCACAGGGACGGGAAGGAACGCCGCCGGCGCCGCCCGCCGGTTCCCTCGCCCAACCCGGCGGCCTGCCGCGGGCAGAGCAGGCGCCGCCGCCCGCGACCGCGCCGGCGGATGCGGCGCGGCAGCGCGACGCGCGGGTGCAACTCGCCCTGCGCCGTGCCCTCGGCGAGTTGATGCAGCAATACGGCGACCTGATGGGCCAGGTGCCGCCCAACCTGGGCGATGCCGACCAGGCGATGGAAGGGGCGGCCCGCTCTTTCGCCGCTGGACAGGACGGCACGGCGGCCGATGGCGTGCGCCGCGCTATCGAGGCGTTGCAGAAGGGCGGCCAGCAGATGAGCGACGCCATGGCGCAGGCCTTCGGTATGCAGCAGGGCCAGCAGGACGGCGAGGCGGACGGGCAGCAGCAGGGCAACGGGGACGGCCCCGGCCTGGCGTTCGGCACGCAGCCGGGCGGCGACCCGAACAGCCCCGGCGGCGGCAACCGGCCCTGGCAGGGGCAGCCGGGTTTCGGCCGGCGCGGCGACCAGCGCGTCGATCCGCTCGGCCGGCCGCTCAAGGACGGCACCCGCGGCACCGACGAGAGCGGCGACGTGACGCTGCCCGAGCAGATGGAACAGGCGCGCACGCGCGAGATCCAGGAGGAACTGCGCCGCCGCGCCGCCGACCGCAGCCGCCCGCAGCAGGAACTGGATTACATCGACCGGCTGCTCAAGCAGTTCTGAGGACGCAGCGTGCGGTCGGCCGCCTGTTGCAGGGATGCGGCCTGCGCGGCCGGAAAACGCGGCGCCAGAAATCGCGCCGGTTGCATTTTTTGCGCGCCCCGGCCCGCAGCGCATGCCGGCCGGGTGGTCGGAGCTATGGCGTGGCGTTCTGCGCCGTCTCGATCATCGCTCGCGCCGACTGCATGCGCGCCATCGCCGCGTCCAGCACCGGCACGTCGGTTTTGTCGGCGCTGTCGTACTCGGCCTGCGCCGCCGCCAGCCGCCGCTCCCCTTCCTCGCGGGAAACGGCGTTGGGGGCCATCGCCTCATCGGCCAGCACCGTCACCCGGGAGCCGGTGATCTCGGCGAAACCGCCGGTGACGAACAGGCGGTCGATCACCTGTCCCCCTTCGAACAGCCGCACCAGGCCGCCGCGCAGCAGCACGATCATCGGCGCATGGTTGGGCAGTGCGCCGAGATCGCCTTCCGCCGCCGGGATCACCACCATATCGACGGGCCGCGACAGCAGCAGCCGCTCCGGCGAGACGATCTCCAGATCGAGCGGCATCAGGCCGTCGCCTTCAGGCTCTCGGCCTTCTTCACCGCCTCCTCGATCGTGCCGACCATGTAGAAGGCGGCTTCCGGCAGATGGTCGTATTCGCCAGAAACGATCGCCTTGAAGCTACGAATGGTCTCGGCGACCGGAACGAACACGCCGGGCGAGCCGGTGAACACCTCCGCGACATGGAAAGGCTGCGAGAGGAAGCGCTGGATCTTGCGTGCCCGCGCGACCACCAGCTTATCCTCCTCCGACAATTCGTCCATGCCGAGAATGGCGATGATGTCCTGAAGCGACTTGTAGGTTTGCAGCACCCGCTGCACCTCGCGCGCCACGGTGTAGTGCTCCTCCCCGACGATCCGCGGGTCGAGCGAGCGGGAGGTGCTGTCCAGCGGATCGACTGCCGGATAGATGCCGAGTTCGGCGATCTGGCGGGACAGCACCGTGGTCGCATCGAGATGCGCGAAGGAGGTGGCCGGCGCCGGGTCGGTCAGGTCGTCCGCCGGCACATAGATCGCCTGCACCGAGGTGATCGAGCCCTTCTTGGTCGAGGTGATCCGCTCCTGCAGCGCGCCCATGTCGGTTGCCAGCGTCGGCTGATAGCCGACCGCGGACGGGATGCGGCCGAGCAGCGCCGACACCTCCGCACCCGCCTGGGTGAAACGGAAGATGTTATCGACGAAGAACAGCACGTCCTGGCCTTCCTCGTCACGGAAATACTCGGCGACGGTAAGACCCGACAGGGCGACGCGCGCGCGCGCCCCCGGCGGTTCGTTCATCTGGCCGTACACCAGAGCCACTTTGGAGCCTTCGGTGGTGTTGTCGCCGAGCTTGATGACACCGGCATCGATCATCTCGTGGTAGAGGTCGTTGCCCTCGCGCGTGCGTTCGCCGACGCCGGCAAACACCGAGACGCCGCCGTGCGCCTTGGCGATGTTATTGATGAGTTCCTGGATCAGCACGGTCTTGCCGACGCCGGCGCCCCCGAACAGCCCGACCTTGCCGCCCTTCAGGTAGGGGGCGAGCAGGTCCACGACCTTGATGCCGGTGACGAGAATCTCCGCCGACGCGGCCTGTTCCTCGAAGCTCGGCGCATCACGGTGGATCGGATAGCGCGCCCGGGTGGTGATCGGCCCGCGCTCGTCGATCGTATCGCCGATCACGTTGAGGATGCGCCCCAGCGTCTCCGGCCCCACAGGCATGGTGATCGGTCCGCCGGTATCGGTCACTTCCTGTCCGCGCACCAGACCTTCGGTGCTATCCATGGCGATGCAGCGCACCGTCCGCTCACCGAGTTCCTGTGCCACTTCAAGCACCAGCAGCCGGCCGGCATTCTCCGTGTGCAGCGCGCTCTGGATGAAGGGCAGGTCGCCGTCGAACTGCACATCGACCACGGCGCCGAGAACCTGTGTCACGCGCCCGACATTGTTGCTGGCCATAGCTGCAAATTCCCTTTGATTCGCGTCGCGCTCTCAGAGCGCCTCGGCGCCGGATATGATCTCGATCAGCTCGCGCGTGATGTTCGCCTGTCGCGCGCGGTTGTAGTTCAGCGTCAGCCGCTTGATCATGTCCCCGGCATTGCGGGTCGCGTTGTCCATCGCCGTCATCTGCGCACCGTAGAACCCGGCGGCATTCTCCAGAAGGGCGCGATAGACCTGGACAGCAAGGTTCTGCGGCAGCAGGCGCGCCAGGATGGTCTCCTCGTCCGGCTCGAACTCGTACATGGCGCGCCTGGCCGCATCCCCTTCCGCCGCCTGCGCCTGTTCCGGCACCGCGACAGGGATCAGCCGCAATTCGGTCGTCACCTGTGAGATGACAGAGGCGAAGCGGTTGAAAACCAGCGTGCAGACATCGAACTCGCCCGCCTCCAGCATGCCGGCGATGCGTGCGGCGATCGCCTGCGCGTCGGCAAAATCGATGCTCTTGCGTCCGGCGAAGCTCACGTCACCGATCAGGCAATCGGCGAAATCGCGCCGCAGCATGTCGCGCCCCTTGCGACCGACGGGAAGGATTTTCACCGTCTTGCCCTCGGATTGTAGCCGCCGGGCGAGGCCGCGCGTCAGCCGCCCGACCGAGGAGTTGAAGGCGCCAGCCAAGCCGCGGTCGCCGGTGACCGGCACCAGCAGATGCACCTGATCGCGCCCGGTGCCGACCAGCAGCCTGGGCGCGTTCGGCTGGCCGGCGACATTGGCGGCAAGCGACGCAAGCATGCGCTCCATGCGCTGCGCGTAGGGACGCGCCGCCTCCACCCGCGTCTGCGCGCGGCGCAGCTTGGAGGCGGCGACCATCTTCATGGCACTGGTGATCTTCTGCGTCGATTTGACGCTGGCGATCCGGCCGCGGAGAGCCTTCAGGCTGGGCATCGCCGCTGCTCAGGCGAAGGCTTTGACGAAGCCGTCAAGAAAGGCGACGAGCTTCTTCTCGGTCTCCGGCTTCAGTTCACGCTCGCTGCGGATCGCCTCCAGGATGCCGGGTTCGTGCGCCCGCACCTCCGAAAGCAACTGGCGCTCGAACGTGCCGATGCGGCCGATCTCGATGCCGTCGAGGTAGCCGCGCACGCCGGTGAACAGCGATATCACCTGCTCCTCCACCGGAACCGGGCTGAACTGGGCCTGCTTGAGCAGCTCGGTCAGCCGCGCACCGCGCGCCAGCAGCTTCTGCGTCGTCGCATCGAGGTCGGAGGCGAACTGCGAGAAGGCCGCCATCTCGCGATACTGCGCGAGTTCCAGCTTGATGCGCCCGGCGACCTGCTTCATCGCCTTGATCTGCGCCGCCGAGCCGACGCGCGAGACCGACAGGCCGACATTCACCGCCGGGCGGATGCCCTTGAAGAACAGCTCGGTTTCCAGAAAGATCTGGCCGTCGGTGATGGAAATCACGTTGGTCGGAATATAGGCCGAGACGTCGCCCGCCTGCGTCTCGATCACCGGCAGTGCGGTCAGGCTGCCGGCGCCATGCTCGTCGTTCATCTTCGCCGCCCGCTCCAGCAGGCGGGAATGCAGATAGAACACGTCGCCCGGATAGGCCTCCCGTCCCGGTGGGCGGCGCAGCAGCAGCGACATCTGGCGGTAGGACACCGCCTGCTTCGACAGGTCGTCGTAGAAGATCACCGCGTGCATGCCGTTGTCGCGGAAATATTCGCCCATCGCACAGCCGGTGTAGGGGGCGAGGAACTGCATCGGCGCCGGGTCCGATGCGGTGGCGGCGACCACGATGGAATATTCCATCGCGCCGTATTCCTCCAGCGTGCGCACGATCTGCGCCACCGTCGAACGCTTCTGCCCGACCGCGACGTAGATGCAATAAAGCTTGCGGCTCTCGTCCGTGCCGGCATTGACTTGCTTCTGGTTCAGGATGGTGTCGATGATCACGGCGGTCTTGCCGGTCTGGCGATCGCCGATGATAAGCTCCCGCTGGCCGCGGCCGATCGGGATCAGGGCGTCGATCGCCTTGATGCCGGTTTGCACCGGTTCATGCACCGATTTGCGTGGAATGATGCCCGGCGCCTTCACCTCCACCAGCCGCCGCTCACCCTCGATCGGTCCCTTGCCGTCGATCGGCTGGCCCAGCCCATCGACGACGCGCCCGAGCAGCCCCTTGCCGACCGGCACATCGACGATGCGTCCGGTGCGGCTGACCGTGTCGCCCTCGCGGATGGCGCGGTCATCGCCGAACACGACGATGCCGACATTGTCGGTTTCCAGATTGAGCGCCATGCCCTTGAGCCCGGCGGAGGGGAACTCCACCAGCTCGCCGGCCATCACGTTCTGCAGGCCGAACACGCGCGCGATGCCGTCGCCGACGGAAAGCACCTGCCCGGTCTCGGCAACATTCGCCTCGGTGTCGAAATTGGCGATCTGCTTCTTGAGGATTTCCGAGATTTCGGCGGGACGGATGTCCATCTCAGGCGGCTCCCTTCATGGCGTATTGCAGGCGCTGCAGGCGGGATTTCAGACTGGAGTCGTAAAGGCGCGCGCCGATCCGCACCACGAGGCCGCCGAGCAGGTTCGGATCGACATGCGCGTGGATATCGACATTGCCATAGCCGGCCTCGATCAGGCGGGCGCGCAGCTGCTGCACCTGCACGTCGCTCAGCGGATGGGCGCTGGCGACATGCGCCACCTGGATGCCGCGCTTGTCGGCGACCAGGGCGGCGAAGGCGCGGACGATGGCGCGCATCTGGCGCTGCCGGCGGTTGGTGACGACGACGCTCGCGAAATCCTGCACGATGCGCCCCAGCCCCTCGGCCGCCAGCACCGCGCGCACGCCGCGCTGGGCGGCATGCACGTCGATCAGCGGGCTGTCGAGCACGCGGCGCAGGTCGGCGGAACTGTCGATCAGCCGCCCCAGCGCCTCCATCTGCTCGATCGTGAGATCGAGCGCGTGCTGATCCCCGGCATGCGAATAGAGGGCGGCAGCGTAACGTTCGGCGAGGCCGCCGCCGGATGAGACTGTGGAGCCGCCAGAGGCCACGTGCGCCGTTCCATGCTGCTGATGTCGCGGGCCGAGCGCCCGGCGGCGCGGCGTCTAGCATGGGCTTCATGAACGCGCAACACGGCCTAGAGGAAGCTCATCGGGTCCACGTCGACGTCGATCCGGGTTGCGCCCCGCGGTTGCACCTTTTCCAGCCATGTCCGCAACAGGGGCTGCACCGCGATTTCCCGCCGCGTCTTGAGCAGTAGCCGTCGCCGGTGCCGTCCGCGCAGGATGGCGAGTGGTGCCGGGGCCGGGCCGAGCACCGTCACCCCGGCCCCATGCGGCGCCGTCCGTGCCAGGTCGCGCGCCGTCGCATCGGCGTCCGCGGCGGTGTCGGCGCTCACGATCAGCGCCGCGAGCCGGCCATAGGGCGGCCAGTGTCCGGGCTGCCGCTCCGCCGCCTCGCGGGCCATGAAGCGGTCGAGATCGCCGGCCAGCAGCGCCTGCATCACCGGATGTCCGGGATCGAAGGTCTGGAGCAGCACTTCGCCCGGCGCCTCGGCGCGGCCGGCGCGGCCGGCGACCTGGTGCAGCAACTGCACGGTCCGCTCCGCCGCCCGCAGGTCGCCGCCGGCCAGGCCGAGATCGGCATCGACCACGCCGACCAGGGTCAGGTGCGGGAAATGCCAGCCCTTGGCGACGATCTGCGTGCCGATGATGAGATCGACCGTCCGTGCCGCGATTGCCCGCGCCGCCTCGGCGGCGGCATGGGGGCCGGGGATGGTGTCGCTTGCCATCACGAGGCGCCGTGCGTCGGGGAAGGTCGCCGCCGCCTCCTCGGTGATGCGCTCCACGCCGGGGCCGACGGGCGTCAGGCTCGCCTCGGCGCCGCAGGCCGGGCAGGCCGGCAGAATCGGTTCCGCGTGGCCGCAATGGTGGCATTGCAGCTCGCGCCGCACCCGGTGCTCGACCAGCCAGGCGGTGCAGTTCGGGCACTGCATGCGATGGCCGCACTGCCGGCACAGGGTCAGCGGCGCATAGCCGCGGCGGTTGAGGAACAGCATCGCCTGCTCCCCGCGCGCGAACGCCGCGCCGATTGCGGCCACCAGCGGCGGCGACAGGAAACGCCCGCGCGGCGGCGGCGTCTCGCGCAGGTCGATCAGCCGCACCTGCGGCAGCGCCGCCCCGCCATGCCGCGATGACAGGCTAATCCGCGCGTAGCGGCCGGCGGCAACATTCGCCAGCGTCTCCAGGCTCGGCGTCGCCGAGACCAGCACCGCCGGCGCACCGCACAGCCGGGCGCGCACCACCGCCATGTCGCGGGCGTGATAGACGACGCCTTCCTCCTGCTTGAAGGCGGTCTCATGCTCCTCGTCGATCACCACCAGGCCGAGATCGGGGAAGGGCAGGAACAGCGCCGAGCGCGCCCCCACCACCACCGGCGCCGTCCCCGCCGCCACTGCCCGCCAGGTGATGCGCCGCGTGCGCGAAGTGAGGTCGGAGTGCCAGGCGGCGGGTGCCGTGCCGAAGCGCGCCGCGAAACGCTCCAGCCATTGCGAGGACAGCGCGATCTCCGGCAGCAGCACCAGCGCCTGCCGGCCGGCGCGCAGGCAC
>JAJZNE010000154.1 GCA_021847995.1 Pseudomonadota bacterium | reverse complement strand
GACTGGGACCGTAGATGTCCGCGTCCAGCAGACCGACGCGCAGCTTCATCTGCGCAAGCGCCACGGCAAGGTTGACCGCAACCGTCGATTTGCCGACCCCGCCCTTGCCGGAGGCGACGGCGACCAGGGCGCCGATCCCGGCCAGCAGCCGCGGCCGGGTGGCGGCCTGCGGGTTGCCGTGGCCATGGCTGTGGCCGTGGCCATGCGGGGCCGGGGCCGGCGCTGCTGCCGCCACCTTGTGGGCGGTCAGCACCACGCTCGCGTTCTGTACGCCCGGCTCGCGCGCCAGCCGCTGTTCCACGGCGCGCCGCACCGGCTCCATCGCCGGCGCACGCTGCCGGTCGGTGAGCAGGGAAACATGCACGAGGCCGCCGCGCAGCTCGATCCCCTCGACCAGCCCGGCGGCGACGATATCCTTGCCGGTGGCCGGGTCGGCGATGTCGCGCAGCGCCTCGCGCAGCGTGTCGGCCGAGAGGGGCGTGTTCATGCGCTTGAAAACCCTTTGAAGCTGGTCAATATGCAGCGGAGCTGCGGGGCCGATATGGCGCCCGCCCGAAGCGCTGCCAATGGCCTGGACGGCTTGGCAGTGATGACGCGCCCGCTGGCGCGCGGACCAGCGCAGGAAGGAGCAGCCGGGCCCGATGTCGTGGAACAATGGCGGCCCCAGCGGCGGCAGCCCGTGGGGACCTCCCGCAGGCGCGCCGAAGGACGGTCCGCGCCAGGGCGGCAAGGGGCCGTGGGGCGGCGGCAACGGCGGCGGGGGTGGCGGCGGCCCGGGCGGCCGGCTGCCCGATCTCGACGACCTGATCGGCCGGGCGCAGGCGTTCCTGCGCGGGCTGCTGCCCCCCGGTTTCGGCGGGCGGCGCGGCGGCGGCGGGCGCGGGCTGGCGCTGATCGGCGCGGGCATCCTCGCCCTCTGGCTGCTCAGCGGCTTCTATCGCGTCCAGCCGGACGAGCAGGGCGTGGTGCTGCGCTTCGGCGCCTTCAACCGCACGGCGCTGCCCGGCCTCAACTACCATATCCCCTGGCCGGTGGAGACGGTGCTGCGCCCGCAGGTGACACGCATCAACCGCGTCGAAATTGGCTACCGCTCCGGCAGCGGCGAGACGCCGGTCGAGGAGGGGCGCGACGCTGCTGGGCGCGACGTGCTGGCCGAAAGCCTGATGCTGACCGGCGACGAGAACATCATCGACATCGACTTCGCGGTGTTCTGGCGCATCCGGGATGCCGCCGCCTTCCTGTTCAACACCCGCCATCCCGCCTACACGGTGAAATCCGCCGCCGAGAGCGTGATGCGCGAGGTGATCGGGCGCACACCGATCCAGTTCGCGCTCACCCTCGGCCGCGCCCGGATCGAGACCGACGTGATGACCGGCGTTCAGGCGATCCTCGACCAGTACGGCACCGGTGTGGAGATCACGCAGGTGCAGTTGCAGAAGGTCGATCCGCCGGCGGCAGTGATCGACAGCTTCCGCGACGTGCAGCGCGCCAACACCGACGCCGACCGCATGCGCAACGAGGCCGAGTCCTACCGCAACGACATCGTGCCGCGCGCCCGCGGCGATGCCGCCCGCATCACTGCCGAGGCCGACGCCCAGCGCCAGGCCGCGATCGCCGAGGCCAGCGGGCAGGCGCAGCGCTTCCTTTCGGTGCTGCAGGCCTATGACGCGGCCAAGGACGTGACCCTGCGCCGGCTTTATATCGAGACCATGCAGGACATCCTCAGCCGCACGCCGTCGGTGGTGGTGGACCAGAAGCTGCAGGGCATCCTGCCGTTCCTGCCGCTCGCCGCCACGCCCCCGGCAACGCAGGGCGCGGGAGCGGCGAAATGAACCGCCAGATCATCATCGCACTGGCCGCCGCCCTGGTGGTCGCCGTGCTGGCCGATGCCAGCCTGTTCACCGTGACGCAGACCGAGCAGGCCCTGATCACCCAGCTCGGCCAGCCGGTGCGGGTGATCGAGCAGCCGGGACTGCACATCAAGCTGCCGCTGGTGCAGACCGTGATCGTCTTCGACCATCGCCTGCTCGACTACGAAGTGCCGCCGGAGGAAGTGATTTTGGGCGATCAGCGGCGGCTGATCGTCGATAGTTTCGCGCGCTTCCGCATCGTCGATCCGCTGCGCTATTACCAAGCCGTCGGCGTCGGCGAGGATGGTATCCGCGCCCGGCTCAATTCGGTCGTCTCCTCCGCCCTGCGCCGCGTTCTGGGCAATGAGCAACTGCTCAATGTCCTCTCCTCGCAGCGCGGGCGGATCATGGGCCTGATCCGCGACCAGTCGAATACCGAAATGCGCGGCTTCGGCATCACCGTGGAGGATGTCCGCATCCGCCGCGCCGACCTGCCGGAGGAGAACACCCAGGCCGTGCTCGCCCGCATGCAGTCCGAGCGCGAGCGCGTCGCCAAGCAGGCGCGTGCCGAGGGCGCCGAGGCGTCGGCCAGAATCAGAGCGGATGCCGAGCGCGAGCGCACCGTCTTGCTGGCCAACGCCCGCGCCACCGCCGACCGCCTGCGCGGCGAAGGGGAGGCGAAATCGATCGCGACCTATGCCGACGCGGTGCAGCGCGATCCCGGCTTCTTCCAGACCTGGCGGACACTGCAAGCCTATCGGGAGGCCTTTGCCTCCGGCACGTCGCGACTCGTGCTGACACAGGGCGACGAGTTCCTGAAACTTCTGGGTCAGGCGCCGCGTCCGGACGACGGGGATACGGCGACGGCCCCGGCACCGGCCGCTCCGGTCAAGGCGACGCCATGAGGTCACGCCTGCCCGTGTTCCGGCCGCCGATCGCGCTTGCCGATGCCCCCGGTCCGCCCGACACTGCCGCATTCCACCCGACTGCCGCACTCTCTCCAGGGATCCCCCCGATGCGCTGCGTGACACTCCGTTCCGTTCGTGCCGCCTCGCTGGCGCTGGCGACCGCGCTGGCGCTGCCAGCGGTTCCCGTCTTCGCGCCGGCGGCGCTGGCGCGTCCGGCACCGGACAGCTTCGCCGATCTTGCCGCCCGGCTGCTGCCAGCGGTGGTCAATATCTCCTCTAGCCAGACCGTGCTGGCACAGGGCGGCGACCGCCCCGGCCTGGGGCCGGAGATGCCGCAGTTTCCGCCCGGCTCTCCGTTCGAGCAACTGTTCCGCGATTTCCTCGAACGCAACCACAAGAATCACGACAACCCGCAGGCCCCGCCACGCCGGATGCAGAGCCTCGGGTCCGGCTTCATCATCGACCCCAAGGGCGTCGTCGTCACCAACAACCATGTGATCGAAGGCGCCGATGAGATCACCGTGACTTTGCAGGACGGCACCACGCTCAAGGCAACCGTGGTCGGGCGCGACACCAAGACCGACCTAGCCGTGCTCAAGGTGACGCCGGACAAGCCGCTGCCGGCGCTGACGTTCGGCGATTCCGACGGCTCGCGCGTGGGCGACTGGGTGCTGGCGATCGGCAATCCGTTCGGCCTTGGCGGCACCGTCACCGCCGGAATCATCTCCGCCCGCGGGCGCGACATCCAGCAGGGGCCGTACGACAATTTCATCCAGACCGACGCGCCCATCAACCGCGGCAATTCCGGCGGCCCGCTGTTCAACATGGACGGCGACGTGATCGGCATCAACACCGCGATCTATTCACCCTCGGGCGGATCGATCGGCATCGGCTTCTCGATCCCGTCGAACCTGGCCAAGACGGTGGTCGCGCAGTTGCGCGACTACGGCCATCCGCGCCGAGGCTGGCTCGGCGTGAAGATCCAGCAGGTGACGCCCGACATCGCCGAAAGCCTCGGCCTCAAGGA
>JAJZNE010000170.1:29068-78757 GCA_021847995.1 Pseudomonadota bacterium | reverse complement strand
GGCGAGGTCGAACCCGTACGGCGCCAGCCGCCCCTCCAGCTCGGCGAAATCCGCCTCCGTCAGGTCGCGCGGGCCGAGTTCGGAGCGGGTGTGGAAGAACTGGAACTCGATGAACCCGTCGATCGCGCTCTCCATCGCCGCGAGCGAGCGGGCGGCGGGGCTGGCGAGCACATGCAGCTCGGCCGCCGGGAACAGCGATTTGAGCCGCCGGATCGCCGGCAGGCCGGTCAGGAAATCGCCGATATGGTCAAGCTTGAGGGCGAGGATGCGGCCGATCTCCGCCCGCTCGAACGCCGGATGGCCGACGAAGATCTCCTGCGCCGGCTCATCGTCGGGGCGGTAGTCGTCCCAGTGGAGCGACAGGCGCGGGTTGAAATAGGGGTCGCCAGCGGCGAACACGTGCTGCCAGCGCAGGCCGAAGCGCCCGGTGTCGAACACGTCCTCCATCCGGTCGCGGCTGGCGAGTTCGTGGTGGATCAGCCGCGCCTCGGGCGTGAACACGATGCGCTGGCCGAGCTCGTGCGCGCGCAGGCAGTAGTCGAGGTCGTTGTTGATGATCTCATGCGCCTCGTCGAACCCTTCGAGAGCGGCGAAATCGGCGCGGCGGACCAGCATGCAGGCGCCGGTGACGGCGATCACGTTGCGCGCCGTGCGGGCAAGGCCGAAATAGCCGGGGTCGCTCCCCTCCAGCATGCGGAAGGCATGGCGGCCGAGGCCCTGGGAGGAAAGGAACATGCCGGCGTGCTGCACCTTGCCGTCCGGATAGAGCAGTTGCGGGCCGACGATGCCGACCTCCGGCCGGACGGCGTGCGCCATCATCGCGTCCAGCCAGTCATCGGCGATGACCTCGATGTCGTCATTCAGGAACAGCAGGTAGTCGCCCTGCGCCGCCTGCACGGCACGGTTGTTGAAGCGCGACCAGTTGAAGGCGTCCGGGATCGCGACGACGAGGTCCGCATTGTCGCCGACCCATGCCTTCCAGTCGGGCAGCGTCGGCGGGATGTTGTCGATGACGATGATCTCGTACTGGCGCCAGGCGGTGCGGGCGCGCAGGGTCTCGATGCAGGTGCGGATATGGCCATGCGCGGCGCAGGTCGGGATGATGATGGAAACGAGCGGGCTTTCCGTCGGCCGGCGGTCGAGGCGCCAGATGCCGGGCGCGCACCCCTCGGTGACCGTCGCGGGCACGGCGCGCCGCGCCACCGCGGCCGTGAGCGCCGCCTGCTCCTGCGCCGGCGTGTCGAGGGCGGCGGCGGCGCGGCGGCACAGCAGGCGGGGCAGGCGGCGGATGTCGGCGGCCTGCTCGGTGCAGCGCAGCAGCACGCCGTATTCCCCCTCCGCCGCCAGCGTGCGCAGGGTGACGCCGGCGCGCCGCAGCAGGCCGGCATCGATGAAGCACGGCCGGCCGGGATAGTTGGTCGCGAGCATCAGATCGGGCGACCAGCCGGGCTTGAAGAATGCCTCCCGCGCGCCGGTCACCGGGCTGATCCGCGATTCGTCGGCATAGAGAATATCGGCCGCGGGATGGCGGGCGGCGGCGAGCGCGATCTCCGCCAGCGCATCGGCGCCGAGTTCGTCGCCGGCTGAGAGGAAGCCGGCCAGCACCCGCCCCGGCCCGGCCGGCGCCGGCAGTTTCGCGGCGAAGGTGACGCGCGGGGCCAGCGCGGCGAACGGGCCGGCCAGCAGCGCCCGCAGCGCCGCCGCTTCACGCCGCCCCCGCACGGGGAGCGCATCGAGATGCCACGCCGTGCAGACCTGCGCGGCGAGCGAGGCCAGCGTCGCCGTCAGCGCCGCCGGCGTGGCCGCGGCATCGAGCCGCAGCAGCAGCCGGAACGCAACCGGCGTCGCGACGGCGGCGAGCCGGGCAGCGTAGAGCCCGCGCTGCACCGGCGGCAGACGGCGCAGGATCTCGGCATAGGCGCTGGCGGAGGCATCCTCCTGCACGTTGATGCCGAACTCCTCCGTCGCCGTCTCTCCGTCGGCGGCACGGGCGAGCAGGCGGACGGTGTGCGGCCCGTTCGCCAGGCCGCGCAGCGGGCAGAGGAAGACGAAGCCGGAACGCAGCGCATCGTCGCGCGCCGGATGCGCCTCGGCGACATCGGCGCGGGCGAGGCCGTAATGCGCCGCGCCCTTGCGTTCGCCATCGACGAACACTTCGACCGCGACGATCCTGGCCGCGGCCAGCGACCAGCCCTGGATGGTCAGCATGCCGGCCACCGGATGCGCCACGGCACCGCCGGTCAGTTGCGGCATATCGACCTCCAGCCGGAAGCCGCCGCCGCCGCCCGCCGCCGCCGCCCGCGCCGCCGCCGGGCTGGTCGCGGTGACGGGTATCCGCTCGCGCCGCGTCTCGCCGAGGCCGTTGACCGCGGTCACGGTCACTTCATGGCTGCCCTCCGCCGCCTCGCCAATGCTGGCGTCGAAGCGGAAGCCGGCGAAGCGGGCCATCGGGATCGTCGGGAAGGCATCGCCCACGTCCGGGCGCGGCAGGGCAAGATCCGCCTCGCCCACCGCTTCCCCGTCGAGCGCGATCTCGACCCGCACGATGCCGACCGTGCACACCGCCCAGCCCGACACCAGCAGCCGCCCATCCTCGGCCAGCAGCGCCTCATCGAGGAAGGTGCGGATGGGGTGCGCCGCCGCCGCCTCGGCCGGCACCGGCGGCGGCGGTGGACCAGGGGCGAGGGCGGGGGCGGGGGCGGGGGGGGCCGCGGCGACCAGCGGCTGTGCCTCCGGCGCCTCCAGCGACACCACCGGGCGGATCACCTCATGCGTGCTGCCGTTCAGGCTCACCGCCTCGATCCGCAGATGCGACAGGTTGCGCAGCGCGTCGGGCGGCCGGGCGGTCAGCAGGAAGCCGGAACTGCCGGCGTTCGGCCAGTCCGGATACGCCGCGGCGACATCGCCGCGGGAGCGGCCGAGCTGGGCGCCGCCGATCAACCGGTCGGCGCCGAACACCTGAATGGTGACGATGCGGGCACCCGACAGCGCCCAGCCCATCACGTGCAGCACACCATCGGCGTCGATCCCGGCCCGCTCGACATAGAGCAGGATCGGCGCACGCGCCGCGCCGGGCGCATCGGCCTGCACCGTCGGCCCGGCCACGACCACGCTGGCCGCGCCTTCGCCGTCATGCTCGGGCGCCACGGTGAAGGTTTCCGCGACACTGCCGGACGGCGTGGTGGCAACGACCGCGAAGCGGCACGGCGCCCGCGCCTCGGCCACCAGCCGGCTCAGACAGAAGGTGAAGGCGTGCTGCGTCACGATCGTGCCGTCCGGGCCGGCGACGGCGGTGCCGGTGCGGCCGGGCACGATGCGGCTCAGCTCCTGCCGGCCGATGCGCAGCGCGATCTGCTCGACCGGCTCCGCCGCGCTGACCCGGCCGCGCACCCACAGGTCCTGCCGCCCGTGCAGGAACCCGGCCTGCGTCGCCCGCTCGACCTCGATCCGCAGCGCCGCCGTGGCGTCCGGGGCGGAGGTCAGCACCCCGTCATCCGCCGCGCCGTCGGGCTCAGACGGCATGACAGCGACGGCCCCCGGTCGGCGCCCCGGTCATCGCGCTCCGCCCCGCCGCCGATGCGTCATATCGGATAGGGCAGCCGGCCCTCGCGATACCCGTCACGCGCGAAATGGTCCCGGGCCGAACCGTGCAGGCCCTTGCGCACCGAATCGGCCACGTCGGGATACTGTTCCAGATACCATTTCTCATCGACCTCGATCGGGCCGGGCAGCCGTCCTTCGATATAGCCGTGTTCGATGAAATGCTCATGCGCCGATCTGATCTCGCCGGCCTTGATGGCCTTTGCAACGTCATCGTACTGACCGATGTACCATTCGGAATCGACTTCGATCCCGGTTATCAGCTTTTTCACGATGCCGATGAAATCATTGTACGAGATCGTAACGTGTAGCTCACCTTTCACCGCGGTGATCTTGGCAGCGTTCTTGATCAGGTCGAATGGCGGAATGTAGGCCACGGTGCCTCCAGCGTTCGTCGCCCACGACGTGCGCGAACACGTTATTTCTAGCCTGCCCGGCCGTGGCGAAAAAGCCCCAATTTGCAGGCGCAGCACGAGATTTCGCGCGGCATGCGAAACCACCACCCGCAGGGAGCGTGAACCGGCAGTATCCGTAGTGTCATATTTTCCTCGTTCCGGCTTGCCTTCCCCCCGCCGTTGCGGCTTGCATCGCCGCCATTGTTTCGCCCTGCCCGGAGAGCGTCATGCCGGACATTGCCCCCTCAATCCTTGCCGCGCCGCAGATGGCGGAAGGCCTGACCGCCGCCGCCGCCCTGGAACGCGGCCTCGCGGCCCGCCGGGCGGGCGCGGCGGAGGAGGCGGTGGCATGGCTGCGGCGCGCGCTGGAGCTCGCGCCCGGCGTTCTGCACTGTCGCGTCGAACTGGCGACCACGCTGCGCGAGCAGGGGCGGGTGGCGGAGGCGGAATCGGTCTATCGCGCCCTCCGCGCCGATCATCCGCAGTCCTGGCATGCGCTGGCCGGGCTTGGCCTGTGCGCGCGCATGCGGCGCGATCTGCCGCGTTCGGCGGCCTATCTGGCAACCGCCCTGGCGGCCGCGCCGCGCGAGCGGACGCTGCGGCTCGAATATGCCACCACGCTGCGCGAGCAGGGCAGGGCGGCGGAAGCGGAGCCGTTGTTTCGTGAGGTGCTGGAGGAAGACCCCGACTCCTGGCAGGCCCTCGCCGGCCTCGGCCTGTGCGCACGGCTGCGCAAGGACCATGACGCGGCCGTCGCCCATCTCACCGCGGCGATCACGCGCGCGCCGGAGAGTGACGGCGTCTGGCTGGAGCTCGCCCGTGAACACAGCGACGCCGGCAGGTTCGCTGCGGCGCGCGGGATCCTGCAGCAGCTGATCGGGCGCGGCGTCGGCGGCGCCCATCCGTGGGAGGGCCTCGGCCTCGTCGAGCGTGCCGCCGGCAACCGCGCGGCGGCGCTGGAAGCCTTCCGCGCCGGCTATGAGCGCTTCCCGGAACGGCGGCGGTTCCTGCTCGACATTGCGCTGGAGGAGCAGGCGCTCGGCCATCTGGCGGAGGCGCAGGCGTGGTTCGCCCAAGCCGCCGAGGTCGAGGCGCTGGCCGGCGAGGCGCTGGCCCAGTTGGGCGAGATGCTGCGAGCCGCCGGCCAGCCGGAGGCGGCATTGCCGCCGCTGCGCCGCGCCGCCCGGCTGCCCACCGCGCCGCCCTGGGTGCATGGCGTGCTGGCGCAGGCGCTGACCGATCTCGGCCGGCCGGATGAGGCGCTGGCGGTGCTGGAGGGGGCGGAGCGGCAGGTCGGTGCCCTGCCCGAAATCGCCCAGCGCCGTGCCGCCCTGCTGCGCAGCGCCGGCGCGCGGGAGGAGGCGCTGGCGGTGGTGCGCCGGGCCGTCGCCGCGGCGCCGGGACATTTCTGGCTGTGGTACGAGTGGTTCGAGAACGAGCGCCTGTCCGGCGATTTCGCGGCGATCGACGACTGCCTGGCCGCCGCCCCCGCCGCCACCCCGCGCGAGCGTGCCTATCTGCACTTCGCGCACGGTCTGGTGGCGGAACAGCGCTGGGATCTGGACGAAGCGGTCGCCGCCTTCCGCCGCGCCATCGCCGAGGACGCCACGCTGCCCGGGATGCACGAGACGCTGGCGCGCGCCAGCCTGGTGCGGCTCGATCTGCCGACGGCGCGGGCGCATCTCGCGATCATGCAGCGCCTGCGTGCGCAGGGGCAGCGGGCGCAGGGCCTGTCGCCGCATCTGATGCATACCTGGATCGGCGAGGTGTTCAACGAATTCGCCCTGGACGCGCCGCTGATCGAAGCATTGCAGGCGGCTGAGGCACTGGGCGCCGAGGAGGAGCGGATTGCGCAACTGCTGGCGCTGGTGCGCGCCGCCCCCGGTTTCACGCCGGCGGCGATCACCCTGCTGCGCGCTCTGCGCCGGACCGGCGGCTGGCGCCCCGGCGGGACAGGCGGGACAGGCGGGGCGGCCGGGGCAGGGATGGTCCCGCGCACGGTGATGCAGTACTGGGATCAGCCGCTCCCGCCCGAGGATGTCGCGCGGCTGATGGAAAGCTGGCGGGAGCGCAACCCGTCCTGGCGCCATGTCCGCTTCGATGATGCCGGCGCGCGGACGTTCCTGGCCGAACGCTGTGCCCCGGCGGTGCTGCGTGCCTATCTGCGGGCGCGCGAGCCGGCGAAGAAGGCGGATCTGTTTCGTCTCGCGTGGCTGGCGGCGGAGGGCGGGGTCTATGCCGATGCCGACGACCGCTGCCTGCGCCCGCTCGACGACTGGCTGCCGCCGCAGGCCGGGTTCGTCGCGTTCCAGGAGGATATCGGCACGCTCAGCAACAACTTCCTCGCCGCCGCTCCCTTGCATCCGGTGCTGTGCCTCGCGCTCGATCACGCGGCGGAGTCGATCAATCGCGGCGATGAGGATCTGCTGTGGCTGTCGAGCGGCCCGGCGCTGCTGACGCGGGCATTTGCCCAGGTGCTGGCGGGATCGGCGCTGCTGGCGCAAACTTGGCTGTCGCGCACCCGGATCCTCGATCGCCATGAGCTGGAGCACGCGGTCGCCTGCCTGTGCACGGCACAGTACAAAACCACCCCGCGCCACTGGCGCCGCGCCGCCTTCGGCCAACCGAAGCCGGTCGCTCTGCCGGACACGGCGGAGGAAGAATGAACCCCCTCCCGCCTGCCTTGACGGCCCCGGCGGCCGGCGCCTATCTGTCGGCATCGCCGTCGTCCCGCGACGCTGCTGGGGGATAGTTTAGCGGTAGAACTCCCGGCTCTGACCCGGGCAGCCTTGGTTCGAATCCAGGTCCCCCAGCCAAATCCCGCTTTTCGCGGCGCCGCAAGCGTCGCGTCCCGTCCCGCTGGCGCGACGCTCCGTACCTTCGCCGCCTTCGCGCCGGACGCGGACGTTGCGCGCCGGCCGATCGCGGTGCAAGAATATCGCGTCGGACCTTGTTGGAGGGGCGGTCGATGACGACCGTCACCAGCGCCTCTGTGGCGGCGATGACGCGGATGCGCCTGGGTGCGCGTGCGGCTTCCTCTGTCGCCCTGCTGCTGGCGGTGGCCGCGCTGCCGGTGTCGGCGCCGGCGCAACAGGCGGCCTCCGCGCCGCCAGGGTCGGCTGCGCTGCCAGCGATGAAGCTGTCGCCGGCAACGGCGCCCGGCGGGGCATTCACGCTCGGCCTGCCGGAGGGCTGGCACCTTCTGCCGCTCCGCCGCGCCGGCGACCCGATCGAGGCGGCGGCGCCGGACGGACGAGTGCGGGCCTATCTGTTCCCGCTGATCTCGCTCACCGATCTCTATGTCAGGACCGCCGGCGTGGTCGCGCAGTACGGGCGCTGCGTGCCCGCCCGCGGCGTGGTCGCCTGCGCCGACGCGCTGGCGCAGCTGCTCGCCGGATTCGTCGCCCGTCCGCACGGCCCGCGTGAGGCGCTGTCGCTGCTGGCCGCCCTGCTGCGCGCGCGTGGCATGGCGCCCGAGGGCGTGCGCATCGTTCGCGACACGCCGGCACTGGTGGAAGGTACGGCGACCGTCACCGCCGGCGGCGCGCTCACCGCGGAATGGTTCCTGCTCCAGTCGCGCACGGTGCCGAACCCGCTGTTCCCGCAGCCGGGAGCAGTCGAATCCTTCGCCTTTCTGCGCGGCTGCGAGGCGCCGGGGGGGCACCTGGCAGCGGCGGATGTGCGGCAATGTGCGGCGGTGCTCGCCAGTTTTCGCCCGACGCCGGCATGGACCGAGCGGCCGGTGCAATCGGTGCTCGGCTTCTACGCGGCGATGCAGCGCGAGCTGCAGAACCGCATGACCGCAAACGAAGTCTATCGCTTCGGCGAGCAGAGCATTGCGCAGTACCGCCGGACGCAGGAAATCATCGCCGACTGGGGCGACCGCGTGCGGGCGATGCAGATGCAGCAATCGGCGCAGACGATGGCGACGACGATGCAGTCGGCGGGCGATTGGATGAACGCGCTGAGCGGCGCGCGCGTGGTGACCGATCCGCAGACCGGCACGTCCTGGCTGGCAGAGACGCATTTCCAGACGTTCCAGCACTACTGTCTTTCGGCCGGCCAGATCTATGGCCTGAACAACAGCTTCGGCTGCGGCGTCAACGCGACCACGCTGACCGCAGGACCGGCCAACTGATACCAAGCGCCGGGTTGGTGGGCGGCGGCGCGCGAAATATGAATCATACCGGCCGCCGTTGACCCATCGCAGATGGGTCAACTCAAAGGGCGGCTGGTATGAAACGCCGGCGGCCATTCGTCCCCGTGCTCACAGGTCGAGGCCGCTCTGCCGCGGCCGTGGGCCGCGCTCGCGCGGGGCGCGACGGAAGCCTTCGTTGCGGCCGAGCGGCGGCAGATCGGGGCGCATGCCGGCGAGCAATTCGCGGATGGTCATGATCTGAATGCGCGGATGCGTGCCGAAGCCGGTATCGAAGAACCCCGCCGCCGCCGCTTCCCGCCGCATCTCCCGCGTCGGTTCGGCGAGCGTGACGAACAGGCCACCCTTTGCCCGTTCGCGCTCGATCGTGCCGGCGAGGTCGCGCAGCTGCGCCACCGAGACATTGTCGCCGCCTTTGACGGAGACGAGCACCCTTTCAACATCGCCGACATCGGGACCGGTTCGCACCCAGCGGATGCCGTCGATGCCGCGATCCGCGCCCTTCTTCGGCCCGCCCTGCGGCACTGCATCGACCAGGGACACGGCCCACCACTGGAACTGATACTTATCCCGCCGGGCGAGGTCGCGTGCGCCGTCGAGGTCGCGGGGCGTGCCGTGTACCTCGAACGCGATGTCGGAAAACGCATCTTTCAGCCGCCGTTCGATCAGGCTGATGGCAAGATGCGTGACATCGATGCCGATCCACTGCCGCCCGAGCTTCTGCGCCGCATGCACGGCGGTGCCGCAGCCGCAGAACGGGTCCAGCACGACGTCCCCGGGATTGCTGCTGGCCGCAATGATTCTTTCGAGCAGGGCGAGGGGTTTTTGTGTGGGATAGCCAAGGCGTTCGGCGCTCTGACGCGATAGCGGAGGTATGTCGAGGACGATGTCCTGTAGCGCCACTCCAGGATTTTCATCCAAGTATCGCTTTTGGTTAGGAATGCGGCCACGTCCGGTCGGCCAATGAACCAAGCCCGCTTGGTCCAATAGATCAAGCTTAGCCTGGGCGGAGAGCGAGGATGGATCGAGATCGGGATAAGCGCGCCGGAAAGCCGCGAGCGGAACAGCCCAGTGGCGCCCGGAGGCGGTTGGATCGACGCTCCTCCACGGCAGGCCCGAGTCCCCGTTGCGAATGCCTGGCCGCGTCAGGAGAACAGTGCGGAATATGCCTTTGTCGTCGCGATGGCGATAATGGAGAGCAATATAATCCCGGTCGTAATTAGTGAAGGCTCTGTTCCAGCAGAAGGAATCCGACTTCGTATAGAACAGAATCGTATCATGAATCGGACCCCAACGCCTGGCGCTGCCATGTGCACCGGTTCGCTTCCAGATGACTTCGCTGCGGAAAGCGCCGCCCCCGAACACCGCATCCAGCAGCAGCTTCAAATAATGGCTCGCCGTAGGATCGCAGTGCAGGTAGAGGCTGCCGGTTGGTTTCAGCACGCGGTGCAGTTCGATCAGCCGCACTGCCATCATCGCCAGATATGCCATCAGGTCGCTGGTGCCGAGAAACTGCTGCATCGCGCGCAGCAATGTGGCCAGCGCCGTATGCTGCGACCGCATCACGTCCTCGAGTCCGCGCGCCGCACTCTCGCCCCAGTGCCACGTATCCTGAAACGCCTCCACCTGCGATTCGCTGCGCTGCCCCGCGGGTGCCGTGAACAGCACGTTGTACGCCGCGTCGGAATTGAACGGCGGGTCGAGGTAGATCAGATCGACGCTGTCATCGCGCACCTGCGCGCGCAGGATGTCGAGGTTGTCGCCGTAGTACAGTCGGTTTGCCATGCGCGGTGCGGACCCGTTCGCGGGGGGCGGGGCGGCGAAGCTCCGGCTCGGGATGACCGAGGGCCATCATCACCTGCCGGAACGCCGCCGCGGCGGCAGCAAAGTCGCCGCGGTCCCAGGCGGTGCGCCCAGCGCGCACCATGCGGCGCTCACCGGCATCCCAGCCCGCGGCATGGGCCAGGCGGTAGGCGTCGCGGTAGCTGTCGAGTCGGAGCGCCATGGCATTTGCCTAAGCAGGTTCGCGCCGTCGGTCAAACGGTTCGTGCCCCGGCTCCGTGGATATGACTGGCGGTGAGACGTGTGCGGAGTTACAATGACTTTGCCGGTGATACCGTCATGCCGGGGGAGGCGGCAGTGAATGCATGCGCTGCAACCTTACCGAGCGACTCCGTCCGTGACGCCGCGCGCCGTCGGCCCCGCCCGGCGGCGCCGACGCCCAGCCCGTCGATTCCGGCACCCGACGCCGTCACGCCACCGCGATCGCCATGAAAATGGGAGGAGACCGAGATGAAGCGCCACCTCTGTGCCGCGCTGTCGGCCGCATGCGTCGCCGCCGTCGCCGCTGCCCCTGCGCGCGCGCAGGATGACGTGGCGCGGGGCAAATACCTGGTCACGATCATGGGCTGCGGCGATTGTCATACCCCCGGTTATTTCCTCGGCAAGCCCGATCTCGCCCATCCCCTGTCCGGCTCCGATGTCGGCTTTGCCATGCCGGGTCTCGGCATCCACTGGGGACCCAACCTGACCCCCGATGCCGAAACCGGGCTCGGCAAATGGAGCGACGAGCAGATCATCACCGCCTTCCGCACCGGCGTCACGCCGACCGGCCGGCCGCTGATCCCGATGATGCCGTATGGCGACTTCGTGGCGCTGACCGATCAGGATGCGCGGGCGGTGGTGGCCTATCTGCGCTCGCTGCCGCCGGTGCGGCGCCTCGTGCCGGGGCCGACACAGCCGGGCGAAAAGGCGCCGGCACCCTATATGGCGGTGATGATGCCGCAATAGCGTCCGCCGCCCCGGGCGGCGACCGCAGGAATCCGGGGAGGAGTCCGGCAAGGGAGGTTCCGCCATGAACGCGTCCGACCAATCCGCCGCGGCGATCACTCCGCATGCGCTGCTGCAACTGCACATGGCGATGGCCGCCCCGCGCGTGCTGACCGCTGCATTGCAGTTGAACCTGTTCGACCATCTGCGCGCGGGACCGGCCAGCGCGGCGGCGGTTGCCGCGGCGGCCGGCACCAGCCTGCGCGGCACCCGCATGCTGCTTGACGCGCTGGTCGCACTCGGCCTGCTCGGGCGGCAGGGCCCGGCGTATTCGCTGGTGGAAGGGGCGCGAACCTATCTGGTTCGCGACAGCGCCGACTATGTCGGGGCGCTGATGGAAACCGATGCGCTGTGGACCGCCTGGGGCAGTCTGACCGAGGCGGTGCGCAGCGGCCGGCCGGTCGTGGCGGTGGAGCGGCAGGAGCGGGCCGAGGCATTCTTCCCGATCCTGATCCGCAGCCTGCACGTCGCCAACCGTGCGCCGGCCGCCCGCCTTGCCGCGGCGCTCGGTGCCGGACGGACGCATCATGGCCTGCAGGTCGTTGATGTCGGTGCCGGATCGGCGGTGTGGAGCATCGCGGTTGCCGAGGCCGACGCGACGGCGCGGGTGACGGCGCAGGATTTCCCCGGCGTGCTCCGGGAAACCGCCGGCTTTGCCGCGCGGCACGGGCTTGCCGGGCGCTTCGCGTATCTGCCCGGCGACCTCAACACGGTGGAGTTCGGCCGGGAGCGCTTCGATCTCGCGATTCTCGGCAATATCGTGCATTCCGAGGGCGAGGCATCGTCCCGCCGGCTGTTCCGCCGCCTTGCCGCCGCCCTGCGACCGGGCGGGCGCATCGCGATCCTCGATTTCTTCCCGGGCGATGACCGCTCCGGCCCGCTGCCGGCGCTGCTGTTCGCGCTCAACATGCTGCTCAACACCGAGAACGGCGACACGTTCACCCTCGCGCAGTATCGCGACTGGCTGACGGAGGCCGGGTTCGGCGACATGACGACGGTCGATATCGGCGAACAGGCGGGCATCCCGGCACCCGCCGTGATCGCAACCAGGCTCTGACGCCGCGGCGCACGGCCCGCCGGGCGGCGGTCAGGCCTGCTTCAGTTCGATCAGACTCCGCCGGATCCGCCGGCCACGCAGGATCTTGTCCTCGATATAGGCACCGTCGCCCCAGCGCACGGCACGCGCCATCGCCTGCGCATCCTCGGTGAAGCGCGCCAGCATCTCCAGCAGCGCCTCGCGGTTGTTGAGGAAGACGTCACGCCACATCACCGGATCGGAGGCCGCAATGCGGGTGAAGTCGCGAAAGCCGGTGGCCGCGAATTGCAGCACCTGCCGCCGGCTCTCGCCCTCCAGGTCATCGGCGGTGCCGCAGATGGTGAAGGCGATCAGATGCGGCAGATGGCTCACGATCGCCAGCACCCGGTCGTGATGCGCCGGCTCCATCTCCTCCACGCTCGCCCCGCAGCGGCGCCACAGGTCGGCAATGCGGCCGACCGCCTCCCGGTCGGTGCCGGGCGGCGGCGTCAGCAGGCACCAGCGGTCGCGGAACAGGGTCGTGAAGCCGGCATCTGGCCCGGAATATTCTGTGCCGGCGAGCGGATGGGCGGGGACGAAATGCACGCTGGCCGGCACCAGCGGCCCGACATCCCGGATCACCGACTGCTTGGTCGAGCCGACATCGGTCAGGATCGCGCCGGGCGCGAGATGCGGCGCGATCGCCTCCGCCAGTGCGGCGAAGGCGCCGACCGGGGCGCACAGCATGACACAATCGGCCCCGGCAACCGCCGCCGCCGGATCGGCCTCGATGCGGTCGGTGATGCCGAGTTCCCGCACCCGATCGCGTGTCGCCTGGGTGCGCGCGTTTGCCACCACCTCCCCGGCGATGTCGCCCCGCTCGCGGGCGATGCGGGCGACCGAGCTGCCGATCAGCCCGATGCCGAGCAGCGCCAGGCGCCGGAACAGCGGCTCAGCCATCCGCACGCGGCCCGGCCATGAAGGCGGCGATGCGCTCGGCGACCAGGGTGCATTCCTCCGCCGTGCCGATGGTGATGCGCAGGCAGTGGCCGAGATCGTACGGCACCATGCTGCGGACGATGATCCCGCTCTGCCGCAGCGCCGCATCGGCCGCCGCCGCGCGTGCCACGGTGCCGAAATCGGCGAGCAGGAAATTGCCCTCGCTGCCCCACACCTTCAACCCCGCGTCGGTCAGTGCGGCGGCCAGGCGCGCGCGCCATTCGGTGTTGTGCGCGCGCGACCGCTCCACCCATCCCGGTTCGGCGAGCGCCGCAACGGCGGCTTCCTGGGCGGCGAGGTTGATGTTGAACACGCCGCGCACCCGGTTCAGCACATCGACCACGCCGGGTGGCGCATAGGCCCAGCCGACGCGCAGCCCGGCAAGGCCGAACACTTTGCTGAAGGTGCGCAGCATCACCGTGTTGTCGCCGGCATCGACCAGCGCCACGCCGGGGTCGTACTCGGGCCGTCCGACATACTCGGCATAGGCGGCATCGAGCACCAGCAGCACTTCGGGCGGCAGCCCGCGCCGCAGCCGTGCCACCTCCGCCGGTGCCAGCAGCGTGCCGGTCGGATTGTTGGGGTTGGCCAGAAAGACGAGGCGGGTCGCGGCGGAGACGGCGCCGAGCAGCAGGTCAACGTCCGCGGTCAGCGCGCGCTCCGGCACTTTCAGCACGCGGCTGCCGGCATAGGTGCCGGCGACCTGGTACATGGTGAAGCCGTGCATCGACATGATGATCTCGGTGCCCGGGCCGCCATAGGCGTGGCAGAGGTGCTGGATCAGCTCGTCCGAGCCGGTGCCGCAGACGATGCGCGCAGGATCGAGGCCGAACCGCGCCCCGATCGCCCGCCGCAGCCCGAGCGAGCCGCCGTCGGGGTAGCGGTGCAGATCGGCGGCGACGCGGGCATAGGCGGCGGCGGCGCCGGGCGGAACGCCGAACGCGCCTTCGTTCGACGACAGCTTGATGATGCGGTTGACGCCGGGCAGCTTCGACTCGCCGCCGACATAGGCGTCGATGCGCAGCACCTCCGGCCGCGGGCGTGGGGCGCCGGTCATGATGCGTCTCCTTGCAGCGGAACGGCATAGGCGCCGAGCACGAGCGGACGCGCCGCCCGCTCGGCGAGTGCGGCGAGGCGCGGGTCGTCCTCGGCCATGTGGCCCTCGACCTCGATCAGCCCGTGCGCGACCGCGCTCCCCGGATCGCGGCACAGGATCATCGCCAGCGGGGCGAGGCCGGCGGCGGTGGCGGCGGCCGCGAGCCGCGTGCGGCTCATCTCCGGCGGCAGTTCGACGCCGAGCAGGGTGCGGTCATGTGCCGAGGGGTCCGGTGCCGCGGCGGCCACCACCAGGGCCTGCACCTGCGGTGCCCCTTCCGTCCGCGGCACCCAGAACGGTAGCCGCGCGGCGATATGGAGCCGCGGTTCCTCCTGATGCAGCAGCGTCGTCCACCACGCGGCCGAGGGCGGCTCGCCCTCCTGCGGCAGCGGCAGCACGGCGACGGCGGCGGCGCCGGCGCTGACCTCGGCGATCGCGCGGGCGGGGCTGGCGTGGGCACGCAGCGGCGTCAGCGTGCCGAAATGCTCGCGCGCGCAGGCGACGTAGGCCGCGGCAGGGTCCGGCGCCCCGACCGCGACCACGAAGCCGCCCTGCATGGCCGTGGTCGCGGCGAACAATTCGCGCCACAGCCGCGGCAGCGCCCGGCGCGGCAGGCCGCCCTGGTGGCGGGCGAGCAGGCGGCGGAGGATATCGGCCTCCCGCCCCGGCCGGAACGCGATCTTGCCGTGCGCCGCCAGCCGTGCCACCTCGCCCACCACGGCGGCGCGGCGCATCAGCAGGTCGTGCAGTGCGTCGTCCATGTGGTCGAGCTGCGCCCGCAGATCGGCGAGCGTGGGAAGGGCTGCGGCGTCGGCGGTCGGGGCGGTGCTGGACATGACGGGCGGTGTGACGGGTGCGCGGTGGCATAGCCGAACCCATCCCCCCTGCCTAGCCGCCTGCCTGGCCGCCTGCCTGGCCGCCTGCCTGGCCGCTTGCCCGGGCGCGCGGCGGGGTTGCCGCAGCGGACGTTGCGGCGCGGCGGGGCGGGGGGCATATGCAGCGCGGCATGGACCAGGCCGAACCGCTGGAGATCGCCCACGCGCACGTCGCCTTCGCCGACGGGCTGGCGCTCGACTGCGGGGTGGCGCTGCGCCGGCTGGTGGTCGCCTTCCGCACCTATGGCCGCCTGAACGCGGAGCGGTCGAACGCCATCCTGATCTGCCACGCCCTCACCGGCGACCAGTACGTGGCTGAGCCTCATCCGGTGACCGGCAAGCCCGGCTGGTGGGACATGGTGGTGGGACCGGGCCGGCCGATCGACACCGACCGCTTCTTCGTCATCTGCGCCAACGTGCTCGGCGGCTGCATGGGCACGACCGGCCCGCGCTCGCCGCGCGACGACACCGATGCACCGAACCCGCCGCGCTGGGGTACCGAGTTTCCGCCGGTGACGATCCGCGACATGGTGCGCGCGCAGAAGCGGCTGATCGACCATCTCGGCATCGCCCGGCTGTTCGCGGTGATCGGCGGCTCGATGGGCGGGATGCAGGTGCTGGAATGGGCGGCGACCTATCCCGACTCGGTGTTCGCCGCCGTCCCGATCGCCACCGCCGCCGACCATTCGGCGCAGAACATCGCCTTCAACGAAGTCGGGCGGCAGGCGATCTTCGCCGACCCCGACTGGCTCGGCGGCAGCTACTGGGCGCATGGCCGCACGCCGGCCCGCGGCCTCGCGGTGGCGCGCATGATCGCCCATATCACCTATCTCTCGGAACAGGCACTGACGCGCAAATTCGGCCGCCGCCTGCGCGGCGCGACCGCCGCCGGCCTGTTCGACGACACGTTCGAGGTGGAGAGCTATCTGCGCCACCAGGGCAGCAGCTTCGTACGCCGCTTCGATGCCGCGAGTTATCTCGCCATCACCCGCGCCACCGACTATTTCGATCTGGCCGCCGACCACGGCGGCGATCTGGCGGCGGCGTTCCGCGGCAGCCGCACGCGCTTCTGCCTGATCAGCTTCTCCAGCGACTGGCTCTATCCGACGGCGGAAAGCCGCACCATCGCCCGCGCCCTCAACCGCGCCGCCGCCAATGTCAGCTTCGTCGAGATCGAGACCGACAAGGGCCACGACGCCTTCCTGCTCGACGAACCCGATTTCCACCGCACCCTCGCCGGCTTTCTCGCCGGCTGTGCCGAGCATGCCGGGCTGCCGGCATGAACGTCGCGCTGCCGGCCGATCCGGTGCGCTACGTCGCCAAGAACATGCGGCTCGATCTCAGGCTGATCGCCGAGATGATCGCCCCCGGCGCGCGCGTGCTCGACATCGGCTGCGGCGACGGCGCCCTGAGCGGCCATCTGTTCCGCACCCGCGGCTGCGATGCCCGCGGCATCGAGATCGACATGGCGGAGGTGACGCGCGCGGTCGCGCACGGGCTGCCGGTGATGCAGGGCGACGCCGACGCCGATCTCGCGCAGTATCCGGATGCGGCGTTCGACTATGTGGTGCTGTCGCGCACCCTTCAGGCGGTGGAGCGCCCGCGCGAGGTGCTGCGCCAGATGCTGCGCATCGGCGAGCGTGCCATCGTGAGCTTCCCCAATTTCGGCCACTGGCAGGTGCGCTGGCAGTTGCTGTGGGCCGGGCGGATGCCGATGACCTCGGTGTGGAACCGGCCGTGGCACGAGACGCCCAACATCCATCCCTGCACCATCCGCGATTTCTTCGCGCTGTGTGCGGAGGAGGGCTATCGCGTCGAAAAGTGGCTCGCGGTCGATGACGCCGGGCAGCGCGCGCCGTGGCGCCGCTTCGTCGGCCTCGCCAACCTGTTCGGGGAGCAGGCGCTGTTCCAGTTGCGCAAGGCCGCTTCCTGAGCGGCCACGGGCCGCTTCATTCTTCGTTCACCGCGGCGGGTCAGGCTGCGCCCGCACAGCTTGCGGGCCAGGATGGCCGAGATCTTCGACAATACCGTGTTTGCGCCCGGAAACTGGGCGAGCGGCGGCGCCGATGAACTCGGCGTGTGGGCCGGCGGCACCGCGGGCACAGGCACGGCGGTGCTGACCGGCACACTGACCAGGGTCGGCGATGATGCGACGGCAGTGATCGGCGGCCAGACGGTGACGCTGCGCGCCTATTCCGACCTGCCGGACGGCGTCCTGTTCACCACCACGGATTTCGCCACCTTCTATGCGTTCCTCGCCACGCCGTTCGCGGCCGGCGCAACCTATCCGCTCAGCTATACCGTTGCCGGGCAGTCCGACCTCGCCTGTTTCCTGGCCGGCACCCGTATCGCGACGCCGCGTGGCGAAGTTCCGGTGGAGCGGTTGCGTCCCGGCATGCGGGTGGTGACGGTGGGGCAGGGGGTGCGCAGGGTGCGCTGGGTGGGGCAGCGGCGGATCGCGCCGGCCGCGCCGCGGGTCTGGCCCGTGCGCATCGCCGCCCATGCCTTCGCCCCGGGCCGCCCGCGCCGCCCCCTGCTGCTGTCGCCCGACCACGCCGTTTTCGCCGGCGGCGCGCTGGTGCCGGCGGGGGCCCTGGTCAACGGCGCCTCGATCGTGCGGATGCCGATGCCGGCGGTGGCGTACTGGCATGTCGAACTCCCCGCCCATGCCCTGCTGCTGGCCGAAGGGCTGGCGGCGGAAAGCTATCTCGACACCGGCAACCGCGGCAGCTTCGACCGGCCGGACGCGCCGCGGCAGCGGCGCGGCTGGGCGCGGGACGGCTGCGCCAGGCTGCTGCTGACGCCGGCGGCGCAGGCAGGCGTGCGCCGCCGGCTGCTGGCCCGCGCCGGGTCGCTCGGCCACCGCCTCACCGACGATCCCGGCCTCGTTGTCGCCGCGGAGCAGACGCGCCTGCCGGCGACGCGGCGCGGGGCGGTCTGGCACGTCACCCTGCCGCCGGGCACCGACCGCGTGCGGCTGATCAGCCGCACCGCTATCCCGGCCGAAACCGTGCCCTGGAGCGTGGATCGCCGGCGTCTCGGCGTCGCGGTGACGGCGGTGCGCCTGGACGGCGCCGGCATCGCCCCCGACGACCCGCGCCGCGCCACCGGCTGGCATGCGCCGGAGCCGGGCCTGCACTGGACCGACGGCGATGCCGAGCTGCTGTGCCGCCCGTCCGCCGCCGGTGCGCGGCGGCTGGAGATCGCGACGGTGCCGCTGCTGCGCTACTGGCTGCATCCGCCGGGCCATCACGGGTCCGTGATAAGACTGGACGCCGCCCGCCTGTCGGCGCATGTTACGGGAAGATTGACCGGCCGTAAGCCCGGCAGCCTGTTCCAGTTCTCCGGCAGCGGCCGGCCGCGCGAGCGGGAGGAACAGCATGACCATCGCCGCCATTCTGAAACACAAGGGCTATGATGTGGCCGCCGTGCGGCCGACCGTCAGCATCGCGGACGTGGCACGTCTGCTGTCGGGGCGGCGGATCGGCGCCGTGGTCGTGCAGGACGCGGCCGAGCAGCTTCTCGGCATCGTCAGCGAGCGCGACATCATCCATGCTCTGGCGGCCAACGGCGCGCGGGCACTGGAAATGACCGCCGGCCAGCTGATGACGCGCGCGCTGCGCACCGCAACCCCCGACATGAGCATCGAGCAGGCGATGACCGTGATGACCGCCGGGCGCTTCCGCCACCTGCCGGTGATCGAGCATGGCGCCCTGCTCGGCATCGTCAGCATCGGCGACGTGGTGAAGGCGCGCATCATGCAGCAGGAGCATGAAGTGGACAGCCTGCGCGCCTACGTCGCCGGCGCCGCCTGAGCGGTTTCGCGCGCCGTCTGCCGCGCCTGCACCAGGGCCGCGATCCGCTCCAGCGCCGGGTCGCGGATTCCCATGCGCCGCAGCCCCTCGGTGGTGCGGAACAGGTACTCGGCACAGGTGCCGAGTTCGCCGCCTGCGGTCGCGAGCCGTTCGACCACTTCGTCCTCCGGCAGGTCGCCGGCGTAGCCGTGGCTGGTGTCCTCGATCGTGAAGGCGAGCGCCGGCGGCAGGGCGGTTCCGTCCGCCTCCTCGGCCGCAAGCCAGCGCGGGGTGTAGGAGCCGGTGACCATCTCGCGCCGCCACAGCACGTCGAGTTCGTGTTCCAGCCCGTCCTCCGGCACGCGCAGCACGGCGCCGCGGCACTCGCCGCCGGGGCGCAGGCCGAGCAGCAGGCCGGGATTGTCCGGCGTGCCGCGGCCGGCGCGGGTGGCGAGGCAGAAGGCGCGATGCCAGCCGTGCACGCGGGCGGCAAGCTGGGCGGTGAGGCGGATGGTCGGGTTCCAGATCAGCGAGCCATAGGCGAACAGCCAGATGCCGCTGCCGTGCTCCGGCCGGGCGGCGAGGATGGCATGGAGGGAGGCGCGGCGTTCCGCCTCCGTCAGCACCCGCACTTCCGGTGCGGCGCGGGCGATCATGTCGGCGAGCCGGCCATCGAGCAGAAGTTCGCGGGTCAGGGTGGGGCGGGGCGGGGCCGGGCCAGGCATGGCGATGATGTACGGCGCGCCGGCGGTGCCTGTCCAGCGCGATCGCCGTTCACCCCCGCACCGCGCTGCCGCGTCCATAGGCCAGCAGCATGGCGATGATGACGGCGCCGTAGATGATCTGCCGGCCGGCTTCCGGCATCTGCGCGACACTCAGTACGCTTTGCAGCAGCACGATCAGCACCGTGCCGATGACGGTGCCGAGATAGCGGCCCTGGCCGCCGAGGATGTTGGTGCCGCCCACCACCACCGCGGCGATCGCCGGCAGCAGGTAGACATCCCCCATCGCCTGGAATGCCTTCGACGTGTAGCCGGCGATCAGCAGGCCCGACAGCGCCGCGCACACATCGCAGATGATGAAACTGCCGATCAGCACCAGCCGCGTGTTGATGCCGGAGAGATAGGTCGCTGCCTCGCGGTTGCCGACGGCGTAGATGTAGCGGCCGAACGGTGTGCGCGTCAGCATGAACACGAGTGCCGCCGACAGCAGCGCCCACACGATCACCGAATTGGCGATGCCGAGCGGCCTGCCGGTGGCAAGCCAGACCATCAGGCCGGTGGCATTGCTCTGCGGCGCGAAGCCGCCGGTCAGCATCACCATCAGCCCGCGCAGCACGGCATTGACGCCGAGCGTGAAGATCATCGACGGCACCCGCAGGAAAGCGACGCCGAGGCCGTTGACCAGGCCGACCGCGAGACCGACGCCGAGGCCGACCGGAAGCGCCCACCCCCCGCCGACCGCGGTCGCCAGCATCGCACTCGCGGCGATCGTCCAGGGGATCGAGAGATCGATGTGGCCGAGCAGGATCACCACCATCATGCCGGCCGAGACGATGCCGAGGAAGGCAGCGATCTTGATCTGCTGGAGCAGATACGCCGGCTCGATGAAGGTCGCGGTGCCCTGGGTGGTGACGGTGTAGGCGGTGCCGGCGAACAGGATCAGGACGATGCACAGGCCGGCGATCAGCATCGGCCGGTCGATGGCAGCGAGAGCTTTCATGACCGTCCCGCGTTCACGTGAACAGAGTGAGCCGGTTCTTGACGCGGAAGACGCGCGCGGCGCCCAGCGAGACCGCGAGCAGCAGGATCACGCCCTCGAAGATCGGTTGCAGCAGCGGGTTGGAAAGAAAGCCGAGCGGGCCGTTGCTGTCGAACACGCGAAAGCAGAAGGAGATGGCGCGCAGCACCAGGGCGCCGAACAGCGCGCCGACCGCCCCGCCGCTGCCGCCGTAGAGCGAGGTGCCGCCCACCACCACGGCGGCGATCGAGTTCAGGGTATAGGCGCCGGCCTGCGGAATGTCGGCATTGCCGCTGCCGGTCTGCAGGGCGAGATAAAGGCCGCCACAGGCCGCGAACAGGCCGCCCAGTGTATAGGCCGCGAGCCGGCTGCGCCCGATATCGAGGCCGGACATGTAGGCCGCCCCCTCGGCCGAGCCGACGGCGTAGCAGCCGCGGCCGGTGACGGTGTTGCGGAACGGCACCCAGATCAGCAGCACCACCGCCAGGATCAGGACGATCGGCACCGGCACCCGGCCGAGCGTCTCCGCAAACCAGGCGGGCGGCCCGTCGGGGAACCAGTGATAGGTGGTGTCCATCTCCGCCAGCGCGTTGGTCGCGACCCAGGACAGGTTTTCGTCCACCTTGCCGCCGGGCGACGGGCGCAGGAACAGGGCGATGCCGATATAGACGGCACCGGTCGCCAGTGTGGCGATGATCGGCTGGATGCGGCCATAGACGACGATGCAGCCGTTGACGAAGCCGGCGAGCGCGCCCGCGGCGAGGCAGGCGAGGATGCCGAGCACGATCGCACCCGGCGTGCCGGACACCAGCACCGAGGCGAGGCAGTTCACCAGCGTCATCATCGGCCCGACCGAAAGGTCGATGCCGCCGGTGATCACCGGCACCGCCTGCGCCATCGAGACCATGATCAGGGCGAACGACTCGTTGGCGTTCTGCACCAGCAGATCGACCGTCCAGCCCTTGGGATGCAGCGTGCTGTAGAGCGCATAGAGCAAGACGAACAGCAGCACGCCGAGCCACAGGCCGAGATTCTGCCCGAACCGCAGACGCAGATCGTTCATGCCGCGCTCTCCGCCGCGGCGCGCGCCAGCGGCAGGTTGAGCGAACTGGCGACGATGTTGGCCTCCGTGATCGCCTCGCCTTGCAGCGTCCGCACGATGCGGCCGTCATAGAGGATCAGGACGCTGTCGCAGCAGCCGATCAGTTCGTCGTAGTCGGTGGAGTAGAACAGGATCGCCGTGCCGGCATCGGCCAGATCGCGCAGCAACTGATAGATCTCCTGCTTGGTGCCGACATCGATGCCGCGGGTCGGATCGTTGAGCAGCACGACGCGCGCGCCGGTCAGCAGCCACTTGGCGATCACCACCTTCTGCTGATTGCCGCCCGAGAGCGTGGCGACGGCATCGGTGAGCCGGCCGAACTTGATCTTGAGCCGTGCCGCCACCTCGTCGATCCGACGCGCCTCCTGCGCGCGATCGACGACGGCGCCGCGGGTCATCGCACCGAGGGCGGCGATCGAGATGTTGTCGCGCACGCTCATCGGCAGCATCAAACCCTCGGTCTTGCGATCCTCCGGGATCAGCGCCATGCCGACCTGCGGCGACTTCGCAGCCGCGGGACTGCCGATGCGGCAGGGGGTGCCGTTGACCGCGATCTCACCGGATACACCGCGCAGCACGCCGAACAGGGCGAGCAGAAGTTCCCGCTGGCCCTGTCCGTCGAGGCCGCCGAGGCCGACGATCTCCCCCCGGCCGACGGCGAGCGAAATGTCGTGCAGCCGGTTCTCCCAGCCGACGCCGTTGAGCTCGAGTGCCGGCGGCGGCGGCGCGGTGCGCTGCGGCTTCGGCGGATAGACGCTGTGCCATTCGCGCCCGATCATCATCTGTACGATCTGCTCGTCGCTGCGCGCGCCCTTGGGGAAGGTGTCGATGTGCTGTCCGTTGCGGAACACCGAGCAGGTATCGGCCAGCGCTTCGATCTCATGCATGCGGTGCGAGATGTAGAGCAGGCTCAAACCGCTGTCGCGCAGCCCGTGGAGGATCGCATACACCTTCTCCACATCCGCCGCGGTCAGGGCGGATGTCGCCTCATCGAGGATCAGGAGCTGCGGCGCGCGGCCGAGGGCCTTGGCGATTTCCACCATCTGCCGGCGCGACAGCGGCAGTTGCCGCACCTGAAGCAGCGGATTGATGTCCTCGCAGCCGACGCGCGCCAGCAGTTGCTCCGCCCGACGCCGCTGGGCGCGCCGGTCGATCAGGCCGAAGCGCCGCGGCGGGTCGGCGATGGCGATGTTGTCGGCGACCGAAAGATCGGGCAGCAGCGACAATTCCTGAAAGATGCAGACGATGCCCGCGGCGTTGGCTGCCTGCGGCGACGGGAAGGTGACCGTCCTGCCGTTGAGGCGGATAGTGCCCGCATTCGGCTGCACGACGCCGGCGATGACCTTGATCAGGGTCGATTTGCCGGCCCCGTTTTCCCCCAGCACGGCGTGGATGGAACCGCGCCGGCAGGCGAAATCCACCCCGTCCAGCGCGCGCACGCCGCCATAGCGCTTGCTGACGCCGGACAGTTCAAGGATCGGCGCCGCCGTTTCCGCCATCGCCACCGCCCGTGCCGGGGCCGCAGGGGCGCGTCGCTGCGCCCCTGCGCCGGTCCTGCTACTTGTTGGCTTCGGATTGCGCCATGATCTGCGGCGCGGTGAAGGTGATGCCGCAGGGCGGGAAGGAGTTGTCGGCGAAGAACTGCGCGTTGAGGTCGGGGAAATAGTCCTCGCCCGCCTTCATGTGCTCGAAGTCGGCATAGGGGATCGGGATGAACACCTTCTGCGGCATCACGTTGCCCTGCAGCGCGGAGATGGTGGCCTTCATCGCGATCGCGACCAGCGCCGGCGACTGGCCATAGGACATGCCCTTCAGCCCGTCCTTCCAGTATTCAGCGATCTGCTTGCGATAGGTGTTCTCGCCCTCACCGGACATCGGCACGAACGGCTGGTGCGCGTCGATCAGCGCCTGCACCGTGCCGTCGGAGCCGCCCTGGGTGAAGATGCCGTCGAAATGCCCATGCACGGCGATGGCATCCGCCGTCACCTTCTGGCTGTCGCCGGTCGCCCAGTTGCCGACCACCTCCACCACCTCGAACTTGTTCGGCGCCTTGTCCACGATCGAGCGGAAGCCCTCATGCCGGTCGCGATCGACGGAATTGCCGGGCACGCCGCGCACCTCCAGCAGCTTGCCGTGGTTGCCGACATATTTCTCGATCCACTGGCCGGACATGGTGCCCATCTTGTACTGATCCTCGCCGACCTCCATCACCTTGTCGGTGTCGAGGATGTTGTCGAACGGGGTCAGCACCACGCCCTTCTGGTCGGCAAGGCGGATCACCCGGTCGAAGCCGGTCGGGCTGACCGCGATGGTGACGATGCCGTCGAAGCCCTGGTTGATGAAGTCCTCGATCGCACCGAGCTGCGCCGCGGCGTCCGTGCCGGTGGAGACGACCTTGAAATCCTTGATTTCGGACTTGACTTCGGGGAGCTCGGCATAGGCCTTGGCGGTCTTGATCATCTGGATGCGCCAGGTGTTGCCGACAAAGCCGTTCACCAGTGCAATCCGGTACGGGCCTTTCTTCGCCGGCCACTGGAAGAATTTGGTCTCTTTCGCTGCCGGGATGAAACAGGCGGGGTTGACGCCGGGGCCGCTCACGGTCTTCGGCCCGGCGGCCTCGGCCCCGGCGGAGAGCAGCAGGGCAGCGGCGCCGACGGCGGCGCACAGGACGGTGGCAAACTTCGTCATGGTTCCTCCCTTGGCGCTTGGAAGACGGCGCCGTTGCTTACCAAATTATCATGCAATTGGCCGCGCGCGAGGGCAAGAGCGGATTAGCGTCCGCGGCGCCCGGCCGGCAGCATCCGGCGCAGCACCCCATCGCGCAGCGCGAAATGGTGAAACAGCGCGGCGGCGGCGTGCAGCCCGGCGAGGATCAGGATGACGTTCGCGATGGTGCCGTGCAGGTTGCCGAACAGCGTCTTCTGCGCCTTGGTGAAGGCGGCGGGGGAGGGGATGGTGAACAGGCCGAACAGGCTGAGCGGGTCATGGTTGGCCCAGCGCCACAGCCAGCCCAGCACCACCTGGCCGGTCAGCAGGACATAGAGCAGATAATGCACGAGCTTCGCCGCCACCTCGGCAAGCCCCGTTGTCGCCGGCAGCGGCCGGCGGCCGGGGCCGAGGCGCCACAGGATGCGCGCCGCCAGGACCGCGGTGAACAGCAGGCCGAGCGAGACGTGCAGATCCTGCAACGCATGGCGCCCGTCGCTGCCGCGCGGCAGGTAGCCCCAGCCCTGTCCGAGCAGCCACAGCACCGCCACGAACGCGGCGGTGGTCCAGTGCAGGGCGATCTCGACCCGGTCATAATGGAGCCGCTCGTCGCCGGCGGCCATGCCGGCGATGTTCGCGGCGGAATTGTCCGGCATGGGGGAATGCTCTCCGGTTTGCCGTTGATCGTGCGGTCAGGCGCCCCGCCGGTGGGCAGTGCGCCTCTCTCCCGCGGTCTTCATCGGGGTCGCGGATAGCATGAACGGCGGGGGGGTGGGAATGTCTCGCATCCCACGCGTCCCCCGATCTTCAGTCTCCCGGGAGGGCGCAGGTGCCGCCGTCGCCGGCGGATGGCGTCGCCGCGGGCTTGCCGAGCCATTGCCGGAGCACCGGGAGGATGCGGCTGCCGGGCTGAAACCCGTGGGTCACCAGGGAATACTGGTTGTCGTCGCCGAGACCGGCGATCAGCGTCGGGAAGCCGCGGATGCCGGCCGATTGCGCGATTGCGAAGTCGCCGCGCGTTTCGTCCGCCACCGTCTGGCTGTCGAACGCCTCGCGGAAGGCCGCCGCTGCCATGCCGAACTCGCCGGCCAGGGCGGTCAGCGTGGCGGGATCCGTCACGTCGCGGTTCTCCGCATAGAAAGCGCGATGGATGCGCCGCAGCGCGGCGAGGCCGGTCGCCATGCCGCGCCGGCGCAGCACCACCACCGCGCGGCTCGGCGGTTCGGTGTCATAGACGAAGTGCTCGCGGTCGAAGAAGGTGAAATCGAACGCCTGTCCCGAAGCCTCATGGACGTGTTCCCAGTGGTGGCGCACCTCGCCGCGGTCATGCGCGGTCATCGGCTGCGTCGTCCACGGGCGCAGTCCCCCCATGATCAGGCGGATCGGCAGCGTCGTGCCGAACGTCTGCTCGATCGCCTCGATCACCGGCGAGAAGCCCCAGCACCAGGAGCACATCGGATCGGCGAAATAGACGAGATGGGGGGTGCGCATGATCGCTCTCCTGCGGCGGGTCGGAAGGGGGTTGATTTAGACCGGTCGTTCTGTTATATATGACACATCCGAAGCCGCCGAACAAGGTCGATGCCGCGAACCCGCACGCTTTCCGACGATACCGTTCTCGAACGCGCGACCGGCGTGTTCTGGCGCAACGGCTATGCCGGAACCTCGCTGCGCGATCTGACGCAGGCGACCGGCCTCAGTTCGGCGGCGCTCTATCATCGCTTCACCGACAAGGACGGCCTGTTCGTCGAGGCCCTGCGCCGCTACGCGGACGAGGGGCTGCTGGAGCGTCTTGCGCGCCTTTCCGCCGCCGCCGATCCGCTCGCGGCGATCGGCGATTTCCTCGCCGAGCTGATCGCACTGTCGCTCGCCGATCCGCACCATCGCGGCTGCCTGCTGGTCAACACGGTGCTCGACGGGGCGCCGATGTCGCAGGATGCGCGCGACCTCGTGCGCGCCCGCCTCGGCGAGGTCGAGCGGTTCTTTGCCGGGCGGTTGCAGCGTGCCGTCAGCGAAGGCGCGCTCGACCGTCGGACCGATATCGCCGCCACCGCATCCGCCCTGCTCGGCACGGTCTTTGCCATCCGCGTGATGGCGCGCCTCGACCCTGACCCAAGACGGCTGCGGGCGCTCGCCGACCATGCCATCGCCAGTCTTGTCCGATCGCCGCAAACCAGGAGCAAAGCACCCCGCCGATGATCGACCTTCACTACTGGACGACGCCCAACGGGCACAAGGTGACGATCTTCCTTGAGGAGACGGGCCTGCCCTATCGCGTGATTCCCGTCAACATCAGCAACGGCGACCAGTTCAGGCCCGAGTTCCTGGCGATCGCCCCGAACAACCGCATCCCGGCGATCGTCGATACCGTGCCGGCCGATGGCGGTGCGCCGGTCAGCATCTTCGAATCCGGCGCCATCCTGCAATATCTCGCCGAGAAGACCGGCAGCTTCCTGCCCGCCGATCTCCGCGGCCGTGCCGAGGTGATGCAGTGGCTGTTCTGGCAGATGGGCGGCCTCGGCCCGATGGCCGGGCAGAACCACCATTTCGTCCAGTACGCGCCGGAGAAGCTGCCCTATGCCATCGGCCGCTATGTCAACGAGACGAACCGGCTCTATGGCGTGCTGAACAGGCGGCTCGCCGATCGTGAATTCGTCGCCGGCGACTATTCGATCGCCGACATGGCGAGCTATCCTTGGATCGTCCCGCACGCGCGCCAGCAGCAGAGTCTCGACGACTTCCCGCACCTGAAGCGCTGGTTCGAGACGATCCGCGCCCGCCCCGCGGTGGTGCGCGCCTATGCGCTGGCGGAAAGGATCAACACGACGCCCGTCGTCAGCGATCAGTCGCGCGCGCTGCTGTTCGGCCAATCCGCCGCCAACCCAACGGGAAGCAAAGCATGAGCGCCAACCTGAGTCTGTACGATCTTGCCGGTGCCGACGACGACATCCGCTTCAGCCCCAATTGCTGGCGCACGCGGATGGCGCTGGCGCACAAGGGCCTGCCGGTCGAGACCATCGCCTGGCGCTTCACCGAGAAGGACGCGATTGCACGCACCGGACAGGGCAAGGTGCCGGTGCTCGTCGCCGGCGACACATGGCTCCATAAAAGCTGGGACATCGCGGTTTATCTGGAGGAGACATATCCCGACCGTCCGTCGCTGTTCGGCGGGCGTGAGGGCCGCGCAACGGCGCGCTTCGTCAACCAGTGGGCGAGCGAGGTGTTGCATCCGGCGGTCGCGCGCGTGGTGGTGCCCGATATCCCGGTCGCGCTGCACGAGAAGGACCGGGAGTATTTCCGCACCACGCGCGAAGCCGCGTTCGGCCGCAGTTTCGCGGCGATCGCCGCCGAACGCGATGAGGCATTGGCGGTGCTCAGGCGCACGCTGGCGCCGCTGCGCAGCACGCTCGCCGGCCAGCCCTTCGTCGCCGGTGGCGCGCCGGCCTACGCCGACCATGCCGTGTTCGGTGCCTTCCAGTGGGCGCGCGTGATCAGCCCGGTGGCGTTGACCGCGCCCGACGATCCCGTCTCCGCCTGGGTCGGACGGATGCTGGACGCCTATGACGGCCTCGCCCGCGCGGCGAAGCGGATGGCAGGCGCCTGAGCGTGCGGCTGTTCGGCACACCTGCGACGCACAGGCGCCTTTACCAGCGGCCCTGAAGGACGTGAGGCCGCAACCGCGGGGCCGCAGGGTCAACCCCGCTTCAACACGAGAGGTTCAAATGAACACAACAAGCAAACTTCATCCGGCCCAGCCCTTCACCCCGCTTTCCTTCAAGCAGCTCGATGGCGACGACGTGGCCTTCGGCGCCCCCGGTGCCTGGCAGGCGCTGTTCGTCATCCGCGGCCAGCATTGCCCGATCTGCAAATCCTATCTCTCGGAAATCGAACAGCGGCGCGAGGCGCTGGCGGCTCTCGGCGTGTCGGTTGCCGCCGTCTCCGCCGACAGCGAGGCGCAGACCCGCGTCACCGCCGCGGCGGCGAAGGTCTCCTTCCCGCTGCTCTACGGCATGGACGAGGGCACGATGCATCGTCTCGGCCTCTATGTCAGCGAGCCGCGCTCGGCGCAGGAGACCGACCATCGCTTCCCCGAGCCGGCGCTGTTCGTGGTCAATCCCGAGGGTGTGCTGCAGCTTGTTGACATCGCCAACGCACCCTTTCTGCGTCCCGATCCCGACCGCATCGTGCGTGGATTGGGTTTCGTCATCGAGAAGAACTATCCGATCCGGGGCACCGTGAAATGAGCCAGATCACAGGAATCCGCGCCTGCGTCTTCGACGCTTACGGCACGATCTTCGACTTCGCCTCCGCCGCCGCGCGCTGCGCGGAGATCCCCGAAGACCGACGTGCTGCGCTGACCAACCTGTGGCGCGACAAGCAGCTGCAATACACCTGGCTGCGCTCGCTGCAGGACCGTTACGCCGATTTCTGGCAGGTGACGGGCGAGGCGCTCGACTTCACGCTCGACAGTCTCGGTATCGCGACGCAAGCGCTGCGCGACCGTCTGATGGACCTCTATCTGACGCTGTCCGCCTTCCCGGAAGTGCCCGCGACATTGCGGCAGTTGCGTGCGGCTGGTTTCGCCACCGCGATTCTGTCCAACGGCTCGCCGGCGATGCTGCAGGCGGCGGTGCGCGGCGCCGGTCTCGACGGCCTGCTCGACGCGGTGCTGTCGGCCGATGCCGTGCGGGTGTTCAAGACCCATCCGCGGGTCTATGAATACGGCTTGCAGCAACTGGGGGTGCGGGCGGAGCAGGTTTCGTTCCAATCCTCCAACGCCTGGGACGCCTTCGCCGCCTCGGCTTTCGGGATGCGCGTGGTGTGGTGCAACCGCTATGGCCAGCGGCGGGAGCGGCTGCCGGGGGCGCCGGATCACGAAGTGCGAAGCCTTGCCGAGCTTCCGGCCCTGCTGGCGCCGCCAGCCTGACGGCCGCAGAAGCAGGGGGACGACGGGCCATGTTTGCAGAGATTCGGCCGGCGGATGCGCCGCCCGCGATCGCCGCGATCTACGCCGACATTCGCGCGGTATCCGGGGTGCCGATGGTCAACCTGATCTGGCGGCATTTCGCCGCTTTGCCGGGCGTGCTCGAATGGGCATGGACGACGGCGCGTCCGCTGGTCGCATCCGGGCCGATGGCAGCGGCGCGGGCGCGCGTCGCGGCGGCAGTTGCATTGCCTGCGATCACGAAGCCGACCGACGAAGCCCTGGCGCGGGCGGGTCTCGACGATGCCGCCGCGCTGGCGGCGCTGCGCGCCATGATCGCGGCCTATGTGCGCGGCAATGTCACCAACGTGATCGCCCTGACCGCGCTGCGCCTGCGCCTCGACGCGCCGGACCGGCCGGCGGCCCGGCTGTCCCCCGGTCTCCCGCCGCCGGCCGCACCGCCGCTGCCGCCGCTGGCGCGCATCGAGGCGCTGCCGGCCGGTCTCGCCGCCGCCGTCCGGGCGCTGGCGGCCCGCCATGACGGGACCGGCGATGGCGTGATCCCGAGCCTCTATCTCGCGCTCGCGCCGTGGCCCGGGGTGGTGGAGGCGCTCGCCCGCTGGCTCGGCCCGCTTTACGCGCCCGCTGCCATGCGCGCGGCGCGGGCGAGCACGCTGCGCGCGGCGGAGCAGGAGGCCGCGTCGATGCTGCCGGCCATAGGCCCGGCGCCGGACGGGCTGGCCGCCATGCGCCCGACGCTCGATCGCTTCACCCGCCTCGTCATTCCCGACCTGGTTCCGGTCTGCATCGCGCTCGACGGCCTTCTGTCCGCCGCCGGCCGCCAGGGCTGAGGCTTCCGGATGCGCGCGGCGGCCGGCACCGGTGCGCGCTCAGGACCGCAGCAGTGACAGCAGCAGCATGAACAGCAGCAGCGCGACGGCCTGGAAGATGATCCGCCAGCGCATCAGCCGGTTCGAGCGCGCCGGATCGCCCCGGCCGATCCCGAGGATGCCGGCCAGCAGCACGCCCAGCGTCGCCGCCATGGCGAGCGCAACCAGAATGGTCAGGATCGTTATCACGCCCGGGATCTGGGGCGCCGCGCGCGCTTTGCCAGCCGCCGCTGCGTAATTGGTTGACAGCGAGGGGTCGAACATGGTCCGCCTGCGGACCATGCTGCGCCTTCTGCTGCTGCTCCTGCTGCTCGCACCGTCCGCCGGCCTGCACGCCCAGGCCCCGCCGGACCCCGCGCCTGTGCCGCCGTCGGCCGCGCCCGCCCTCACCCAAGCTCAGGTGCAGCAGGTGCTGGACGTGCTGCGCGACCCGGCCAGGCGCGAGCAATTGATCGGCTTGCTGGACAATATCGCCCGGGCGCTGCCGCCGCCATCGGCCGGCCCGGCCATTCCAGCCAGCCCCGCCGCTCCGGCGGCGAAGGTCGCGCCGGCGGCAAAGGCCGGTTCGCCACCGGCGGCGCCGGCCAAGGCAGCCGTGCCGGCCGATCTGCCGATCCCGCTCGCCCCCGACAGCCTGGGCGCGGAAATCCTGGTCGGCGCCTCCAACCGGCTCTCGGCGGTGTCCGATCAGTTGGTGGTGACGGCGCGCACCGTCACCGACTTCCCCCTGATCACCCGCTGGATCGCGCACATGATCCGCAACCCGGAGGCGCGCGAGCAGGTCATGGCGGCGACCTGGCGGCTGCTCGTCGTCATGGCGGTGGCGGTGGCCGCGGAGCGGCTGGCGGTGCGTCTGCTGCACCCGGGCGTGGTCCGCCTCGCGCAGCACGCCCCCGACGGCACGGTGCCGCGCAATGGCCGTACCGGCCGCACGCCGGCTGCCGCGACCCTCGCCGGGCCTTCCGCCGAACCGCCCGAGCGGCGCCGGCGACCGTCGGCCGCGCCGGCGCTCATCCTTCTGCGCCGCATCCCGTTCGTGCTCGGCCGGCTGGCGCTCGATCTGGTGCCGATCATGCTGCTGGCAGCGGTCGGCTACGGGCTGCTCAGCACGCCGCTCGGCGCTCGCCCCACGGCGCGGCTGGTGATCCTTGCCGTGCTCAACGCCTATGCGCTGACCCGGCTGGTGGTCAGCCTGATGCGCGTGCTGCTGGCCCCGGCGACGCCGCGGCTGCGCGTGATCCCATTCAGCGACGCCGCCGCCGCCTATATGCTGCGCTGGCTGCGACGCATCGCCCTGATCGCCATCTTCGGCTATGCCGCCACCGAAGTGGGGCTGCTGTTCGGCCTCTATCGGGTGGCACACGACGCGCTGCTGAAACTGGTGGCGCTCGCGGTCAATCTCTGCCTCGTCATCATGGTGCTGCAAACCCGCCGCCGCGTCGCCGACGTGATCCGGGTGCGGCGCGAAGGCGGGGGGGTGGCCGCGATCCTGCGCAACCGGCTGGCGGCGCTGTGGCATATCATCGCCATCTTCTACCTGATCGCGCTCTGGCTCGTCTCCGCGCTGGAGATCGAGGACGGCTTCGTCCAGCTCATCCGCATCTTCCTCGCCACCGTCATCGTCGGCGGCATCGCACGGCTGCTCACCTTCACCTCCAACAACGCCCTGGAACGCGCGCTGCGCGTGCCGCCGGAGGTGACGGCCCGGTTTCCGGGGCTGGAGACGCGGGCGCGCCGCTATCATCCGATCGCGCGCGGGCTGCTCAACGGCCTGATCACGGCGGTGGCCGCGGTGGTGCTGTTCCAGGCCTGGGGCATGGACAGTTTCGCCTGGTTCCGGCAGGGCGCCCTGGGCGGCCAGTTGCTCTCCGCCCTGGTCAACATCGCCATCACGATGCTGGTGGCGCTGCTGGTCTGGGAACTGGCCAATGCCGCCATGCAGCGCCGGCTGACGCGCCTGTCGCGCGGGGCACAGGCGGCGCGCGTGCTGACGCTGATGCCGATCCTGCGCACCGTGCTGCTGATCGGCATCTGCATCGTCGCCGGGCTGATCGTGCTGAGCGACATCGGCGTCAACACCGCGCCGCTGCTGGCCGGCGCCGGCGTGGTCGGCATCGCCATCGGCTTCGGCTCGCAGAAGCTGGTGCAGGATCTCATTACCGGCCTGTTCCTGCTGCTGGAGAATACGATGCAGGTCGGCGACTGGATCACCGTCTCCGGTCTGTCGGGCAGCGTGGAACAACTGTCGATCCGCACCATCCGGCTGCGCGCCGGCGACGGATCCGTCCACATCGTGCCGTTCAGCTCGGTCACCACCGTTACCAACGTCAACCGCGGTATCGGCAACGCCAGCGTCACCGTCAGCGTCGCCTATGGCGAGAATATCGATCATGTGTGCGAGGAGCTGGCCGACATCGCCAGGGGCATGCGCACCGACCCGGCCTTCGCCCCCGGCATGAAGACCGACCTGCAACTGTGGGGCGTGGACAAGGTGGAGTCGGGCGGCATCGCGATCGTCGGCCAGATCGTCTGCACCGACGCCGCGCGCTGGGGCGTGCAGCGGGAATTCAACCGGCGCATGCACCACCGTTTCGCGGAACTCGGCATCCGGCTCGCCATGCCGGTGCAGCACCTGACGGTGGAGACAGTCGTCCCTCCGGCGCCTCATCCCCAGGCCGCCGAGGCTGCCCACCAACCCGCGCCGGCCGCCGTTGCCGCCGACTGACCGGGGTGTCAGCGCCGCTGCGGCCCGGCCTCCAGCAGCGCGAGGTTCTGCTGGGCGAGGTCGGCGGCCTGGCTGTCGGGGGCAACCGCGATCGCGCGTTCCCAGTCTTCCCGCGCGCCCCCGCGGTCGTTGCTGCGCTGGCGCAGGATGCCGCGCTCCAGCAGCGCCTCGGGGTCATCGGGGGCGAGCACCAGTGCCCGCGCCACATCCGCTTCGGCCGCCGCGATCCGGCCGAGATGGCGCAGCGCCGAGCCGCGCAGGACCAGGGCATCGGCCCGCCGCGCATCGGCGCCGAGCGCGCGGCCGAGATCCTCCGCCGCGTCCTGCCAGCGCCCCAGCGCCTCGGCCGCGACCGCGCGGTCGATCAGCAGATCGGGCGTCTCCGGCGCAAGCCGCACCGCCTCGTTCGCCGCGGCGAAGGCGCGCGCGGGGGCATCGGCCATCAGCCAGGCTTGCGCCGCCTGATCGAACACCACCGCCCGTGCCGCATCCGGCGCGGCGCTGTCGCCGGCAATCCGGGTCAGCAGATCGGCACCGGACGCCGCATCGCCAAGCGCGATGCGGGCCAGTGCGAGACAATGCGCGGCACCGGCGCCGCCGCCCGCGGCGCGCCATGCCTCCGCCTGCAACTCCGCCCCGCGGGGATCGTCGGGAACCAGAGCGAGGCAGCGTTCGTATTGCTCGCCCTGGGCGATCCGCGGCGGCACCGGCGGGATCGGCAGCGGTGCCTCGTCCGCGGCCGGCGACGGGGCCGGACCTCCCCGCCACCACACAGCGCCGCCGGCGGCCAGCACCGCCCCGCCCAGCGCCGCGGCAATCAAAGCGCGCGTCTGCATGGGAAAAGTGTACTCTGCGGCGGCGCAGCACGGCAATCAGGCATGTCCGATTCCAATCTCCTCGTCCTCGGTCCCGGCTATGTCGGCATGGCGGTTGCCCGCGCGGCGCTGGCGGCCGGCTTCGGCGTTACCCTGGCGGGCCGCCGCGCGGCCTTGCCGCCGCTCGCCGGCGCGCGATGGGTGGCGTTCGCCGACGCGGCGGCGGCGATCGCGGCGGCCACGCATCTGTTCTCCACCGTGCCGTCGCCCGGCGACGGCGGCGAGGGGGAGGGGATCGATCCGGTGCTCGATGCCCACGCCGCCGCGATCGCCGCCGCGCGGCATCTCCGCTGGGCCGGCTACTGCTCCACCACCGGCGTCTATGGCGACCGCGGCGGCGACTGGGTGGATGAGGCGACGCCGCCCGCGCCCGGACAGGATCGCAGCCGCCGGCGCCTGCGGGCCGAGCAGGCATGGACGGCGCTGGGCCGGGGAACCGCGGTCGATCTGTTCCGCATCGCCGGCATCTACGGGCCGGGCCGCGCCCCCTTCAGCGACCTGCGCGCCGGCCGGGCGCGGCGCATCCTGCGGCCCGGTCACGTCTTCTGCCGCATCCATCGCGATGACATCGCCGCCGGCGCTATCGCTGCCATGCGCACGGCGCCGGGACGGGGCCTGCGCATCCTCAACTTCGCCGACAATGAGCCGGCGGAAGCCTCTGATGTTGTGGCAGAAGCGGCGCGGCTGCTTGGTCTTCCACCGCCGCCTTCGGTGCCCTTTGCGGCGATCGAGTCGGAGCTTCGTCCGATCGCGCGCAGTTTCTGGCAGGAATGCCGCCGCGTCGCCTCCGTCCGCACCCAGGCGGTGCTCGGCCGCGCCTGGTATTACCCGACCTTCCGCGAGGGCCTACGCGCCATCCTCGCGGCCGAGCGCGAGCACGGTCCGGCATAGCAGCGCGAGATCGGCCGGGCGCGACAGGCGGTGATCGCCGTCCTTCAGCAGCAGCACCCGCACATCGCTGCCCTGGAGCCGGTCGGCGAGGTGGAGCGCGGTTTCCCACGGCACGTCCGGGTCGCGCTGGCCATGCAGCAGCCGCACCGGACAATGCAGGGGGATCGCTCCGCCGAGCAGCAGATGGCGCCGTCCCTCCTCGATCAGCGTCCGGGTGACGCGGGTGGGCGCGCCGTACTGGCTCGGCACGTCCAGGAACCCGTCCCGCATCAGCGCCGCGCGCTCCGGCGGCGCCATCGCCTCCCACATCAGCGTCTCGGTGAAATCGGGCGCGGCGGCGATGCCGACCAAGCCGGCGACCCGCCCCGGCCGTGCCAGGGCGGCGAGCAGAGCGATCCAGCCGCCCATGGAGGAGCCGACCAGCACCAGCGGCTCCGCCGTCAGCCGGTCGATCACGGCGAGGGCATCGGCGAGCCACCCTCCGATCGTGCCGTCGCCGAACGCGCCGCCCGACTCGCCGTGGCCGGAATAGTCGAACCGCAGCATCGCCCGGCCGGCAGCGGCACAGGCGGCGGCGAGCGCGCTCGCCTTGGCGCCGCGCATGTCGGAGGCGAAGCCGGGCAGGAACACCACGGCCGGCCCGTCGCCGTCCTGCCGCGCCCAGGCCAGGGCGACGCCGTCGCCGCGATCGAGCCGTCCGCTCGCCTCCTGCATCCGTCCCTCCTTTGCCGCCGGGCCAGGGGATGGATATAGCGCCGGCGATGTCAGCGCCCATGCCCGCGCCGTCCGGTGACCTTGCCGGCGCCGTGATCCTGCAGGTTCTGCCCGCGCTCGGCGGCGGCGGGGTGGAGCGGGGCACGGTGGAGATGGCGCAGGCGATCGCGCAGGCCGGCGGCACCGCGCTGGTGGCGAGCGCCGGCGGGCGCATGGCGCGGCTGGTGGAGGGTGCGGGCGGCCGCAACGTCGCGCTCCCGCTCGACACGAAGAACCCGCTGGCGATCTGGCGCAACGCGCGTCGGCTGGAGGCGGTGATGCGCGCGGAGGGCGTGCGGCTGGTCCATGCCCGCTCCCGCGCGCCGGCGTGGTCGGCCTGGCTCGCGGCACGGCGCGTGGGCGTGCCGTTCGTCACCACCTATCACGGCGCCTATGGCGAGGATTTCCCCGGCAAGCGGCAATACAACGCGGTGATGGCGCGCGGGGTGCGCGTAATCGCCATCAGCCGCTTCATCGCCGATCTCATCGCTCGTCGCCACGGCGTTGATCCTGAACGAATCCGCGTCATCCCGCGCGGCGTCGATCCGGCCGTGTTCGACCCCGGCGCGGTGGCGCCGGAACGGCTGCGGCGGCTTGCCGAAGCGTGGCGTCTGCCGGCCGGCCGTCCCGTGGTGATGCTGCCGGGCCGGCTCGCGCGCTGGAAAGGGCAGGCGGTGCTGCTGCGGGCGCTGGCCGGTCGGGGGGCGCTGTGCGTGCTGGCGGGCGATGCGGAGAGGCACCCCGCCTATGCCCGCGAACTGGCGGCGGCGGCGCAGCGCCTGGGGGTCGATCTGCGCCTGGCCGGGCATTGCGACGACATGCCGGCGGCATTGATGCTGGCCGATGTCGTGGTCAGCGCCTCCACCGCGCCGGAAGCCTTCGGCCGCGTCGTGATCGAGGCGCAGGCGATGGCCCGCCCGGTGATCGCGCCTGCCCACGGCGGCGCGGCGGAAGCGGTGGCGGACGGTGCCACCGGCCTGCTGGTCCCGCCGGGCGATGCGGCGGCGCTGGGCGCGGCGCTCGACCGCGTGCTGGCGATGGCGCCGGAGCAGCGCGCGGCGCTCGGCGCGCGGGCACGGCAGGCGGTCACGGCGCGCTACACGGTGGCGGCGATGCAGGCGGCGACGGTCGCCGTTTACCGCGAAGTGCTGGCGCCCCCGCCCCTGGCCCGCCTGCGTCCTCTTGCCGCTCCTGGATCCGGCGTGATATGAACGATCAGGATCAGTTTGGAATCCGAGCCATGCCGAAGAATGCGGTCCACGGCCCGATTCTTCCGGTGACGTACAGAGCCTGAGTCCGGTGCGCGGCCAATCCTCATTTGGCCGCGACGCCCTCATCGTGGCTTTGGTGGCTGTAGCCGGCGTCCTGGCTCTCGCAGCTATTGCCCATATCATCGACCCCGATATGAGGGCTCAGGTCGCTCCGTTCATTACGGCTGGCGGTGTAATTGCCGCTGTCGGCCTGTATTATGTGAAAGAAGCGTCCGAGCGGCGACGCCGGACCCTGGAAGCGGTCGAACGGCAGCTTTACGACGCTGATCTGCGCAACGCCGTCTCGACTGTGGTGACCGCGCTGCGGCAGCGAACCTACGAATCCGATTTGGAAGCCGACCGGGCTGGCTCGCACCGCGACCTTACTTCCCTCATTATCAACTATGTCGCGACATGCTGTGAAGGAGCAAGACGTGGCATGTACGACCGCGGGATGATGCGGGAACTTCTCGCGCCGATCGTGCAGTTGCTGATTGACCACGTCCTGGTCGAGCGGGAGGAGATGCCGACCCGCCGTTTTCTGCCTTCTGTGCGTGATCTCAATCACATGCGCGATATTTTTGCCGCGGAATTTGAACTGGCATGGACCAGAAGCGCGTGGCGCCGCTATCGGAATTGACGCCGCGCCGCCTGCTGGTGATCCGCCTCGGTGCCCTCGGCGACATGGTGCTGTCCTTCGCCGCCTTTGCCGCCATCCGCGCGCAGTATCCGGGCGCGGACATCACCCTGCTCACCACCGCGCCCTTCGCCGATCTCGCCCGCCGCGCCCCCTGGTTCGACCGTGTCGCGGTGGACGCGAAGCCGGGGTGGTGGAATCCAGCCGGCGTGCTCCGCCTCGCGCGGCAGTTGCGCGGGTTCGATCTCGTCTATGACCTGCAAACCTCGTCGCGTTCGTCCCGCTACTTCACCCTTGCCGGCCGGCCGCCCTGGTCCGGCATCGCCCCCGGCTGTTCGCACCCGCACGCCAACCCGCGGCGCGACTTCATGCACACGCTGGAACGCCAGCGCGAGCAACTGGCGATGGCGGGGATCACCGCGTTCCCCGACCCCGATCTGTCCTGGCTCGCCGGGCAGGATTTCGGCCTGCCGCGTCCCTATGCCCTGCTGATCCCCGGCGCCGCCCCGCACCGGCCGGCAAAGCGCTGGCCGGCCGAGCGGTTCGCCGAACTGGCGGCCATGCTGCGCGCCCGCGGCATCACGCCGGTCGTGCTCGGCAGCGCGCACGAATCGCCGCTCGCCGCTGCGATCCCCGCGGCGATCGACCTCACCGGCCGCACCACGCTCGCCGACATCGCCACCCTCGCGCGCTGGGCGGCGTTCGCGGTCGGCAACGATACCGGGCCGATGCACCTGATCGCCGCCGTCGGCTGCCCGGCCGTCGTGCTGTTCTCGGCCGCGAGCGACCCCGCGCTGACCGCCCCGCGCGGCCCCGGCGGCGCGTGGCCCACGGTGCTGCGCGTGGCCGATCTGGCCGATCTGCCGGCCGGCCGGGTTGCGGCCGCGCTGCCCTGAGGCCATAGAACGCGCCCCGCCGCATTGCCCGAGAGGAGCGTCATGCCTGCCATCACCCTGCCCGACGGTTCCGTGCGCCGCTTCGATGCGCCGGTCACGGGCACGGCGCTGGCCGCCGCGATCGGGCCCGGCCTCGCCCGTGCCGCGCTGGCGATGAAGCTCGACGGCAGGCTGGTCGATCTGGCGTGCCAAATCGATCACGACGCCCGCGTCGTCTTCATCACCCGCCGCGACCCGGAAGCCCTGGAACTGATCCGCCACGACGCCGCCCATGTGCTGGCAGAGGCGGTGCAGACGCTCTATCCCGGCACGCAGGTGACGATCGGCCCCGCGATCGAGAACGGATTCTACTACGATTTCCACCGCAACGAGCCCTTCACGCCGGAGGATTTCCCGGCGATCGAGGCGAAGATGCGCGAGATCGTGGCGCGCGGCGCGCCCTTCGTCCGCTCGGTGGTGGAGCGGGGGGATGCGATCGCCTTCTTCGAGCGGCGCGGCGAGCGGTTCAAGGCCGAGCTGATCCGCGACCTGCCGGCGGACCAGACCATCACCTTCTACCGCCAGGGCGAGTGGACCGATCTCTGCCGCGGCCCGCACATGCGCACGACTGCCGATGTCGGCAGCGCCTTCAGGCTGATGAAGGTCGCAGGCGCCTACTGGCGCGGCGACCACCGCAACCCGATGCTGAGCCGCATCTACGGCACCGCCTGGCGCGATCAGAAGGAACTCGACGCCTACCTGCACATGCTGGAGGAGGCGGAGAAGCGCGACCATCGCCGCATCGGCCGCGACATGGACCTGTTCCATCTGCAGGAGGAAGCGCCGGGCAGCGTGTTCTGGCACGCCAAGGGCTGGCGCCTCTACCGCACCGCCGAATCCTACATGCGCCGCCGCCTCGACGCCGCCGGCTATCAGGAGGTGCGGACGCCGCAACTGGTCGATCGCTCGCTGTGGGAAGCCTCCGGGCACTGGGAGAAGTTCCGCGAGCACATGTTCATCGCCACGGTCGAGGACGAGGATCGCGTCCTGGCGCTCAAGCCGATGAACTGCCCGTGCCATGTGCAGATCTTCCGCCAGGGTGTGCGCAGCTACCGCGAACTGCCGCTGCGCATGGCGGAATTCGGCGCCTGCCACCGCTACGAACCCTCGGGCGCGCTGCACGGCATCATGCGCGTGCGCGCCTTCACCCAGGACGACGCGCACATCTTCTGCACCGAGGCGCAGATCGCGCCGGAAACGGTGCGCTTCGTCGAACTGCTCGCCTCCATCTACCGCGATTTCGGCTTCCCCGAATTCCGCGTGAAGTTCAGCGACCGTCCGGCGCTGCGCGCGGGCGACGATGCCGTCTGGGACCGTGCCGAAGGGGCGCTGCGCGAGGCCTGCGCGACCGCCGGCGTCGCGTACGAGGTCAATCCGGGGGAGGGGGCGTTCTACGGCCCCAAACTGGAATTCGTCCTGCGCGATGCGATCGGGCGCGACTGGCAGTGCGGCACCTTGCAGGTCGATTTCGTCATGCCGGAGCGGCTCGATGCCGAATATGTCGGCGAGGACGGGGCGCGCCACCGTCCGGTCATGCTGCACCGCGCGATCCTGGGCAGTTTCGAGCGCTTTCTCGGCATCCTGATCGAGCAGTATGCCGGCCGCTTCCCGCTCTGGCTCGCGCCGGTGCAGGTTGCCGTCGCCACCATCGTCAGCGATGCCGACGCCTATGCCGCGGAGGTGGCGGCGGCGTTGCGCGCGGCCGGTCTCGCCGTGGCGCTGGACACCGGCAACGCCACCATCAAGGCGAAAATCCGCGAGCACAGCCTCGCCCACGTGCCCGTGATCCTGGTCCTCGGCCGGCGGGAGGCGGAGGCGCGCACCGTCGCCCTGCGCCGCCTGGGCGGGGAGGCGCAGGAGATGCTGGGGCTCGGGGACGCGGTGGCGCGGCTTGCGGCGGAGGCCGCGGCACCCGATCTTCCGGGCCGTGCGGCGGCGTGATGCCTTGATCCGGGGCCGCCGCTCGCGCAATCTTGGCCTCTCTGACCGGGGCGGGCGGTCCATGCCTGGCCCGGCAGATTCGTCGCAACCACCATAGGAGACAACCATAGCCAGAGGACCCCTGCCCGCGCCGCCGACCCGCGACGGGCCCCGCGTGAACGAGGAGATCCGCGCAGCGCAAGTCCGACTGATCGACCAGAACGGCGAAATGCAGGGCGTGATGAGCGCCCGCGAGGCGCTCGGCCGCGCCTACGGCGTCGGCCTCGATCTGCTGGAGATCAGCCCCAACGCCGAACCGCCCGTCGTCAAAATCCTCGATTTCGGCAAGTTCAAATACGAACAGCAAAAGAAGAAGAACGAAGCCAAGAAGAAGCAGAAGGTCATAGAGATCAAGGAGATCAAGGTCCGGCCCAACATCGATGAGAACGACTATCAGGTCAAGCTACGCGCCATGAAGTCGTTCATCGAGGAGGGGGACAAGGTCAAGGTGACGCTGCGATTCCGCGGCCGCGAGATGGCGCATCAGGACATCGGCGTGAAGGTGCTCGAACGCATCCGCGCCGACATGGACGCCGCCACCAAGGTCGAGCAGATGCCGCGGATGGAAAACCGGCAGATGATCATGGTGCTGACGCCGCGCTGATCCGCGCGGGGATCATGCCGGACGGGCGCGGCCCTGGTAGAGGTAGCCGACCATGCGCGGCCCCGGCAGCCGCGCATTTTCGAGCACGTCGATGCGGAATCCGGCGGCTGCGATCAGGTCGTCCATCTTGCGGTTGAGATGGCAGCCACCGGCGCACCGCCCCCACAGCGGATCGAGGCGGTCCTGCCAGCGCGCGACGGAGGGTTCGGGGGCGCGGCCATGCTCGGCGAACAGCAGGCTGCCGCCCGGCCGCAGCACCCGGCGCAACTCCGCCAGGGCGCGTGCGGCATCGCCGACGCTGCACAGGGTCCAGGTGGTGACGACGGTGTCGATGCTGGCATCGGCGAGCGGCAGGGCCTCGGCGCTGCCGTCCACCAATTCGACCGGCAGCGGCGCCGTCGCGGCGCGCCGGGCCGCCATCCGCCGCAGCTCGGCCGACGGCTCCAGCCCGATCACCACCCGCACCGGCGGCGCATAGAGCGGCAGGTTGATGCCGGAGCCGATGCCGATCTCCAGCACCCGCCCGCTCGCCGCCGCGACCGTCTGGCGGCGGAACGGCAGCAGCACTTTCTGGCGCATCGCCAGATGCAGCAGCGGCGGCAGGATATGGCGGGCATAGAAGCTCATGGCGCCGCCGCGGCACGGTGCAGCGCAGTCACCACGGCCTCCGCGGTCAGCAGTTCCGGCAGCGCGATGCCGGCCGGCGCGCCGGGGCCATAGACCACGTCCATCGGCACGCCGTAGCGCCCGAAGCGTTGCAGAAACGCGGTGATTTCGGGGTCGTGCCGCGTCCAGTCGGCGCGCAGCAGGGCGATGCCCGGCGCATGCAGCCGGGCGGCGACCGGTGCGCGCTCCAGCACCGCGCGCTCGTTCACCTTGCAGGTCAGGCACCACGCCGCGGTGACATCGACGAACACGACCTGCCGCCCGGCCAGCGCCGCGCTCAGCGCCGCGTCACCGAATTTCCGCCACGGGCCGGCTTCATCCCGGGCGGGCGCGATCGGCACCGCCTCGCCATGCAGGGAGGGGATCAGCACGGCGAGGGCGGCGAGGGCGCCCGCCAGCGCCGCGGCGAGCGGCCGGTGCCTCGGCCGGTGATGCCGCCACGCCAGCACCCCGAGCAGCACCAGCAGCGTCACGCCGGCGGCGACGGCCGCCTGCGCCCCGGCCTCCGCGGCGAGGACGGCGAGCAGCCACGCCGCCGTGCCGAGCAGGAGAAGGCCGAGCGCGCGGCGCAGCCACGTCATCCAGGCCCCCGGCCGCGGCAGCCACGCCGCCAGCCCCGGCAGCGACGCCGCCAGCAGATAGGGCGCCGCCATGCCAAGGCCGAGACCGGCGAACACGATCGCAATCTCGCCCGGCCCGCGCGCCAGCGCGAAGCCGATCGCGGTGCCGACGAACGGTGCCGAGCACGAGGCGGCGAGCAGGGTGGCGAAGGCGCCGAGCAGGAAGGCATCGGCCAGCCGGCCGCGCGCCCGCGCCCCGCCGATGGCATCGGCGAGCCGCACCGGCAGGCCGATCGGCAGCCAATCCCACAGGCTCGCCGCGAACAGCGTCGTCGCCAGCGCCATGGCGGCGAGGAACCAGGGAAACTGGAACTGGATGCCCCAGCCGACGGCGGCGCCGGCCGATTTCAGCGCGATCAGCCCGGCGGCGAGGGCGGCGAAGCACGCCATGACCCCGCCCGCGGTCGCCAGCAGGCCGCGCCGCGCCGCCCGCCGCTCCGCCCCGGCATGTTCCAGCAGCGCCAGCAGCTTCAGCGACAGCACCGGCAGCACGCAGGGCATCAGGTTCAGGATCAGGCCGCCGAGCAGCGCGACGCCGAACATGCCGGCGAGCCGTGCGCCGTCCGCATCGCCATCGCCGGGCAGGTGGGGCAATGTGCCGGGCTGCGGCACGGTTGCGATCTCGGCGGCGCGCCCGCCGTCCACCACGGTCAGCCGCAGCGCCTGGCCCGCCAGCGCCGCCGGCGGCGTGCCGCGCAGCTGCACGCGCAGGGTGGCGACCCGGCCGCCCCCGCTCAGGTGCAGCATCGGCGGGCCGGGCGAGAGGGTCGGCGGCCCTTCGACGAACAGGTCCGGCGCACGCAGCGGTGCGGCGGCGCTGGCCAGCCGCACCGCCAGCACCGCGCCCCCCGGCGCCGACGCCAGCGCCGCGCCGCGCAGGTCGAGTCCGGCCGCACCCAGGCTCTCCGGCACCTGCGCCCGCGCGGCGGCGATCAGCGCCGCCTCCGGTCCCGGCAACGCGAGGCCGGGCGGCAGCAGAAGGTCGAGGCTGGCGTGATAGGGGATGCAGACCTCCCGACACGCGGCGTAATCGACATCGGCGTGAAGGTGCAGCGCCGCGCCGGGTGTCGCCAGCGTGACCGCGACCGGCAGCACCACGCGCCCCTCATAGCCAACCGTCTCCAGCCCATCGAGCGGCGGCAGGCGGCGCGGCGCCGGCCAGGCGAGCGCGGCCCCGGCGAGGTTGTCCGATCCCGCCCACTCGATCGTGGGGGCGACGCCCGCATCGCCGGGTGTCCGCCAATAGGTATGCCAGCCGGGCGGCAGACTGATCTCGATGCCGGCATCGAGGGTGCGGCCGGAGCCGGCGGCCTCCACCGCGGTGATCAGCCGTGCCGCGCCGTGCGCCTTGCTGTCCCACCGGCTGGCCGCCGCCCACGCCGCACCGTCCTGCCGCGCCGGCACGAGCAGCAGCAGGGCGATGCCGACGACACGCAACAGCAGCGCCGCTCGCCGGCCGATGCCGTGATGCTGCCGCAAGATCCTGCGCTCCACTGGCTGTTTCGGACCCCTCTGCCGTAAGTCGGCGCCGTCCGGATGGCAGCATCATGCCCCGTGCTCCCGGCGCCGGCAAGCCAAGGCGGGAACGCCGCCAACCTCACGGCCGTGCCGCTGCCCGGCCTCCGGCCGACCTCCCGTCATGCCCCAGCCGGCACGCCTCCGCCGTCATGGCGAGGAGTGGAGCGGCGAAGCCATCCACGGCCACCCACCCGGCAGCCGGCCATCACGGAATGCTTCGCATGCAATGACGGGGGGAACGTCATTGCGAACCGTCCCACGGCCAGGCCCGCGCGCTGGAAATCCCGCTTGCCTCATCCCACCGTTATCATATATAACTCACTCCGTGAACAACCGCACCCCCCGCCCCCCGGCCGAACGCTTCGCGACGCTCACGGAAAGCGTCGCCAAGGCCCTCGCCGCCGAGGGGCTGCGGCTGGGACTGGTGGCGCCCTGGCTCGCCCTGGTGTGGTGCAAACTGCGCAGCACCGGTGCCCGCATCCTGCGGATCGCCGCCGCCCTTGAGGCCGGCACGCTGCGCCTCAGCCCGCCCCGCAAGCTCCCGCCGCTGCCGCCCCGGACGGAGGACGCAGCGCCCGGCGCCCCCAAACCCAAACGAAAAGCAATCCCGACAGGCTTCGGCTGGCTGCTGCGGCGGGTGACGGCGCTCAGTTTCGGCCGCTCCCAGCTCGAATATCTTCTCGCCGAACCGGACATGGCCGAGTTGATCCAGGCCGCGCCGCAGGTGGCGCATCATCTCCGCCCGATCTGCCGGATGCTCGGGGTCAAACCGCCGCCCGGCCTCTTTCCCCCGCGCCGCCCGCCGCGCCGGACCAGGCCGCCCGCGCCGCCGAAACCGGCGCCGGAGACGGCGGAAAAGAAACCGGTAGCGGCGACCAGAAGGCCGGACGGCCCGTTTCCCGCCTTCGTGCCCCGCAAGCGAAAGCGCAGGCGGCGGCCGTTCACCCTGTTCCCGCTGCCCGCCGGAACCGGCCCGCCCTGGCCGGGATGAGCGCGCGCCATGCCGCGCCGCTTCCCGCCGGTCACCGCAGTGCAGGATGCGCCGGACTTCGCGCAGGGCGGCGCCATGCGTGCCGTCCTGCGGTCGCCGCTGCCCGGCCACCAAGCCCCTTGAGAGCATCGCGCAAGTGTTTTAGGCTTAAAATATCTGCTTGTTGGGGGGACCGCGCATGGAACTGACGCGAAGGGGGCTGGTGGCCGGCGGGCTGACGCTGGCGTCTGCGGGGCGAATGCTGACGGGCCGGTCGGCCTGGGCACAGGCGGCGGGCGACAGCGGGGCGGCCACCATCGCCTTCAACGTCGCCCTCCCCGCCTGGGATCCGACGGTCGGCGGCTCCGCCGTCAACCCGACCATCCAGGCGATCTATCAGTCGGTGTTCGACCAGTATATCGGCCAGAACCCGGATCTCTCCTTCACCCCCGGCATCCTGGAGAAATGGGGCTGGAACGACGCCGGCACCCAGGTCTGGATGGATGTGCGCAAGGGCGTCGTCTGGCATGACGGTTCGCCGCTCACGCCCGACGATGTGGTGTGGTCGCTCACCCGCGCCGGCGATCCCAAGGGCGGCAACCCGATCCAGTTCATCTGGGGCAATCTCGGAAATTTCAGGACCGACGGCCAGCGCGTCACCGCCGACGCCAAGCAGTTCGACCCGGTGCTGTTCAAGTGGATGGCGTTCCTCACCGGCTACGTCCTGCCGCGCGCCTATTTCGAGAAGGTGGGGCCGGACGGGTTCGAGAAGAAGCCGGTCGGCAGCGGCCCCTACATGGTCGATGCGTTCGAGCGCAACGCCTTCCTCCGTCTCAAGGCGAATCCGCACTACTGGGGCGGCAGGCCGGCGATCGGGACGGTGGTGTTCAAGTTCGTCACCGACGCCGCCGCCCGCATCGCCGAGATCGAATCCGGCTCCTCCGACGTGACGCTGGAAATCCCCTATGAGGAATACGACCGGCTGCGCGGAAAGAAGGGGATCAGGGGCGTGACCACGCCGGTGTCGAACATCGGCATGATCTTCATCACCAACGTCCCCCCGATGCTGGATGCCAACGTGCGCCATGCCATGGTGATGGCGGTGGACAAGAAGCTGCTGGTGGACAAGCTGCTGCGCGGCTACGGCGTCCCGATCGACACGCTGGAGGCGCCGCAGTACGAGGCCTACGACCCTTCCATCCGCACGCCGCACGATCCCAGGCGCGCCGCCGAGCTGCTGGCGAAAAGCGGATTCTCCGAGAAGAAGCCAGTTACCTTCACGATCCAGACGACGCGCGGCTATATGCCCAAGGACTACGAGATGATCCAGGCGATCGTCGGCATGTGGCGCCGCGTCGGCATCCATGCCGACATCGAGGTCTACGAGATCGCCAAGCATTTCGAACTCCGCGCCGCGCACAAACTGGCACCGGCGGCATTCTACAACTGGGGCGATGCGATCGGCGATCCGACGACATCGACGGGCTTTGCCATGTTCGGCCCGTCCCCGCATTCGGCGTGGAAGACCAAGGACGTGGATGCGATGATCGGCCCGCTGTGGGGCGAACGTGACGAGGCCAAACGCATCGCCGGGTGGAAGGCGGTCGATCGCTACGTCGCCGACAACGCGCTGGTGCTGCCGCTGCTGCAATACGTGCAGCCGATCCTGCACAAGAGCACGCTCAATGTCGTGCCGCATATCTCCGGCGCCCTGCAGCCGGCCAGGTTCACGCCGGCCGCCTGAGCGGACGCGGCGGGGAGGGGTCGGCGCATGCTCGCCCGCCGCATCCTGTTGCGCCTGTTGCAGGCGGTGCCGACGCTGATCGGTGTCGCCGTCCTGGTGTTCGTGCTGCTGCGCGTGGTGCCGGGCGATCCGGTGGCGATGATGATCCCGCCCGGCGCCTCGGCCGACGACGTGGTGCGGCTGCATGCGCTCTATGGCCTGGATCGGCCGATCTTCTGGCAGTTCCTGGTGTGGGCCGGGCAGGCGGCGCGCGGCAGCTTCGGCATTTCGATCAGTCTGCATCAGGGCGTCGCCGGCCTGATCGCGTCCCGTCTGCCGGCGACGCTGGAACTGGTGCTGCTGGCCGCGACGATCGCGATCGTGCTCGGCGTCGCACTCGCCGTCATCGGCACCCGCTTCGCCGGCGGCGGCGGCGAGGCCGCGGTCGATGCCGCCAGCGGCTTCGCGCTCGCCGTGCCCGATTTCGTCTGGGGTCTCGGCTTCATCCTGATCTTCGGCGTGTTGTGGCCGGTGCTGCCGATCTCCGGCCGCGCCGATCCGATGCACGCGCTCGATCTCGCGACCGGGTTCACGCTGATCGAATCGCTGCTGCGGCTGCGCCTCGTGGTGGCGGGCGAGGTGCTGGCGCACATGGCGATGCCGGCGACCGCGCTGGCGCTGCCGCTCGCGGCGATGATCGCGCGCGTGCTGAAATCCTCGCTCGCCGAGCAGATGGGGCAGGATTATGTCCTGATCGCCCGCGTCAAGGGCTTCTCCCGCGCCCGCGTCATCCTGGTGGAGGCGCTGCGCAACGCGGCGCTGCCGACGGTCAGCCTGACCGGCGTGCAGGTGACCTTTCTGGTCGGCGGCACGGTGCTGATCGAGCGGCTCTTTTCCTATCCCGGCATCGGCAATCTGGCGATCGATGCCGTGATCAACCGTGACCTGCCGCTGATCCAGGGACTCATTCTCACGTTTGCCGTGCTGTTCATCCTGATCAACCTGGCGCTTGATCTTTCCTATGCCGCGCTCGATCCGCGGTTGCGGCATGGCTAGCTCCGTGCTGCCGGCGCGTCTGCTCGGCAATTGGCGTGTCGCGCTCGGTGGCGGATTGCTGCTGCTGCTGCTGCTCGCCGCGGTGTTCGCGCCGGCGGTTGCACCGTACGACCCGCTCGACCAGGATCTCGCCGCGCAACTCGCGCCGCCCGACTGGCGCTTTGGCGCCGACGCACATGCGCTCGGCACCGACAGCCTGGGGCGCGACGTGCTCTCCCGCCTGATCTGGGGCAGCCGCGTCGCGCTCACGGTTGCCGTCGTCGCCGGCGTGCTGACCGCACTGCTCGGCACGGCGCTCGGCCTCGCCGCCGGGTTTTTCGGCGGCGTCGTCGATGCCGCGATCTCGCGCCTCGTCGATGTCTGGTCGTCGTTCCCGCCTGTGCTGCTCTCGATCATCCTGGTCGCGCTGCTCGGCACCGGCCTGTGGTCCGTCGTCATAGCCATCGTGGTGATCGACTGGACGCGGTTCTGCCGCGTCGTGCGGGCGGAGACGCTGAAGCAGCGGCGCATGGACTACGTCACCGCCGCCACCGTCGCCGGCCTCACGCCGCGCGCGATTTTGTGGCGGGAGGTGCTGCCGAACCTGCTGCCGCTCACGCTCGTGCTGCTGACGCTGGAAATGGGCATCGCCGTGGTGGTGGAGGCGATCCTGTCCTTCGTCGGCCTCTCCATCTCCTCCGACGCGCCGAGCTGGGGCGGCATGATCGCGGAGGGGCGCAGCATCGTGCATGAGGCGCCGTGGGTCCTGGCGGGCGCGATGCTGGTGCTGCTGGCGACCGTGCTCGGCTTCAACCTGCTGGGCGACGGGTTGAAGGCGGAACTCGACCCGGTGCTGCGATGACCGCCCCGGTGCTCGCGATCGCCGGCCTGTCGGCCGCGGCGCGGCGCGGCGGTGCCGCGCTGCTGCACGATGTTTCGCTCACCGTCGCGGCCGGGGAGGTGCATGGCGTGGTCGGCATGTCGGGCGCCGGCAAGTCGATGATCGGGCGCGCCGTGCTCGGCATGCTGCCGGCCGGCGTGCGGCTGACGCAGGGAAGCATCCGCCTCGCCGGCCAGGAACTCGTCGGCCTGACGGAGCGGGCGCACCGGGCGGCACTGCGCGCGCTGGCGCTGGTGCCGCAGGATCCGCTCTCGGCGCTCAACCCGTCGCGGCGCATCGGCGCGCAGATCATCGATGTCATGCGCCTGCGCCTCGGCCTCGGCGCGGCGGCGGCGCAGCTTCGGGCGGCGGCGCTGCTCGCGGAAGTGCGCATCCGCGATCCCGCGCGGGTGCTGCGCGCCTGGCCGCACGAGCTTTCGGGGGGCATGCGCCAGCGTGTCCTGATCGCCGCTGCCTTCGCCGCCGAACCGCGCCTGATCATCGCCGATGAGCCGACGACGGCGCTCGATGTGACGGTGCAGAAGCAGATCCTGCGGCTGCTGCGCGACCTGCAACGGCGCCACGGCACCGCCATCCTGTTCATCACCCATGACCTCGGCGTGGTGGCGAAGCTGTGCAACCGCGTCACCGTGCTGCGCGACGGCCGTATCGTCGAGCAGGCGGAGGTGGCCGACATCCTGCTGCACCCCGTGCATCCCTACACGCGCGCCCTGTTCGCCGCGACGCCGCGCTACGACCGGCCGGAGGGTGCGGTGCTGCCGCCCGAACTCGCCGGTACGCCGCCATGAGCGGCGACATCCTGATCGCCGCCGCCGGGCTGCACGTCGCCCTGCCGGACGCGGCGCGCAAGCGGCCGTTCCGCGCCGCGCCGCTGGTGCCGATCCTGCACGGCATCGACTTCGCCGTCCGCAGGGGGGAAGCGGTCGGGATCGTCGGCGAATCGGGCTCGGGCAAGAGCACGCTCGGCCGCGCGCTGCTGCGCCTGATCGTGCCCACCTCCGGACGGATCGTGTTCGACGGGCGCGACCTCACGCAGGCGCCCGAATCGGCGCTGCGTCCGCTACGGGCGCGCATGCAGATGATCTTCCAGGATCCGCTCGCCGCGCTCAATCCGCGCCGCACCATCCTCGCCAGCGTCGCCGCCCCCCTGATTGCGCGCGGCGACCGGGCCGGCGTGCGTGCGCGGGCGCTGGCGGCGCTGGAGCGGGCAGGGCTGCCGGGGCGCCTTGCCGGCCGCTACCCGCACCAATTGTCCGGCGGACAGCGCCAGCGTGTCGGCATCGCCCGCGCCATCGTCACCGAGCCGGAATTCATCCTGGCCGACGAGATCGTCTCCGGCCTCGATGTCGCGACGCAGGCGCAGATTCTCGATCTGCTGCGGCAGTTGCAGCGGGAATTGGGGCTGGCACTCGGTTTCATCGCGCACGATCTCTCCGTGGTGCGGGTGCTGTGCGGCCGGGTCGCGGTGATGCATCAGGGCCGGAT
>JAJZNE010000170.1:0-29058 GCA_021847995.1 Pseudomonadota bacterium | reverse complement strand
CGGATCGTCGAGGACGGAGCCTGCGCGCAGGTGTTTGCCGCACCCGTGCACCCCTACACGCGCCGCCTGCTGGCCGCGATCCCGCTGCCGGAACTGGACGACACCTGGCTCGATGCGGCGGAGCCGGAGCCGGGCGAGAGCGGCTGATGTGGTTGTTTCTCTATGGCACGCTGCTGGCGGCCGATCGGTGGCGCGCGCTGACCGGCCGGGAACTGGTCGGGGCGCCGGCCGCACTCGCGGGATGGCGGCGGGTCTGCCTGCGCGGCACCCTCTATCCGACGCTGGCGCGTGACCGGGGGCGCGTATCCGGCTTGCTGGTGCGCGCCGATCCGGGGATGCTGCGCCGTCTCGCCGTCTATGAGGGCGCCCGCTACCGGCTGCGGCGCGTGGGCGTGCGCTGCCGCGGCCGGACGGTGGCGGCGCATGCCTGGATCGGCGACGCGCCGACGCGCCGCCAATGGCCATGAGGAGGACTCACCATGCTGCAACCCCCGCCCGCCGCCCCCGGCATGCGCGAGGAGGACATCGACACGCCGGCGCTGCTGATCGACCTCGATGCCTTCGAGCACAACCTGGACCGCATGGCGGCGCTGCTCGCCGACGGCGGTGCCCGGCTGCGTCCTCACGCCAAAACCCACAAATCCCCGGTGATCGCGGCGCTTCAGGCGGCCCGCGGCGCCGTCGGGCAATGCGTGCAGAAGGTCGCGGAGGCGGAGGTGCTGGCCTGGGGCGGCGTGCGCGACATCCTGGTCAGCAACGAAGTGGTGGGCGCGGCCAAGCTCGCCCGCCTCGCCGCGCTGGCGCCGATCGCACAGGTCCGTGTCTGCATCGATGACCGGGCCGGCATCGCCGCCGTGGAGCGGGCGGCACGCGACGCCGGGCAGCGTCTCGGCGTGCTGGTGGAGATCGACGTGGGCGCCGGCCGCTGCGGCGTCGCCGCCGGCCCGGCGGCGGTGGAACTCGCGCAGGCGATTGCGGCGTCACCGCATCTGCGCTTCGATGGGTTGCAGGCCTATCACGGCAAGGCGCAACATCTGCGCCTGCCGGAGCAGCGCCGGGAAGCCATCGCCGAAGCCGCCGACCATGCCCGCCGCACGGTCGAGCAGTTGCGGCAGGTTGGGCTGGATTGCCCGATCGTCGGCGGCGCCGGCACCGGCAGTTTCGTGCTGGAGGCGGCGAGCGGCGTCTATACCGAATTGCAGGCGGGCAGCTACTGTTTCATGGATGCCGACTACGCCCGCAATCTCGACGAGGCTGGGCAACCGGTGACACTGTTCCGACATGCACTGTTCGTGCTGGCGACGGTGATGAGCGCCGCGCGGCCGGGGGTCGCGGTCCTGGATGCCGGGCACAAGGCGGTTGCGGTCGATTCCGGCCTGCCGCTGGTCTGGCAGCGCCCCGATCTGCGCTATGTCGGCGCCTCCGACGAGCACGGAACGCTCGCGGTCGCGTCGGAAACGGCGGCGCCGAAGCCGGGGGAGAAGCTGCGGCTGGTGCCGGGGCACTGCGATCCGACGGTCGATCGCCACGACTGGTATGTCGGCGTGCGGGGCGGGCGCGTCGCCTGCCTGTGGCCGGTCGCGGCGCGCGGCGCGATGGCGTGAACGACGCAGGTCAGCGCGCGGCCGCCGCGATCCGCGCCAGCGATTCTTCGCGTCCCAGTGCCGCCAGCGTCGCATCGATCGGCGGGCTGGCGGTGCTGCCGGTCAGCGCCGCGCGCAACGGCTGCGCCACCTGGCCGAGCTTCCTGCCCTCTGCCTCGGCGAAGGCGCGCAGCGCCGCGTCCAGCGCCGGCGCGGTGAAGTCGGTGGCGGCGAGGGCGGGGGCGAGATCGCGCAGCATCAGCTTCGCCTCCGGCGTCAGCAGCGCCGCCGCCTTCGGCTCCATCGGCAGGGGCAGGGGATGCGCCAGAAACGCCGCCGAATCGGCAAGCTCCGCCAGCGTCTTCGCCCGTTCCTTGAGCGCGGGCATGAGCATGCGGACGCGGTGCATCGCGATGGTGCCGAGCGCAAGCGCGGGCCGCTGCGCGAGCCGGTGCAGCACGTCATCGGCAAGCCGGGCATCGTCGGCGGCGCGCAGCCAGACGCCGTTGAGGTGCAGCAGCTTGGCATAGTCCATCCGTGCCGCCGCGCGCCCGACACCGTCCAGGTCGAACAGCCTCACCGCCTCATCGCGCGCGATGATCTCGGCATCGCCATGCGCCCAGCCCAGGCGCAGCAGATAGTTGCACAGGGCTTCGGGCAGGAATCCCTGTTCGCGGAACTCCAGCACGCTGACCGCGCCGTGGCGCTTGGACAGTTTGGCGCCGTCGGCGCCGTGGATCAGCGGGATATGCGCGAACGCCGGCGGCTGCCAGCCCATCGCGCGATAGATCTGCAACTGGCGGAACGTGTTGGTCAGATGGTCGTCGCCGCGGATCACGTGGGTGATCGCCATGTCGTGGTCATCGACCACCACAGCATGCAGATAGGTCGGCGTGAGGTCGCTGCGCAGCAGGATCAGGTCGTCGAGTTCGCCGTTGCCGACGCGCACCTCGCCCTGCACCAGATCGCGCACCACGGTTTCGCCTTCGCGCGGGGCGCGCAGGCGGATGGCGGGCGCGACGCCGGCCGGCGCCTCCGCCGGATCGCGGTCGCGCCAGCGTCCGTCGTAGCGCGGCGGTCGTCCCTCGGCGATCGCCTGCTCGCGCATCGCGCGCAGCTCCTCCGGCGAGCACCAGCAGCGATACGCCTGCCCGGCGGCGAGCATCTGCATCGCGACCTCGGCATGCCGCGCCTGTCGCGCGGACTGGAACACCGGCGGCTCATCGGGGTCGAGGCCGAGCCACGCAAGACCGTCCAGGATCACCTGCGTCGCCTCGGCCGTGCTGCGTTCGCGGTCGGTGTCCTCCACGCGCAGCAGGAACTGGCCGCCGTGGTGGCGGGCGAACAGCCAGTTGAACAGGGCGGTGCGGGCGCCGCCGATGTGCAGCATGCCGGTGGGGCTGGGGGCGAAGCGGGTGCGGACGGTCATCCGCCCGATCTAGCGCATGTCGCCCCGCCAGGCGATTCCGGCGACCGCCGGCAACATCTTGAGGCTGGCCAGACCGGCGGCCATGTGGTTTGATGTCCCAACGGAATGTCTTAACGGTGAGCGCCGGATGCGCACGGCAAGTCAGATCGCGCTGTTGATCGTGGGCGGCGGCGCGCTCGGTTTCGGCATTGCCGCCGCGACCGATGCCGGTGCCGCCTGCCGGGACGCGCGGGCGCGCGGGGATGCCGCTGCCGCCGCGGCGGCGTGCATGCAGCGCGGCGGCGGGCTGTTTGTCTTCGCCGGACATAATTTCGGCGGTACCCGGCTGGCGGCGATGGCGCGCGTGGTACGCGGCGGATTCGGCCGCAGCGGGCTGCATTTCGGGTTCGGAAGCTGATGCGCCGCCTCAGGCTTGCGCCACGGCCGGACTGGCGGGCGCGCATGGCGCGGCTCGATTTCCGTTATGCCGAGATCGACGGCGAGCCTTACTGGGATGAAACCGCCTGCTGGCAGTTCACCGCCGAGGAAATCGACCGGCTCGATGATGCGACGGCGGAGCTGGAACGCCTCTGCCGCCTCGCCGCCGCTCACGCGGTGCGGGAAGGGTGTTACGCACTGCTCGGCATCCCGCAGTCGGTCTGGCCGCTCGTCGTGCGCAGCTGGGAGGCCGGGGAGCCGAGCATCTATGGCCGCATGGATCTGTGCTGGAACGGCGACGGGGCGCCGAAACTGCTGGAATACAACGCCGACACCCCGACGGCGCTCTACGAGGCCGCGGTGGTGCAGTGGGAATGGCTGAAAAGCGTCCGCCCCGCGGCCGATCAGTTCAATTCCCTGCACGAGGCGCTGATCGCCGCCTGGCCCACCATGAACCTGCCGGGCCGGGTGCATTTCGCCTGCATGGCCGAGAGTGCCGAGGATCGCGGGACGGTCGAATATCTGCGCGATACGGCGGTGCAGACCGGGCTTGCCGCGCCGTTTGTGGCGCTCGGGGACATCGGCTGGGACGGACGGCGGTTCGTCGATGCGGGCGGCACGCCGATCGTTGCCTGCTTCAAGCTCTATCCGTGGGAGTTCATGTTGCGCGATGCCTTCGGCGCGCATCTTCCGGCGGCCCCGACGCGCTGGATCGAGCCGCCGTGGCGGCTGCTGCTCTCCGGCAAGGGGCTGCTGGCGCTGCTCTGGCAGATGTTCCCCGGACACCCGAACCTGCTGCCGGCGTTCCGTGAAGCCGGCCGGACCGGCGGGCGGGAGATCGCGAAGCCGCTGTTCGGGCGGGAAGGGGCCAATATCCGCGTGCCGGGTCAGCCGGAAACGCCCGGCCCCTATGGCGGTGGCGGATATGTCTATCAGGCCTGGGCGGATCTGCCGCAGGCCGACGGCCGCTATGCCGTGCTGGGAAGCTGGATCGTCGCCGGTCGGACCGCCGGCCTCGGCATCCGCGAGGATGCGACGCCGGTCACGCGCGATACCAGCCGCTTCGTGCCGCATTTCTTCCTGCCGCCGGAGACCGCACGATGAACCTGCTTGCCGGGCTTCCGGCCTTCCTCGCCTACTTCCTCGGCAGCCTCAGTCTGCTGGCGGCCTTTCTCGTACTGCATGCACGGCTGCTGCCGCTCGATGAGTGGACACTGATCCGGCAGGGCAATGTCGCCGCGGCACTCAGTCTCGCCGGGGCGGCGGGGGGGTTTGCGCTGCCGCTGGCGTCGGCCATCGTGCATTCGGCCGGATTCATCGACATGCTGGTGTGGGCCGTGATCTCCGGCGCGGTGCAGTTCGCTGCCTTCGCGGCGATGCGCCTGTTGCGCCGCGACGCGGCCGGGGCGCTGGCCCGCGGCGATATGGCGGAGGCGACAGTGATGGCGGCCGGCTCGCTCGTTCTCGGCGCGCTCAACGCGGCCTGCCTGAGCTGAGCTATCCGCCGCTGATCGCCGTGGTCACCACCATCTCCGCGCCCGGCGGCAGCGAGGTGGCCAGGGTTGCCCGCTCGCCGTTGACGAACACGTTGATGTGGCGGCGGATGGCGGGGTGCGAATCGCACAGCCGGTCGCGCATTCCTGGCCAGCGCGCATCGAGGGCCGCCATCGCCGCGGCGACGCTGCAAGCCGCCACCGTCACCTCCGCCGGCGCGCCGGCAAACAGCGGCAGCAGGGCCGCGGGCAGCACCACACGCACGGCATGCGGCTCGCTGGCATCGGTCATGCCGCGCCGACCAGCGTTTCCACCGAATGAATGGCCGGCAGGTGCTGCGCGATGCAGGTCCAGTGCTCGCCCTCATCGGCGCTGGCAAAAAGCGCGCCGCCGCCGGTGCCGAAATAGACACCGGCGGGATCGAGCCGGTCGGTTGCCATCGCCTGGCGGAGCACGCCGAAATAGGCGCTCTCCTGCGGCAATCCGTCCCGCAGCGCCTGCCAGTGCGCACCGCCGTCGCGCGTGCGCCACACGGCGGCCCGTGCCTCTGGCACATAGCGCCCGGCGGTGTCGCCGTTCAGCGGCAGAAGAAACAGCGTCTCAGGGTCGCGCGGATGGGCGGCGGCGGGAAAGCCGAAGCTTGACGGCAACCCCGCCTCGATGCTCGTCCACGCCCGGCCGCCGTCATCGCTGCGGTACATGCCGCAATGGTTCTGCTGGTACAGCCGCTCCGTCCCGCCGGGTGCCATCACCAGGCAGTGCACGCACTGGCCGAATTCGGGATAGCGCTGACCCTCCGGCATGAAGTCGGAGCGGGTGCCGCGGTTGCGCGGCTGCCACGTAATGCCGCCGTCGTCGGTATGGAACACGCCGGCGGCGGAAACCCCGACCCAGATTTGCGCCGTATCCGCCGGGTGCAGCACCAGCGAATGCAGGATCAGCCCGGCGCCGCCAGGGTTCCAATGCGGGCGGGAGGGATGGTCCTGCAACCCGGCGATGTGCTGCCAGGTGTGCCCGCCATCCGCGCTGCGGAACAGGCCGGCCGGTTCCACCCCGGCATAGAGCGCGCCATGCCCGGCGGCGAGGCTCCAGACCGATTTCACCGGCTCCGTGCCTGCGGGATAGGCGAGGCCGGCGCTGGAATGCGTCCAGCTCGCGCCGAGATCGGTCGAGGTCCACACCGCCGGCCCGAACCACGCGTTGCCGCCGCCCGCGTGGATCGCCCCGCTGGCGGGATCGGCGATGACGTGATTGATCGGCCATGTTTCGCAGAACGGCCCGCGGAGCGTCCAGGACCGCCGCGCGGCATCGCTCTCGGCGATGAAGGCCCCTTTCTTCGTGCCGAGCAGCAACCGCACCCGCAGCGCCGTGGTCATTGCAACCCGCTCCGTCTCCGCCAACGGGTGCGTTGATATCAACCACAACCGGGCGGCGTCAACGGCGCCGTCAGTCCGGCAGCCCCTTGCCGGGCGCCAGTTCCAGCCACATCGCGTTCACCGCGGCGAACGCGCAGGCAAGGCCGAGGCCCAGGACCCAACTGAAATACCACACGGAATCGGCTCTCCTGTCAGTAGGCGGTGTGCGGGTCGCGGGCGATGTCGTCCTCGGTCACCGGGCCGCGCAGGATATGATAGACCCAGGCGGTGTAGGCCAGGATCAGGGGAAGAAACACGCCGGTCGCGATCGTCATCACGATCAGCGTGGTCAGGCTCGAGGAGGCATCCCACAGCGTCAGGCCGGAGGCGGGATCAAGCGAGGAGGGGAGCATGAACGGGAACAGGCTGATCCCCGCCGTCGCGATCACGCCGGCAATCGCAGCGCTGCTGGCCGCAAAGGCAAGCCCCGGCCGCTGCCCGGCGCGCAGCAACCGCACCGCGACAAGCGCCCCGCCGAGGGCGAGCAGCGGTGCGCCCATGCTCCATGGCACGACGCCATAGTTGTGCAGCAGCGCGCCGGTCGCGCGCGTCACCTCCTTGTGCAGCGGATTGGATGGCGCCGCGGTACCTGCGAAGGTGCCGAGCAGGTAGAAGTCGATCTGCGTCGCCCAGATGCCGCCGACGATGAACAGCACGATCAGTGCGGCGCCGGCGATCGCGCCGGCCTGCCGGACGCGCCTCCGCAGCGCCCCCTCGGTCTTGCAGCCGAGCCACGCGGCACCGTGCATCACGATCATCGCCACGCTGACCAGGCCGCAGAGCAGGGCGAACGGGTTGAACAGACCGATCAGAGAGCCGGCCCAGGTCATGCGCAGCATGGCATCGAAGCGGAACGGCACGCCCTGCAACGCATTGCCGAAGGCGACACCGAAAACCAGCGCCGGTACAAGCCCGCCGACGAACAGCGCCGCATCCCACGCGCCGCGCCAGCGGGCACCGGGCAGCTTGCTGCGGAACTTGAAGCCGACCGGACGCAGGATCAGGGCGCACAGCAGCAGCAGCATGGCAAGATAGAAACCCGAGAAGGCGACGGCATAGAGCGGCGGAAAGGCGGCGAAGATGGCGCCGCCGCCAAGGATCAGCCACACCTGGTTGCCCTCCCACACCGGCCCGACGGTGTTGATCAGGATGCGGCGGTCGGTGTCGCTGCGCCCGACCAGCGGCAGCAGGATCGCGGTGCCGAGATCGAACCCGTCCATCACCGCAATCCCGATCAGCAATACCCCCAGGATCGCCCACCACAGCAGACGGAAAATTTCATAGAGCGGCATTGCCATCTTCCCCTTATTCCGCCGGGCGCAGCGCGGCGATCGGCGCGGGGCTGGCGGCCGGCGGCAGCGCCATCCCCTCCGGCCCGCGGCGGATGGTGCGCAGCATCAGGTACAGCTCGACTGCCGCAAGCGCCGAATAGAACACGACGAATCCGATCAGGGACAGCACGACATCCGTCGCCGGCACGCTGGAAGCCGAAAGGAAGGTCGGCAGCACGCCGTCGATGGTCCATGGCTGCCGCCCGCCCTCGGCCACGTACCAGCCGAGTTCGGCGGCGATCCAGGGCAGCGGCAGCGACCACAGCATGAGGCGCAACAGCCGGCGATGCCGCTCCAGCCGCCGCGCCGAAGCCTGCCAGAACACCGTGGCGAACAGTGCGATGAAATAGAACCCGAGCGCCACCATGATGCGGAAGGTCCAGAACAGGGGCGCGATCGGAGGCACCGTGTCCCACGCCGCCGCCTGGATTTGCGCCTCCGTCGCATCGGTGACGTTCGGCGTGTAGCGCCTGAGCAGCAGCGCATAGCCGAGATCGCCGACATGCGCATCGAAGACGGCCGCTGCCGCGGCGTCGTGCGGCGTGCCGCGCAGGGCCAGCAGCGCCGCGTAGGCCACCATGCCGCTCCGGATGCGCGCGGTCGCGTCGGAAACCAGTTGCTCGATCCCCTCGACGCGGCCATCGAGCGAACGGGTCGCGATCAGGCCGAGCACCCAGGGAATGCGGATCGCCGCATGCGTCACGTGCGTCGCCTGGTCGGGCAGGCCGATCAGGGTGAAGGAGGCCGGTGCGGCCTCCGTCCGCCACATAGCCTCGATCGCGGCGATCTTCATTTTCTGGTTCTGGCCGACGGTGTAACCGCTCTCGTCGCCCAGCACCACCACCGACAGCGCGGCGGCAAGACCGAAACTCGCGGCGACGGTGATCGACCGGACGGCGAGCCCGCGGTTGCGCCCACGCAGCAGGTACCAGGCGCTGATCGACATGACGAACATCGCGCCGGTGACATAGCCGGCGGAAACGGTATGGACGAACTTCGCCTGTGCCACCGGGTTGAGCAGCACCGCGGAGAAGTCCGTCACCTCCATGCGCATCGTCGCGAGGTTGAAGCGTGCGCCGACAGGATACTGCATCCAGCCGTTGGCGATCAGGATCCACAGCGCCGAAAGATTGGTGCCGAGTGCGACAAGGCAGGTGACCAGCAGATGCTGCACGCGGCTCAACCGGTCCCAGCCGAAAAAGAACAGGCCGATGAAGGTCGCCTCCAGGAAGAACGCCATCAGCCCTTCGATCGCGAGCGGCGCGCCGAAAATGTCGCCGACATAATGGGCGTAATAGGCCCAGTTGGTGCCGAACTGGAATTCCATGGTGATGCCGGTGGCGACGCCCATGGCAAAATTGATGCCGAACAGCATGCCCCAGAACCGCACCATGTCGCGCCACACCGGCCGGCCGGTGGTGACATAGACGCCCTCCATGATGGCGAGCAGCACCGAGAGACCGAGCGTCAGCGGCACGAACAGAAAATGGTACATGGCCGTCAGGCCGAACTGCAGGCGCGAGAGCGCGACCACGTCCATGCTGGCTCCTACGGGTTTGCCGGCGCACCGGCGATGCGGGCTGCCACATCGATGGCCGGCCGGTGCGAGGGGGCGAAGAACAGGGCATAGAGGACCGCGAGCGCCGCAAGCTTGCACACCACCAGCAGCGCGAGATCGCGCCGCAACGCTGCCGGCAGCCGGAGCATGGGTCCATCCATGCCGCGCAGCATCGGCCGAACGAAGTGATGCAGCGATGACGCAGATCAATTCTCTCCCGATGCCTTCGCGACGATGCCTTCGTTGCGGCGGCGGCGGGGCGGCGGCATAGTCGGATGCGATGTCCCGGAACGTCATCGCAGCGGGCGGGCGGGCTGCCTTCCGTCTGCCGGCGCACGCCGCGCTGGTGGACTGGATTGCGGCCGAGCGCGGGCGGTTCGCGCTGTGGCTGCCGCTGTTCATGCTGGCCGGCAACCTCGCCTATTTCACCCTGCTCGCGGAGCCGCCGCGACGGGCCGTTTGGCTCCTGCTGCTCGGCGCCGTGCTGCTGCTCGCCGTTTCGCGACGCTGGCAGGTGCCGCGGGCGGTGGCGCTGTGCGCGATCGCTGCCGCGCTGGGCTTCGCCGCCGCCCAGTTCGCCGCCGCCATTGCCCCGCTGCCGATGGCGGTGCCGAAGCGGGGGGTGGTGGTGACCGGCGTGGTCCGCGCGGTCGAGCCGCTGCCGGAAGGTATCCGCGTGACGCTCACCGCGCCGCGCTTCGACGATGGGCCGGAACTGCCGCGCCGGGTGCGGCTGCGGCTGCGGCCGGAGGATCCGGCGATGCCGCAGACCGGCGACGTGCTGCGCCTGCGCGCCCGCCTCAGCCCGCCCGAGCCTCCGGCATGGCCGGGCGGATGGGATGTGCAGCGGGATGCCTGGTTCGCCGGCCTCGGCGCCTACGGGTACGCGCTGACCCGTGCGACGACGATCGCGCATGCCGCGCCGGCGGGGTGGGGGGCGCGGCTGCAGGCCCTGCGCGAGACGATCGCGACCCGAATCGCGACGGTGCTGCCCGATGACCGCGGCGCCATCTGCATCACCCTGCTCACCGGCATGACCGCGGCGATCCCGGAGGCCGACCGCGCCGCGTTCCGCGACTCGGGGCTCGCGCATCTGCTTGCCATTGCCGGGCTGCATATCGGCATCGTCATGGGCCTCGTGTTCGGCGCCGTGCGCGCGGCGCTGGCGGCATCGGAGCGGGCGGCGCTGTATTGGCCGACCAAGCCGATCGCGGCGGTCGCGGCGCTGGCTGCGGGCGGGGCGTATATGCTGCTGACCGGCGCGCATGTGCCGATCATCCGCAGCTTCGCGATGGCGGCGCTGGTCACGCTCGGCGTGCTGGCGGGGCGGCGGGCGTTTTCGCTGCGCGGTCTCGGCCTCGCCATGGCGACGCTGTTGCTGATCCTGCCGGCGCAGGCGACCGGCGTCAGCTTCCAGATGAGCTTCTCGGCGGTGCTGGCGCTGATCGTCGGTTACGAGGCGCTGCGTCCGGCGCTGGCGCGGCTGCGCGCCGCCGGCGGCTGGTTCGTGCATCATGTGGCGGCGCTGGCGCTGACCAGTGCGCTCGCCGGCACCGCCTCGGCGCCGTTCGCGGCGTATCATTTCGGACAGGTGCAGCTCTACAACGTGCTGGCCAACGTCGCCGCGGTGCCGCTGACGGCATTCTGGATCATGCCCGCAGGCCTGATCGCACTGGCTCTGATGCCGCTGCACCAGGAGGCGGTGGCGCTGTGTCCGATGGGCTGGGGGGTGGGGGCGGTGCTATGGATCGGCCGCAGTGTCGCCGCGCTGCCGGCGGCGGTGTTCGCGGTGCCTCACATGCCGGTTTGGGGCCTCGGGCTGGTGGCGCTGGGGATGGCGTGGCTCGGCCTGTGGCGGACGCTTGTGCGGCTGGCCGGCGTGCCGGTAATCCTGGCCGGCCTGCTTTCCCCCGCCGTCTGGCGTCCGCCGGACGTGCTGATCGCGGCCGACGGGCGGCTGCTCGGCGTGCATGCCAACGGTGCGGTCTATGTGCAGGAACGGTCCGGAGCGGCCGGCTTCACGCTGGATGCGTGGCGCCGCCTGTGGGCCGCCGGGCCGCCGCGCGCCTTTCCCGATGCGCCCGAGGGGGGGCTGGCCTGCACCGCGCAATCCTGCACCCTCCGCCGGCTGCCCGCCGGGCCGGTCGCGACGCTGCTGTTCGCCCCCGCGGCGGCAGCCGATTGCGGTGCTGCGGTGCGGATCAGCCTGGAGCCAATCCGGCCGCGCTGTCCGCCGCCGGCCCCGCCGACGATCGACCGTTTCAGCCTGTGGCGGGACGGCGCCTATGCGGTCTGGCTCGATCCCGGCGGCGTTCGGGTGCTGTCGGACCGGGCGGCGCGCGGCACCAGGCCGTGGGTACCGCCGCCCCCTCAGTAGCGGCGCAGCAGGGCGACCAGCCGCCCCTGCACCTTCACCCGGTCGGACGGCAGGATGCGCGACTCATAGGCGCGGTTCGCCGGTTCGAGCGCCACCGAATTGCCGCGCCGGCGCAGACGTTTCAGTGTCACCTCGACATCATCGACCAGGGCGACGACGATCTGCCCGTTTTCCGCCATCTCGCCGCGGCGGATCACCACCACATCCCGGTCCAGGATGCCGGCATCGATCATCGAATCGCCGGCCACCTCCAGCGCATAATGCTCGCCGTTGCCAAGGAGGGCGATCGGCACCTCGACCTGGGCGCCGGCATCGCGCAGCGCCTCGATAGGCAGGCCCGCGGCGATGCGGCCATAGAGCGGCAGTTGCACCGCACCCGCTTCGCTCGCCGCCCGCACGCCCTGAAGGCGGGCGCTGAAATCGCCGCGGATGACGTTGGGCGCGAATCCCGGTGCCTCCGCCGGCACTGCGGCGGCGGCCCGCGCGATCACATCCTCCGGCAGCCGCACGACATCGAGCGCACGGGCGCGGTGATGGTGCCGGCGCAGGAATCCCCGTTCCTCCAGCGCCGAGATCAGGCGATGGATGCCGGACTTGGAGCGCAGTTGCAGCGCCTCCTTCATCTCCTCGAAGGAGGGGGAGAAGCCGGTGGATTTGAGATGGCGGTCGATGAACATCAGCAGCTCATGCTGCTTGCGGGTCAGCATTCAGGCGCCTCCGGGCAGCAGTGGCGAACAAACCGGCAACCTGACGCCGTTCTAGATTGGTTCCTCTGACCGCGTCAAGCGGCAGGGCGCGTCTTTTTTCCGCGTCCGTGCGCTCGGCCGCCCGCTGCAGCCCCGTCAGGGCGGCGGGTTTTCGGCGACATGGGGGGGCGGCGGCAGGCCGAGCAAGTCGGCCAGCGTTTCCTCGGCGATGGCGAAGGCGGTGCTGGCGCCGGTGCCGCCGGTGACGTTGACAAGGCGCACATCCGGCAGCGGTGCCGCAGTGAAGGCCGGTTCGGGGCCCGAGGGATAGAGGCCGGTCCAGCGTTCCACCACCTCCGGCGCCGGCAGGTCGAGCACGGCACCAAGCTCGGCCAGGATGCGGTCGTCCACGTCGCGCGGCTGGAACGGGTCGGGGGAGGGGTCGTAATGATGGCTGTCGCCGACCACCAGCGTGCCGTCGGCGCTCTGCACCGCGATCAGGTGGATGCCGTCGGCAAGCCAGGGCGCCTGCTCGGCGGCGATACGCCCACGCAGCGCCGGCAGGCTCGGGCAATCGGCATAGCCGGCGTAGCGCAGCAGGCCGAGATCGCTCATCACCGCCGCCGGCAGCCGCCAGCCGGGGGCGGCGAGGCGGAGCATGTGCAGCTTGCACAGCGTGGTCTGCCGCCGCGCATGCTCCTCCGCAAACAGGGTCAGCAGGTCGGGGCCGGGGCAGACGATGATGTGCCGCGCGGCGATCGGGCCAAGCGAGGTGACGGCTTTGCCATGCTCGACCGCATGCACCACGGCGCGCGGCAGGAAGGTCACGTCCTGCGCCGCGGCCAGCCAGGCGGCGAGGCGGGGGATGGCATCGCGGCTTTCGACGCGCAGCTCGTGCGGGCTGTAGAGCGCGCCCGGCAGGCGGCGCCTGAGCGGGGGGGCGAGGGCGGCGAGTGCCTTGCCGCGCAGCAGGCGGCAGGCCGATCCCATCGCGGTGTCGGCGAATTCCTCGATCACAGCGAGCGCCTCGCGCCGTCGTGCGATCATCAGCAGGCCGCGCTGCTGCACCGGGATGCCGACCTGGGCGGCGAGGTCGGCCCAGATGTCGCGACTCCGCCGGGCGCGCCGCCAGGTCAGCCCGGCCTGCTGTCCGGTGACGGTGATGAAGCCGAAATTGCGCACCGAGGCGCCGACCGCACGGGTTTCGCGGTCGATCACGGCGACGCGCAGCCCCTGCCGGCTGGCGGCAAGGGCATGGGCAAGGCCGACGATGCCACGGCCGACGATCAGGCAGTCAAACCCGGACGTGCTCATAGGGTCTCGTTACGCGGCGCCGGACCGGAGGGCAACCGGGTTCTTGAGCCGGCGGCCGGTGGCGGGCTAGGGTTGGGTTGCGACCGGGGGATGGGTGGCCGAGCGGTTGAAGGCAGCGGTCTTGAAAACCGCCAACCCGCAAGGGTTCGTGGGTTCGAATCCCACCCCATCCGCCAGAACCCCATGCATTTCCGCGGCTTTCCGGGCGACAAGCCGAGTTGTCCCCCATTCTGTCCCCTTTGATGCGGCTGATAGGGGGCGGAGCAGGTCTGCCGCGCGCTCCGCCTTCGCCTCGGGCACCTCCTCCGTCATTATTTCCAGATAGGCACAGCGTGGAGGAGAAAAGGACATCTATCCGGCCCTTTCGTCCGGTGTTCGCGGTTGTCGCCGCTTGGGTTACAGGCTGGTCAGGAATGGGCGTGCGGAAAGGGCTGGCGCGTCGGTTTTCGGTATGGGGGAGGGTGCTGCGCGGATGCACCCCGATTACCCCCCTACATACCACCATTTTGCCCACTCTTTTGCCCCCGTCGCGCTGCCGGTCGGGCGGCTCAGGCGGCGGTCAGGGCGACTTCGTGTGCGGTGAGGGGGAACTGTCGCACCATGAGGTCGTCAGGGATCGGCGCCTTCCGCGTCATCTGCTTCATGAAGAACGGCACGGCAGCCACCGCGCATTGGTCCCGTAGCGCCCGCTCCCATGCCGGGTCCATGTCACGCGCGCCCGGCCCGCTCTCACCGCCGCAGATTACCCAACCGATGCCTGTCAGGTCGGGCGTGATCGGCTCCAGCAGTGGTTCGATCCCGAGGCGTTGTCTTCCACCGAGATTTGACCCGGGATTTCCACCAGGAAGTGACCCGCCTTGGGGTGCATCTTCCCCCTGAGCCGGATGCGGTCAAGTCACTGCTTTGCCTTTTCTCGTGTGGTGGTTTTGGCGCTGGCCTTGAAGCGGAAGCTGTCGTTTCCGGTTTCGAGGATGTGGCAGTGGTGGGTGAGGCGATCGAGCAGCGCGGTAGTCATCTTGGCGTCGCCGAAGATGGCAGCCAGACCCGCGGCGGCAATCTTCTGGCCGCCGCGGCGCAGACGGCGTAACGTCCCTGTGCTATGGCCGCACCGACCCCCGAAGCCCGCGCCCGCGTGCAGATCGACGTCATGCCGGCCCGCTCCGGCTGGGCCGACCCGCTGCCCTTCGTCCATGTCGCGATCGGAGCCGGGACGCTGTTCCAGGACGCGCGCGATCCTTGCCCCCGGCTGCGCGGCATGTTCGCCGTGCATCGGCCGCAGACGCTCCGCGCCGCGCCCCAGGTGGAGCGTGCCAATCCCGGCGAGCGGGCAGCCGGCGAGTCCAACATTTCTCGGTCGCCTGGCGCCGGCCTCAAATTCATCGGGGATTACACCGTCCGGCACCTTGCCAGCCGCACCATCGACCCGGCCGCGAGCGCCATCTTCAGCATCCTGCAGCGGCTGCATCCCGCGCTGCGCCGCGGCGACATCGCCGGGGAAGATTTCGCGCGCAGCAGCCTCACCGCGCCTGCGGACGCCGCGGAGCAGCCCGTTGCCTACCGCCCGGACATCCCGCCCGGAACTTTCAATCCGGGGTCGGGGGTTCAAATTCCTCCGGGCTTACCAGTTTCCTCCGGGCCTATCAGTCCCGTCAGATGGAACGGACCATGAAACCGGGTTGCCTGCATCGTCATTGCTGCGCCAGGACCAGGCGATGGTCGCTGCGCCGCCGGGGTCTGCCGGCGGCGGCGGTGGGTTGGGCGCTGTTTGCCTGGGCGTTGTTCGCCTGGGCCGTGTCGGGCGCCGGGGCCGCCGAACTGCTTCGTGCCGGTGCGGCAGGGACCGCCGGGGCGGCAGAATTCCGCCCCGCCGCCGCCGCCCCGATGGCGGCGGAGGAGAAATGGCGCCTGCTGCGCGAACAGGTGCGCTATGTCTTCATCATCTTCCAGGAAAACCGGTCCTTCGACCATTATTTCGGCACCTATCCGGGCGCCGACGGGCTGTTCGCGGACGGGCGGCTCAGGCGCGATCTGCCCGGCGCGGTGCAGCGGCTGCGCAACACCGACGGCCGTTTCGCCGATATCTCGCCGTTCCTGATCCCGCAAAGCGTCACCGATGCGCACGGCAACCGCGTGCCGCTCTATCCCGCCGACATCGCCAGCAGCGACCATTCGCATCAGGGATTGCTGCGTGCCATGCATCTCGACACGGCAACGCACCGCATCGCCCGCAATGACGCGAGCGCCCTGGCGCAGGAGCAGCTCTATTACCGCGGCGACGCCAGCGTCGATGCCGAAATCGTCGGGCCGGATGGCGTGCTGCCGGCATCCCCGCCGACTCTCGCACAGAAACAGGCGGCGGAACTGGCGATGTCGCATACCGATTGCGACACCATTCCGCTGCTCTGGCGGCTTGCCGACCGCTTCGTGCTGTTCGACAATTTTCATCAGACCACGATCGGCCCCTCCACCCCCAACGCCATCGCCATGATCGCCGGCCAGACCGGGGAAACCCAGTGGGCGCTGCATCCGGCCGAAGCCGATCCAGTGCATCTGACGCTGCCCAACATTGCCGACCCGCCACCCTATGGCGGCTCGGCCGCCGATCCTGCTCCCGACCCGCCGCCCTATGGCACGCGGCGCAAGCGGGCGGACGGGCAGCAGAACCTTACCTTCGCCACCCTGCCGCTGTCCTTTGCCGGCGCCGACATCGGCGCCATCACGCAGGCCGACCCGGAGCCGGGGACCGACCTCGCCGACGTGCAGCAGGATATCGGCGCGATCGCCGCGCATGGCCGCGCCGTGCCCTGGGGCTGGTTCCAGCAGGGCTACGGCAGCGAGCCGTTCGACGGCACGGCGACGCCGGACGGTGTCGCGCATCCCCCGCACGGCTCCTATGTCGTGCATCACAATGCGCCGCAGTATTTCGGCTATCTCGCCGACAATCCGCGCCTGCGGGCCAGCCTGCATGGGCTGGAGGATTTCTTCGGCGCCCTTGCCGCACGGGCGTTGCCGGCCGATGGCGGCGTGTTCTATGTCCGCGGCGGCTACTACAACAACGACGGCCTGCTTCCGCTCGACCCGAATCCCGCGGTACGTGCCCATTTCGGCGGCAATGACGATCATCCAAACTATTCCGATTCCCAGATTGCCGAGGCGATGGTGGCCGACGCCGTGAGCGTGATCGCCGCCAGCCCCTACTGGGACCATGCCGCCATCGTGATCGTCTATGACGAGACGGACGGCCTCTATGACCATGTGCCGCCGCGTGTGCGCTCGCTCGGCCCCGACGGACTGCCGCTCTCCGGGGGGGCCCGGATACCCGCGATCCTGATCTCCCCCTTCGCCGCCGCCCACACGATCGCCCATGCCTATGCCGAGCACAGCTCGGTGATCCGTTTCATCGAGCGACTGTTCGCGCTGACGCCGCTCGCCGAGCTGCCCGACGAGCAGCGCGGCTTCGCGCTCGGCCGCAGCCAGGCGGCCACGTTCCATCAAGACACGCTCGGCCCCGCCGACACGCAGGAGGACATGAGTGACCTGTCGGAGGCGTTCGATGGGGACCGGCTGCGCGGGGCGGCGAAGCCGCTGCCGGGCGTCTATGCCGCGATCCCGCGGGAGACCATCACCACCCTGCCGCAGGAAGGCGGCGCGGGGTGCCGGGCGCTCGGCATAACGCCCACCGACTATGTGAACGGCGCGCCGGTCGATCCCCCGCCGGTGGACTTCAACCCGCGGCCGCGCACCACCCCCGGCGTTCCGACCCGCGGCGACTGGACGCCCTGAGCATGCAGCGGGTGCTGTTCACCCTCGGCGCGGTGCTGCTGCTGCTGGGCGTGATCTGGCCGTGGCTGGCGCGCACCGGCCTCGGCCACCTGCCGGGCGATATCCGCATTGAACGGCCGGGCCTGCGCATCTATGCCCCGTTCGGCTCGACGCTGCTGATCTCGGTGCTGCTCTCCGTGCTGCTGACGGTGCTGACCTGGCTCGGCCGGCGCTGATGCCGGAGCGGCCGGCCCCCGGCCGCCGGTGTGGCGGCGCCAGCCCGCGCGCCACCCCGCATCGCGCCTGAAGCGGCCAAAGCCCGGGCCAATCCGCCTGCGGCGTGGGGGCGTGGCATCATGGTCACGCGGCTGCTATAGCCGATCCGCACCGCCTGCCGCGGTGGCGCGGCAGCGTGTCGTGGCCTTCGCGGCGCCTCGGGGACCGGCCCCGGGGAAGCGCCACAGGAACCGCGTCATGGCCCGCCGCCGCCAACTCTATGAAGGCAAAGCCAAGATCCTGTTCGAGGGGCCCGAGCCGGGCACGCTCGTGCAGTATTTCAAGGACGATGCCACCGCCAACAATGCCCAGAAGCGCGGCGTCATCACCGGCAAGGGCGTGCTGAACAACCGCATCAGCGAATACCTGATGCTGCGGCTGGCCGAGATCGGCGTGCCGACGCATTTCGTCCGCCGTCTCAACATGCGCGAGCAGCTGATCCGCGAGGTCGAGATCATCCCGATCGAAGTGGTGGTGCGCAACGTCGCCGCCGGCAGCCTGTCGAAGCGTCTCGGCATCGAGGAGGGAACGCGACTGCCGCGCACCATCATCGAATACTACTACAAGAACGACCAGCTCGGCGACCCGATGGTGTCGGAGGAGCATATCACCGCCTTCGGCTGGGCGAACACGCAGGACATGGACGATATCATCTCGCTGTCGCTGCGCATTAACGACTTTCTGACCGGCCTGTTTCTCGGCGTCGGCATCACGCTGGTCGATTTCAAGGTGGAATTCGGCCGGCTGTGGGACAACGAGGATATGCGCATCGTGCTGGCCGATGAGATCAGCCCCGACAACTGCCGTCTGTGGGATGCCAAGACCAACGAGAAGATGGACAAGGATCGCTTCCGCCGCGATCTCGGCCGTGTCGAGGAGGCGTATCAGGAAGTGGCAAAGCGGCTCGGTATCCTGCCGGAAGCCGGCATGCGCGACCTCAAGGGTCCGGAGACGATGCAATGAGAGGAGCGGGGAGCGACCGGCAATGAGCGACGGGGTGATGCTCGCGGCACCCGTCCGCGTGCAGGAAAGTGTCGGGCGGATGCCGGACGGGATCGACAGGCTGGAGGCCGCGCCGCTCCGACGTGGCATCGGCCTGTCGTTGCGGATCCGCCGGCCCGGGACGGCGCGCACCATGCGCCGCGGGTTCGGCATCGTCACGCCGGGTGCCGGCCTGCGGCCGTGAAAGCCACCGTCACCGTCATGCTGCGGCCAGGGGTGCTCGATCCGCAGGGCCGCGCGATCGCACAGGCGCTGCACGCGCTCGGCTTCACCGGCGTGGCGGAGGTGCGTGCCGGCAAGGTGATCGAACTCGATCTCGACGAAGCCGATCCAACGCGTGCCCGCGCGCAGGCGGAGGAGATGGCGCGGCGGCTGCTCGCCAACACCGTGATCGAGAGCTTTCGGGTGGAGATCGGCTGAGACGATGAACGCCGCCATCATGCTGTTTCCCGGCATCAATCGCGAGCGTGACATGGCGATCGCCCTCACGCGCAGCTTCGGCCGTCCGCCGCGCATGATCTGGCACCGAGAGGCCGATCTCACCGGCATCGACGTCGTCGTTATTCCGGGCGGCTTTTCCTATGGCGACTATCTGCGCTGCGGCGCGATGGCCGCACACTCGCCCTGCATGGCCGCGATTCGTGCGCATGCCGTGCGCGGCGGATACATCCTGGGCGTCTGCAACGGCTTTCAGATTCTTACCGAGGCCGGCCTGCTCCCCGGTGCGCTGCTGCGCAACGCCAATCTGCGCTTCATCGCACGCGATTGCTGCCTGCGGGTCGAACGTGGGGATACCGTCTTCACGTCGCACTACCAGCGCGGACAGGTGTTCCGCGCGCCGATGGCACATGGTGACGGCAACTACTTTGCCGACCCGGCGACGCTCGACCGGCTGGAGGGCGAGGGGCTGGTCGCCTTCCGCTATGCGCCGCCGGTCGGCAATCCGAACGGCAGCGCCCGTGACATCGCCGGCATTCTGTCCCCGAACCTGCGCGTGCTCGGCCTGATGCCGCACCCCGAGGATCTGGTCGATCCGCTGCTCGGCGGAGAGGACGGCAAACCCCTGTTCGACAGCCTCGCCGCCGCATGACCGCGCGCACCGTTGATGCCGCCCTGGCGCGCGAATTCGGCCTCGCCGCGGGGGAATACGCCCGCGTGCTGGCGATCCTCGGCCGCACGCCCACACTTGCCGAGCTCGGCATCTTCTCGGTCATGTGGTCGGAACACTGTTCCTACAAATCCTCCCGTCTCTGGCTGCGGCAATTGCCCACCACGGCGCCCTGGGTGATCCACGGGCCGGGGGAGAATGCCGGCGTCGTCGATATCGGCGACGGCCTTGCCGCCGTGTTCAAGATGGAGAGCCACAACCATCCGAGCTTCATCGAACCCTACCAGGGCGCGGCGACCGGCGTCGGCGGCATCATGCGCGACGTGTTCACGATGGGTGCGCGGCCGATCGCCAACCTGAACGCCCTGCGCTTCGGCGATCCGGCGCATCCGCGCACGCGCCACATCGTCGATGGCGTGGTGCGGGGCATTGGCGGCTACGGCAACTGCGTCGGTGTCGCGACCGTCGGCGGCGAGGTCGATTTCCATCCCGCCTACAATGGCAACCCGCTGGTGAATGCGATGACCGTGGGCGTTGCCCGCCGCGACCGCATCTTCCTCTCTGCTGCGGCCGGTGTCGGCAATCCGGTCGTCTATGTCGGCTCCAAGACGGGACGCGACGGCATCCACGGGGCGACGATGGCGAGTGCCGCCTTCGCCGGGGACAGCGAGGCGAAGCGGCCAACGGTGCAGGTGGGCGACCCGTTCACCGAGAAGCTGCTGATCGAGGCATGCCTGGAGCTGATGGCGACCGATGCGATCGTCGCCATCCAGGACATGGGCGCGGCCGGCCTGACCAGTTCATCGGTCGAAATGGCAGGCAAGGGAGGTGTCGGCATCGCGCTCGATCTGGATGCGGTGCCGCAGCGCGAAGCGGGCATGACCGCCTATGAGATGATGCTGTCGGAAAGCCAGGAACGCATGCTGATGGTGCTGCGTCCCGAGCGGGAGGCGCTCGCGCGCGCCATTTTCGCCAAATGGGAGCTGGATTTCTCCGTCATCGGCCGGCTGACCGACAGCGGACGCATCGTGGTCCGCCACCGTGGCCGTATCGAGGCCGACATCCCGCTCGCCCCACTCGCCGATCAGGCACCGCTCTATCGCCGCCCGACCGCGCCGCCGGCACCGCCGCCGCCGCTGCACCGGCTGCCCGACCCGGCCGGCCTTGCACCGGCACTGCTGCGCCTGCTCGCCTGCCCCGATCTCTGCGCACGGACCTGGATCTGGGACCAGTATGATGCAACCGTGGGTGGGCAGACGGTGAAGCGTCCCGGCGCCGCCGATGCCGCGGTGGTGCGGATCGAGGGCCATGCGCGCGCGCTCGCGCTCACCACCGACTGCACGCCACGCTACTGCGCCGCCGATGCCGCGCAGGGCGCCGCGCAGGCGGTGGCGGAGGCATGGCGCAACCTTACCGCGGTCGGCGCCACGCCGCTCGCGCTCACCGACAACCTCAATTTCGGCAATCCCGAACGGCCGGAGGTGATGGGCCAACTGGTCGCCGCCGTCACCGGCATGGCTGCCGCCTGCCGCGCGCTCGATTTCCCCGTGGTCAGCGGCAACGTCAGCCTCTACAACGAAACCGACGGCAGATCGGTGCTGCCGACCCCGGCGATCGGCGGCCTGGGCGTGATGGAGGATGCGGCGCAGGCGGTCGGCATCGCTCTGCCTGCCGGCCATGATCTGGTGCTGCTCGGTGCCGCCACCGGCCATCTCGGACAGTCGCTGTGGCTGCGCGAGGTGGCGGGGCAGGCGGCAGGATGGCCGCCGCAGGTCGATCTGCCCGCCGAGCGGCGCGTCGGCGATTTCGTGCGCGCGCGCATCCGTGCCGGAGGCGTCGCCGCCTGCCATGATGTCTCGGATGGCGGGCTGCTGGTCGCGGTGGCGGAAATGGTGCTGGCCGGGGATGTCGGGGCGGCCCTGTTGCCCGGCCCCGACGGCCTCACCCCGCACGGCTTCTGGTTCGGCGAGGAGCAGGCACGCTATGTGCTCGCCGTCGGCGACGGGGCGGCGCTGGTCGCCGCTGCGCTCGCCGCCGGGGTGCCGGCAAGGCGCCTCGGCACCACCGGCGGGGGGGATTTGACACTGCCGGACGGCGCGACAATATCCCTGATGACGCTTCGCCAGGCCCATGAGCGTTTCCTGCCGGACTGGCTGGAACAGGGCCGGGAGTTTCAGGCGCAGGGCTGACGGAGGGCTCCGCATGGCGATGGCCGCGAACGAGATCGAGGCCCTGATCAGGGCCGCCCTGCCGGACGCGCTCGTCGCGGTCGAGGATCTGGCCGGTGATGGCGACCACTACGCCGCGACCGTGGTCAGCGAGGCGTTCCGCGGCAAGAGCCGGGTGCAACAGCACCAGATCGTGTTCGCCGCGCTGCGTGGCCGCATGGGGGCGGAACTGCACGCGCTGGCTCTGCAAACCTCCGTCCCCGAGCAAGGAACCCAGGCATGAGCAACCCTGTCTTCGAGCGTATCCAGAGCGACATCGCGGAGCATCCTGTGATGCTCTACATGAAGGGCAACGCGATGTTTCCGCAATGCGGCTTTTCTGCCCGTGTCGTGCAGATTCTGACGCATCTGGGGGTACCGTTCCATACCGCCAACGTGCTGGAGGATGCGGCGCTGCGCGACGGCATCAAGCAGTTCTCCAACTGGCCGACCATTCCGCAGCTTTACGTGAAGGGCGAATTCGTCGGCGGCTGCGACATCGTGACCGAGATGTTCCAGTCTGGCGAGCTGACCGGCCTTCTGGAGGAGAAGGGGATTCCCCACCAGACGGCGGCCTGACGTCAGGCCGCCTCGCGCAGCAGCGCCTCCGGCGCGTGGGCGGCAAGCCAGGCGCGGTAGCTCTCCGGACCGGCGGTGAACGGATCGGCGAAGCGGGCCATCAGGTCCGGACGGCTGCGATAGAGCCTGCGTGCCCGGCGTGATATCGGCGTGCCGTCGTCGAATTGTCCGTAATGCCACCAGTCCGCCGGCACCGACGGGTGGGCGTGGGCGGCCAGACGCCGCCCGTACCAGCGCCACAACTCCTGCGGAACGTGGTTGCTGCCGGCATAGCGATCGGTCATCGCGTCACCGACGCCGCCGTGCTTGGTGAAATGATAGAAGGCAAGTTTCCGCCCTTCGGCGGTGATATCGCCGAGGGGGGTGACGGCGAGACGCCGGCGGCTCAGGTTCCAGCTTGCCACGTTCCAGCCGGGATCACGCACGATCGCCACGCGGTCGAACAGCGCCGGGACCAGGTCACAGTATTTCTGGTCGGTGAACAGGCCGTGTTCAGGCTCGTCGTAGCAGGCATCGGCCAGCCGTGCCGCCCACCACTGGGCGAAATCTCGGCCGGTGGCATCGTTGCGCACGGCCAGGAAGCCGAGATTGAAAACGCCGTAGCGCAGCGCCGCCAACTCGTTGTCGGCGATGGCGAGGGGGGCGTCGTTGGGGCTGAGCTGATGCGGCGTCAGCAACACCGATGCGGTGCGCAACCGCGCCCGCAGCGTCGGCAGACCGTGCAGCACGGCGATATCGGGGTCGAGATAGACCACGGCATCGGCGCCCTCCGCCAGCATTCGGCACAGCATCGCGCCCTTCACCGCGGTGCAGGCTTCCACCACGTCGTGGCGAAAGATCCAGCCGGCGAACCCGGGCAGATCGAGGTCGGCGGCGAGGATCACGCGATCGAAGCCGGCGGCTGCTTGGGCGAGCGGGAAACCCGGCGGCGGCCGATCGACCAGGACGGCGCAGCGCCGCCAGCGCGGATGCGCGGCCCGCAGTGTCTCGGCCAGCACCTGCGCGCGCGGCAGATAGCTCAGCGTCAGGCTGGTGAAGCAGATCACCTTCGATCCGATGCGAACAGGGCGACGCGCCCGTAGCGCAGCAGGTTGACGATTTCCACCTCCAGCACCCGCGCCGTGCCGACCGTCACTGTCGCGTCCCCATCGGTCCAGCGCAGCCCCGGTTCCGGTGCGTGCCAGCCGCTGCCAAGCCGCGCCGGTTCGATCGGCACGCCGTCGCGCGTCAGCGCGCGCACTGCCACGCCGAGGCGGCGATCGTCCGCCATGCCCGCCTCCCACGCCGTGCTGACATGACGGGAGCGCAGGCGCACGCGCCGGCTGCGCGATGCCCCGGGCGGGAGCACGAAGCGCCAGCCTGCGCCGCTCTCTCCGCCGTCGATGCGCCGTCCATCGAGCACGAGATGCAGGTCCGGATCGTCGGTCGCCGCCGCCTCGCCGTCGAGCGCGAGCGTTGCGGTCGAGCCGCAATGATCGAGCCACGCCAGCGGACGTCCGGCGGCACGGCGGCGCGCGACATAAGCGGTGGCCTCCTCGCCGAGCACGAAATCGGCCAGCGCGGCGCCATCCGCCAGCACCACGCCACGGCCCAGGCCGCGCACCAGGGCGGCGATATTGCCGCCGCTCTCCAGGGCAACCAGATCGGCGCCGGCCGCCAGCGCCTCATGCCCCGCATAGCTGAAGGTTTCCGCCCAGGGGGAGAGCGCCAGCACCAGGTCGATCCGGTGCGTGGCCAATGCCTGCGTCATGGCGTGCGGCGACGCGGCGCCGGTATGGGCGGCCACCTGGATCAACCCATCCATCGGGCGCAGCAAGTCGGGCGTCGCGAACTGATAGAAGCAGCGGTCGCCGCGGCGGCGCGCCTGGCCGAGCAGGTCGCGGAACAGGCCCCACCCCTTGTGATAATCGGCGCCCCCGATGAAGCCGAGCCGCAGCGGCCCTTCCAGCGGTCCGGCCACCACGGCCTCTGCAACAAGCCGGACATGCGGATGCACCTGCACGTCTGCCACCGGCAGTGCCGCCGCGCGCGCCCAGGTTTCCGCGGCGATGGCCGAGGGAGCGATGACGCGCATGGGCACGGCACGGAACAGGGCACCGAACCGCTCCAGATGCGCCGGCCGATCGTCGCCGTAGCGGCAGATGCGGCAGCCGAGGCTGGCCGGGGAGGGGGCGTTGCAGGAAGCGATGTCGTTGCGCAGCAGCCGAGGATTGCCGCAGGCGGCGCCGTAGTCATGTGCCCAGAATACGGCATGCGCCGGCCGCAGCGCCGCCGCCAGCGCCGCGACGCTTTCCGTCCGCCAGCCATGCAGCGCATGAATGACCAGCAGTCGCGTCATGTCGGGCGGCAGGTCGGCGAGCAGAGCGGTGAGCACATCAAGCTGCACGATGCCGCGCCACGTCCCGTCGAGCGTCACGCCGAGCCATTCCGGGTCCGCGCCGGCCGGTGCCAGGCCGAGCCGTGCCGTGGTCGGCGAGAGATGCAGATAGGTGCCGCAATCGCCGTTCACCTTGCGCTGTTCGTCGGCGATCAGCAGTTGCGTGCCGCCGGCGATGTCGATGTAGCGGTCGTGGCTGACCGCAAGCACGAAGCCGCGCGCCCCGGCGATGGCATTGGCGAGCAGCCGGCGAAGTCCCGCCGCGCCAAGCCGTCTTGCGCCCGCGGCGACCGGGGTCGGACGGAGGGGCGGCCGGTCCAGCTCCTCCCGCCACGGGCCGCCGGGTTCGCACGGGGCGCGCCCTTCGACGCGCCCGCGGACAAGATAATGCCATAACGGATTGATCCCGGCTGCCGCCACGTCCGGGTTGGCGGCAAGGTAGAAGCCGGTGCTGAACCAGGGGCTGGGATCCCGGCCCTCGCGCCAGCCCATGCGCCAGTAATGCTCGGCGGGTTCGATGCCGGCTGCGGCCACGTCGGGGTTGGCGGCCAGATAGAAGGCCGCATCGACCTCGGCGGCGATCAGGCGCAGCACCGGGTCCCACGGAGCGACGGGCGACTCCGGCGCGGCGTCGGGCGGGCGCGACGGCGCGAGCGCCAGCTGATCCATGCAGCGTGCCTTATTCGGCTTTCCTTTGCCGGAACGTTAATCAAGCCGGTATCGGCGTGCAACAGATCGTTCCGGCCCGCCGCCCGGTCAGGCCGGTCCGCCGGCGGCGAAGGTGACGGCTGCCTCGGCGGCGCGGAACAGGGCGCGGGCCTTCTGCCGCGTCTCCTCCCATTCCGCCTGCGGGTCGCTGTCGGCCACCACGCCGCAACCGGCCTGCACATGCATGGTGCCGTCCTTGACCACTGCGGTGCGCAGCGCGATGCAGGTGTCCATGGTGCCGTCGGGCGCGAAATAACCGACGCAACCGGCATAGATGCCGCGCCGGGTGGGCTCCAGTTCCTCGATGATCTCCATCGCCCGCACCTTCGGCGCGCCGGTCAGCGTGCCGGCAGGGAAGCCGGCGATGAGCGCGTCGATCGCATCGGCCCCCTGCGCCAGCCGTCCCTGGACTTCCGAGGCGATGTGCATGACATGGCTGAAGCGCTCGATCGCGAAACTCTCGGTGACCCGCACCGTGCCGAGCTCGGCGACGCGCCCGACATCGTTGCGGCCGAGATCGAGCAGCATCAGATGCTCGGCACGCTCCTTCGGATCGGCGAGCAGTTCCGCCTCCAGCCGCTGATCCTCCTCATGCGTTGCACCGCGGCGGCGGGTGCCGGCGAGAGGGCGGATGGTGACGGTGTCGTCGCGCAGCCGCACCAGGATTTCCGGGCTGCTGCCGACCACGGCGAAACTGCCGAAATCGAGATGCACCAGGAACGGAGCCGGATTGATCCGCCGTAGCGCGCGATAGAGCGCGAAGGGCGACAGCGCAAACGGCACGGTGAAGCGCTGGCTCGGCACCACCTGGAAGACGTCGCCCGCGCGGATATACTCCTTGGCCCGCTCGACCGCGGCAATGAACCCCTCGCGGGTGAAGTTGGAGGTGGGATCGGGCAGCGGCGGCAGCGCCACCGGCGGGGCGGGCAGCGGCAGCGGACGGGCGAGCGCCGCCTCAGCCTCCGCCAGCGCGGCCTCCGCTGCGGTCCAGGCCGAGTCGGCCGCGATGTCGGGACGGGGATGGACGGGGGCGGCGAGGGTGAGCAGGTCGGTCACGTTGTCGAAAATCGCGAACAGCGTCGGCCGCAGCATGATCGCTTCCGGCACGTCGATGTCGGCGAGGTTCTTTTCCGGCAGCCGCTCCATCTGGCGGACCATGTCGTAGCCGAGATAGCCGACCAGCCCGCCCGCCATCGGCGGCAGCCCGGCCGGCACCTCCATCCGGCATTCGCCCACCAGCCGGCGCAGGCTGTCGAGTGGTGCGCGGTCATCGGCGGCGAAGGCGTAGGGCGCGGCGCGGACGTGCCGGTTGATCTCCGCCCGTCCGCCGCGGCAGCGCCAGATCAGGTCCGGGGCGAGGCCGATGATGGAATAGCGCCCGCGCGCGGCGCCGCCCTCGACGCTCTCCAGCAGGAAGGCGTTGGGCCTGCCCTCGGCAAGCTTGAGATAGGCCGCGACCGGGGTCAGCAGATCGGCGATGCTGCGCCGCCAGACCAGCCGGCCGCGGCCCCGCTCGTAGTCGGCGCGGAAGGCGGCAAACTCGGCGGCATCCTGCATGGCGCGGCCCTTCTCATTCACCGCCGCCGGCCAGCGTTTCGATCGCGGCCGGGTTGATGTTGGGATTTGCCCGGTCGCGCACGGCGGCGGCGAACACCTGTTGCAGATCAGCGCCGATCGCCTGGCCGAGTGCGGTCTTCACCTCGGCCCAGCCAGCCGGATCGGATTTCGGGTCGGGAGTCTCGATCGCCGCGAGGGCAAGGACGATGAAGCCGTCCCTGGTTTCGATCATCGTCGCCTCACCCGGCTTCTTCAGCCCGAACAGCGGCACCACCAGTTCCGTCGGCACCCCCGGCGTCGGCGCATCACGCCCGACCGGCGGCGTGCGTTCGACCTTGAGGCCGAGGGAAGCCGCCGCCTCGGCGAGCGGTTTGCCGCCCTCGACGCTGTGCAGCAGGTTGGCCGCGACCGTCTCCTGCTCGCGACGCGCCTGATCGGCGGTCCAGTCGGTCCGGACCTGCGCCGCCACCTGGTCGAAGGGGCGCGGTTTCGGCGCGGTGATCGACTCCACGCTGACGGCGAAGAACGCCTGCACGCCGTCCGGCCCCGCCGGTGCCTGGCTCAGCTTCGGCGGATCGCCCGGCTTTTCCTGGAACGCAGCCGCGATCAGCGCCTGGCGCAGTGGCGGCGGGCCGGGGATCGGCGCCGGCTTGCCCTCGGGCGTGTCACCCTGCGCATCGAGCGTGCCGGTGATGGCGGCAACGCCGAGATCGCCGGGAAGCGCATCGAGCGAGCTGCCGGAGGACAGCAGATTGTCGATGCGGTTGGCGCGGTCATAGATCAGGTCGGCCGCCTTCGCGGCGGCGACGCGGGCGCGCAGCGCCTCGCGTGCCTGTTCGAAGGTTTCCGACTGGCCCGGTGTGACCTTGGTCACTTTCAGCACGTGCCAGCCGAGCGCGCTGTGGACCGGCGGCGGCACCGTGCCCTCGGGCGTCGCGAACACGGCATCGCCGAGTTCGGGGGCCGGGAATTCGCTGCGCGTCGCGTCGCTGAGCTCGACCGGTGCAGCGCCGATCTTCGCTGCCGCCGCCTGCATCTCGGTCCAGTCGGCGCCGGCCTGCCATTGCGCGGCGAGGGCCTGTGCCTCCGCCTCGTCCTGCGTCAGTATGACATCGACGCTGCGGCGTTCGGGCGTGATGAACGTGGATTTCTGCTGGTCCCATGCGGCGCGCAGGTCGTCGTCCGAGACCTGCACGTCCTTGACCACGGTGTCGGGCGACAGCACGATCGCCTTGATGCGGCGGTACTCGGGCGTGCTGTAGCGGTCCGGATGGTTGGCCCACCAGCGCTGCAACTCCGCGTCGGTGGGCGGGGACGGGGGTGCCGCGGCGGCGAGCGGGATATCAGCCGTCTCGGCGACGCGCTTCTCATGCTGGAACATATAGACCTGCTTCGCCATCTCGTCCGGCGCCGCGGCGCCGGCGGCGACCGCCTGCAACATCTGCTGCTGCATCAGCTGGTCGCGCATCAGGGCGAGGAAGTGCTGCTCCGTCAGTCCGTTGCTGCGCAGCACGCTGTCCATCAGCGCGCGATCGAAGGTGCCCTCCTTGCCGCGGAAGGCCGGCATGTCGAACACGGTGCGACGCAGCGCGTCGTCGGGCACGGCAAGACGCAGACGATCCGCCTCCACCGCCAGCGCGGTCTGCGTCACCACCTGCTCGATCGCCTGCATGGCGACGCTGCGGCGGATTTCGACGGAGGGATCGTTGTTGCCGATGCGGCGCGTGAGCTGGGCGAGTTCGCGCTGATAGGTCTCCTGCAACTCGGGATAGTCGATGCGCCGGCTGCCGACCTGCGCCGGCGCGCCCCCGCGGCCGATGTTGCGGATCACGTCGCCGATGCCCCAGGCGGCGAAGGCCAGCACCAGCAGCATGAACA